>JAUNTQ010000001.1:0-105084 GCA_030538605.1 Pseudomonadota bacterium
CAGTGATTCAACACGAAACCCCTATCGGGGTGTATGGAAATACTTGACCAGGACAGGCGACGCCGGGAGAGATCGCCTTGGCTTGGCGATCGTGGACCAAGCCAGCGCATTCTTTGCGGATGAAGACGCTGTGGCCTGGCCACTGCGACTGCTGCGCGACATCGGGCTGGGCTATCTGCGCCTGGGACAGCCGGCCACCGAGTTTTCCGGTGACGAGGTGCAGCGCATCAAGCTGGCGACCGGCCCGTGCCGCAACAAGGGCATGCGGCCCCGCCGCAGCGTCAGCCGGGGCTGAATCGGTACGACACCAGCCATTCCCGGTCGTTGTCCGCCACCAGCGGCTTGCCCGCGGGCGGAAAGGCGCGCTGCACGCAAAACTCGCGCGGGCACACGCGGCAGCCCGGCCCGATGGGCACGGCCTGGGCGGGGCGACCCAGCTCCAGCTCATCGGCGTAGACCAGCTCGCGTGCATGGGCGAGATCGCAGCCCAGGCCAATGGCAAACGACTTGCGTTGGGCCCGGAACCCGCCTCCGCCGTGCCGCTCAATGGTGCGCGCGATGCCGAAGAAGCGGCTGCCATCAGGCATCTCGACGGTCTGCGTCAGGATGCGGCCCGGCTGGGCGAAGGCTTCGTGCACGTTCCACAGCGGGCACGCGCCGCCGTGGCGGGCGAAATGAAAGCGCGTGGCACTTTGGCGCTTGGAGATGTTGCCCGCCTGATCGACCCGCACAAAGTAAAAAGGCACGCTGCGGCTGCCTGGGCGCTGCAAGGTGGACAGCCGGTGGCAGACCGTTTCGAAGCTAACGTGAAAGCGCTGCTGCAACAGCTCCACGTCGTAGCGGCAGTGGCGCGCGGCATCCAGAAAAGCGCCGTAGGGCAGCAGCACGGCACCGGCGAAATAGTGCGCCAGGCCTTGGCGCGCCAGCGCGCGCGTGGCCTCGTCGGAGAAGCCGGCTTCGCGCAGCTCGGCATTAAAGGCGTCGGTGGCCACCAGCAGCGCGTATTGCGTGGCCATCTGAAAGGCTTGCTGCGCATCGCTCAGGTGCGGCGGTAAAGCCAAGCGCCTGCGGCGCGCGTCGTAGTGGCGCAGCAGGCCAGCGGCGCCGGGATCGGCCAGCGGCTCCACGCCCACGCCGCAGCGCAGCAGCAGGGCCTCGCGCAGCGCGGGCGCACGCTGCGCCGGTGTGAGGGTCAACTCCTGCACCAGCGTTTCGGCCAGGCGATCCAGCACGTCGATGTAGTTGTCGCGCCGGTTCAGGAAGTCGCGCACTTCCTCGTGCGGCAGCGGCGCTGTCCAGGCGGGGCGCTGGCCGGTGCTGGCGTCTTGCCAGTGCTCACCGTAAAAGCGGTCGATGAACTGGGCATGTTCGTCGCGCAGGCGCTGATGGCGCTGGTAGAGCGCCACGTAGGCTTCGGCCAGCTCGGGCGCTTGCTCGACCAGGCGGGCCAACTGCGCGGCATGCGGCGGCTCATGGCCCAAGGTGCGGTCGCTCAAGGCGGCGCCCAGCTCGGCCAGCAGCCGCTTGTCCTGCTCTTCGGAAAACTGCGCCACATCGCCGCCAAAGACCTCGGCCAGCTTGAGCAGCACGCTGGCGGTGACGGGCCGTTGGTTGGTCTCGATCTGGGAGACGTAGCTCAGCGACAGCGCCAGCCGGGCCGCAAGTTGGCTTTGGTTCCAGCCCAGTTGCTCGCGCAGCCGACGCAGGCGCGGGCCCACGAAGAGCTTGCGGCCAGAGGTGTCTGATTTCGCAGGATTTACAGATTTCACAAATAAGCTGTGAAGTGATTTGCAGCATTGCCTTTTCACACCCTTCAGCGCTTGATGGATGTGAAATGTGTGTATATATTCTGTGTGAAATTAACCGACCTGTCGAGGAGACAAGCTGTGAGCCGTGATGACCTGCCCCGTGTGCCGTTGCTGATCAATGGTGAATTCGTCCAATCCAAGACCACCGAGTGGCGCGACGTGGTCAACCCCGCGACGCAGGAGGTGCTGGCCCGCGTGCCATTCGCCACACCGGATGAGGTGAACGCGGCCACCGCCGCCGCCAAGGCCGCCTTCAAGACCTGGCGCAAGTCGGCCATCGGCACGCGCGCACGCATCTTCCTGAAATACCAGCAGCTCATCCGCGAGCACATGGGCGAGTTGGCCGCGCTGCTGACGGCTGAGCAGGGCAAGACGCTGCCCGACGCCGAGGGCGACGTGTTCCGTGGCCTGGAGGTGGTCGAGCACGCCAGCGCCATCGGCAACCTGCAACTGGGCGAGCTGGCCAACAACGTGGCCACCGGCGTGGACACCTACACCCTGCTGCAGCCGCTGGGCGTGTGCGCAGGCATCACGCCGTTCAACTTTCCGGCCATGATTCCGCTGTGGATGTTCCCGATGGCCATTGCCACCGGCAATACCTTCGTGCTCAAGCCCTCGGAGCAAGACCCGATGGTGACCATGCGCCTGTGCGAGCTGGCGCTGCAAGCGGGCATTCCGGCCGGGGTGCTGAACGTGGTGCATGGCGGCGAGGACGTGGTCAACGCCATCTGCGACCACAAGGACATCAAGGCCATCAGCTTCGTCGGCTCCACCAGGGTGGGCACCCATGTCTACAACCGCGCCAGCCTGGCCGGCAAGCGCGTGCAATGCATGATGGGCGCGAAAAACCACGCCATCGTCATGCCCGATGCCAACAAGGAGCAAACGCTCAATGCCCTGGCGGGTGCCGCCTTTGGCGCGGCCGGCCAACGCTGCATGGCGCTGACTACGGCGGTGCTGGTGGGCGAAGCCCAGCAGTGGATTCCCGAGCTGGTCGCCAAGGCCAAGGGCCTGAAGGTCAGCGGCGGCACGGAAAAAGGCGCTGACCTGGGCCCGCTCATCTCCTGCGCTGCCAAGAGCCGGGTCGAAGGCCTGATCGAGCGCGGCGTGGCCGATGGTGCCAAGCTGGAGCTTGATGGCCGCCAGTTGCAGGTGCCGGGCTACGACAAGGGCAACTTCGTGGGCCCGACGATCTTCTCGGGCGTCAAGCCCGGCATGGCGATCTACGACCAGGAAATCTTCGGCCCCGTGCTGTGCCTGGCCGCCGCCAAGGACATTGACGAAGCCATCAACTTCATCAACGACAACCCCAACGGCAACGGCACCGCCATCTTCACGCAGTCGGGTGCGGCAGCGCGCAAGTTCCAAGAAGACATCGACGTGGGGCAGGTCGGCATCAACGTGCCGATTCCGGTGCCGGTGCCGCTGTTCTCGTTCACCGGCTCGCGTGCATCCAAGCTGGGCGACCTTGGCCCCTATGGCAAGCAGGTGGTGATGTTCTACACGCAGACCAAGACCGTGACGGCACGCTGGTTTGACGACAGCACCACCGGTGCAGGCGTGAACACCACCATCAGCTTGAAGTAGAGCGCGTTCTTGAGGGCTCTGCACCCGGCGGTCGAAACTGGCTCGGCTGCCTGGGTGTCGCTTGGGTTTTTGGCTTTCGGATCCACCAGACCGAACGGGCACAACGATGGACTTTGAACTGAACGAGGAACAGCGTGCGTTCCAGGAAGCCGCACGCACATTTGCCATCAGCGAACTGGCACCGCTGGCCGCCCAGTGGGACCGCGAACAGGTTTTTCCGCGCGAGGCCATTGCGGCGGCAGGTGAGCTGGGTTTTTGCGGACTGTATGCGCCAGAGCGCATTGGCGGTCTGGCGTTGCCACGGTTGGACGCGACCGTCGTCTTCGAAGAGCTGTCCGCTGTCGACCCGTCCACCACCGCCTTCATCACCATCCACAACATGGCCACGTGGATGCTGGGCACCTGGGGCAGCGATGCGGTGTGCGAGCGCTGGGGACAGGACCTTGCCAGCGGGCGCAAGCTCGCTTCGTATTGCCTGACGGAGCCCGGCGCCGGTTCTGATGCGGGCGCGCTGAAAACGCGGGCTGAAAACGATGGCGCGCATTGGGTCATCAACGGTGGCAAGGCCTTCATCTCCGGCGCGGGTGCCACCGACGTGCTGGTGTTGATGGCGCGCACCGGCGGCGCAGGGCCAGCGGGCATCTCCGCCTTCGCCGTGCCAGCCGATGCGCCGGGCATCAGTTATGGCAAGAAGGAACACAAGATGGGCTGGAACAGCCAGCCCACCCGCGCCATCGCCTTCGACAACGTTCGCGTCGGCCCGGAGTGCCTGCTGGGCAAGGAAGGCGAGGGCTTTCGCATCGCGATGAAGGGGCTGGACGGCGGGCGCATCAACATCGCCACCTGCTCGGTGGGCGCAGCGCAGGGCGCGCTGGATGCCGCGCGGCGCTACGTGCATGAGCGCCAGCAGTTCGGCAAGCCGCTGGCCAGCCTGCAAGCCTTGCAGTTCCGTCTGGCGGACATGGCCACCGAGCTGGTGGCCGCGCGCCAGATGGTGCGCCTGGCGGCCAGCAAGCTGGACGCCGGCCATCCCGAGGCAAGCACCTACTGCGCCATGGCCAAGCGCTTTGCCACCGATGCCGGCTTTGCCGTCTGCAACGAAGCCCTGCAATTGCACGGCGGCTATGGCTACCTGAACGAGTTTCCGCTGGAGCGGCTGGTGCGCGACACGCGTGTGCACCAAATCCTCGAAGGCACGAACGAAATCATGCGCGTCATCGTCTCTCGCCGTGTGCTGCAGGAAGACGCGGGCGAGGCGATCCGCTGAGCCGCCTCTTCACCATTTCCGGCCGCCTTGGCCTGCGGCGCATGCCACCACGAAAGAACGACCGATGAGTGATGCACCTGTCCTGTTTTCCGAGATCACGACCGCCGGTGGACACCGCTTTGGCCGCGCCACGCTGAATGCGCCGGGGAGCCTGAACGCGCTCTCGCTGCCCATGGTCGACCTGCTCGACACGCAGTTGCGCGCCTGGGCAACCGATCCGCAGATAGCCGGTGTCTGGCTCGACGCGGTGGGTGACAAGGCTTTTTGCGCCGGTGGCGACGTGGTGGGCCTGTACCACGCCATCAAGGCCACGCCGCCAGGCCAGGTGCCGACCGAGGCCGCTGCTTTTTTCGAGTGCGAATACCGGCTCGACCATCTCATCCACACCTATCCCAAGCCCTTCGTGTGCTGGGGTCACGGCATCGTGATGGGCGGCGGCATTGGTTTGATGGCCGGTGCCTCGCACCGCGTGGCCACCCTGAAGACGCGGTTGGCCATGCCCGAGATCACCATCGGCTTGTATCCAGACGTGGGCGGCAGCTGGTTTCTTGCGCGCCTGCCAGGCGGGCTGGGCGAGTTTCTGGCGCTCACGGGCGCTTCGCTCAACGCCGCCGATGCGCTGGCGGTTGAGCTGGCCGATTTCGCGCTGCGGCACGAAGACCAGGGCACGGTGCTGCACGCCATCGAAGCGGCGGCCTGGCAGGGTGATGCTGGTGCCGACCGCGCCGCACTGAGCAGGCTCCTGCAAGCCAAAGCGTTGACGCCGGATGCGCTGCCTGCTTCGCCCGTGCGCCAGCACCTGGGCCGCATTCGCGAGCTGATGGGCAGGCACCAGCGCGTGTCCGATCTGGCGGTGGGCCTGAGTGCGCTGTCGCAAGACCCCGATCCGTGGCTGGCGCAGGCGGGCAGCGCCTTTGCCAAAGGCTCACCCAGCTCGGCCCAGTTGGCCCTGGCCTTGCAGCGCAGGCTGCGCCACGCTTCGCTGGCCGAGGTTTTTCGTCTTGAATGGCAGGCATCGGTGGGCTGCTGCATGCACCCGGATTTCCCCGAGGGCGTGCGTGCGCTGCTGGTGGACAAGGACAAGCAGCCACGCTGGCAACCCGCCACCCTCGACGCGCTGGACGAAGCGGGCTGGCACGCCCGCGTGGACGCCCACTTGCAGCCGCACGGCGTGAACCCGCTTGCAGACCTGCGCTGAACGACATCACCAACGGAGACAAAACATGACCACACCTCGCATCGCCTTTCTGGGCCTGGGCAACATGGGCGGGCCGATGGCCGTCAACCTCGCCAAGGCAGGCTACGCCGTCCACGCCTTCGATTTGAGCTCCGATGCCTGCGCCAAGGCTGCGGAGCAGCCGGGCGTGCGCATCGCCGTTTCGGCTGCCGAGGCCGCGAAAGAGGCCGAGATCGTCATCTCCATGCTGCCCGCCAGCCGCCATGTCGAGTCGCTGTATCTGGGCGAGGCTGGCCTGTTGCCCCAATTGCCCGCAGGCACGCTGCTCATCGATTGCAGCACCATTGCACCGGCGTCGGCGCTCAAGGTGGCGCAGGCGGCCGCTGCGCGCGGCGTGGCGATGATCGACGCGCCGGTCTCCGGCGGCACGGCAGGTGCCATCGCTGGCACGCTCACTTTCATCGTCGGCGGCGACGCTGCGGCGCTGGAGCGCGCGCGGCCCGTCCTGCAAGCCATGGGCAAGAACATCTTCCACATGGGCGAGCACAGTGCAGGTCAGGTTGCCAAGCTGTGCAACAACATGGCCCTGGGCGTCATCATGGCGGTCACCGGCGAGGCGCTGGCGCTGGGCGTCGCCCACGGCCTGGATGCCAAGGCGCTGTCGCAGATGATGGCCGTCAGCACCGGCCGAAGCTGGGCCACCGAGGTGTGCAACCCCTGGCCCGGCGTGCTGGAAAACGCGCCAGCCTCGCGCGGCTACACCGGCGGCTTCGGCAACGACCTGATGCTGAAAGACTTGGGTCTGGCCGTCGAGGCGGCGATGGGTGTGGGCGCGGCGATCCCGCTGGGCGAGCTGGCGCGCAACCTCTATGCGTTGAACAAGCAGGCCGGTCGCGGTGGCCTGGACTTTTCCAGCGTGGTCAAACTCGTCAGCGACAAAGCCTGAAGGCGTGCACAGCCCCGGCGCAAGCCGGTGCTGTGCGCACAATGCCTTCCAAGTTTGTTGCCGAGGGCTGAAAATGGCGCTACACTTTGCGTTTTTGCTGATCACCCCGGCAAGGGAAGTGATCAGGGAAAGCAAAGGGTTGGTGCATTGGTCTCTGACTCGCTTGCCATCCCAATTCGCCACTGGTCATCAGGCCGGTCGCAGCAAAGAAGGGAAGCCAGAGCTTCTTTTTTTTTGTATCCATACGGCGCGATAGCAAAGCGGTTATGCAACGGATTGCAAATCCGTCTAGTCCGGTTCGACTCCGGATCGCGCCTCCACCTTTCCCCTGACCCATTTTTCGCCCCCGGCGCGGCGTAGCCGTCGGGGCTGCGACAATGCGCGTTGGGCCCCGGTGGTGAAATTGGTAGACACTGCGGACTTAAAATCCGCCGCTTTCCCGAAAGGGGGCGTGCCGGTTCGACCCCGGCCCGGGGCACCAGAGAAGGAAAACGCCATGAGCCATGAAGATGCACCTTTTGAAATTCACGTGCATGGCGACGTGAAACTGCGCGCCGATGTGGGCTTTGACGCCCTGCACGACGCGCTAAAACCCCTTTGGAAATACGCTGGCGCACGCTCGCTGGCCGATGGCGCAGCCAGCCTGTACGAGGACGAGCCGGGCATCCGCTTCGATCCGCGCGAGCATCTGCTGCAGATGTGCTGGACGCTCAGCGGCGACGATGACTTTCGCCACCAGCTGGACGATCTGTGCATGAACCTGAATGAGCTGTCGGCTGAAGGCTCGCAGGTCGAGGTCACGTTCTACGACGCCGAGTTCGACGATGAGGATGAAGACCAGGGCCGCGAGTCGCGCGACGACTTCGTGCTGCTGTTCGTGGGCCCCACGCCGCAGGCCATCATGCAGGCGCAGCGCAATCTGCTGGTGGAGGACGTGGTGGCCCTGATGGAGCGCCACTTTGACGGTGCCGAGCTGGGCGGCGTGGTGGGCGAGATAGACAGGCTGTTCGAAGGCCGCTATTCGGCACTGACCAGCTCACTCGATCTGGGCAAGCCGCGCAGCCCCGGCAGCGGTGGTGCGCCCGGTCATGGCGGCGGTCGTCGGCCCCGTCATCTGCACTGAGTCATTCGCGCTGTTTTGTATACTCCCCTATAAGGTGTCTGCCAGCGCCCGCCAAACAAGCGCTGGCGGCGTATACCCCTCCCTCTGATTTCTTTCTCATCCTCCCCATGTGGCAGCGGCCTTGGCCGTGATGGGGTTTCTGGCTGGGCGCGGCGAAGGCCGCCCCCACAGCCACCTGGGGGACTTCCTTTCAACGACGAAACGCTGAGACGATCGGCGCGCGCTCACGTCCGCAGCGACAGCCAACGCTCGGCGGCGGCTTGCAGCCCGGCGGCGCTGCCGCTGCTCAGCAGTTGAACGCGGGTGCGGTTGGCCGACGCCCGAGCGGATGCGCCGGTCGGCGCGTGCGCAGCCAGCACGTCGGCGGTGCGGCGCGCCACGGCGTGGGCGGGGTCGATCAGGGTGACGGCGCGGCCCGCCAGTTGGGCCTGGAACTGCGCGGCTGCCAACGGGTAGTGGGTGCAGCCGAGCACCACGGTGTCGATGTGGCCGGGGGCGTCGCCCAATGGCCCGAGTGCCGAAAGATATTGCCCAATCAGGGCGTCGGCGCCTGTTGGATCTGCGCTGACAGCTTCTTTTTCAATAGCATCTGCCAGGCCGTTGCAGGCCATCAGCGTGACGCGCGCAGTGCTGCCCAGGGTTTGGCGCAAGGTTTGGAACTTGCCGCTGGCCAGCGTGCCGTGCGTGGCCAGCACGGCGACGTGGCCAGTGCGCGTGTGTGCCAGGGCGGGCTTGAGCGCCGGCTCGATGCCGACGATGGGCAGCTGCGGCCATTCGGCGCGCAGCAGGTGCACGGCGGCGGCGGTGGCGGTGTTGCAGGCGATGACCAGTGCCTTGATGCGGTGGCCGCCCACCAATTCGTGCAGCACGGCGCGGGAGCGCGCCAGCACGTAGTCGTCGCCGCGCTGGCCATAGGGCGCGTGGGCGTTGTCGGCCAGGTAGACGAAGCGCTCGTGCGGCAGCTCGCCCAGCAGCGCGCGCAGCACGCTCAGGCCGCCGATGCCGCTGTCGAACACGCCGATGGGGGCTGGAGTGGGCATGTGAGTGGTTGATCCGAAGGCGAAAAACATCCGGTAGCCGGACGCAGAGGACGCAAAAAAAGAGAATGCTTTATTGCTCCGAAAACAGGCAGCTTGAACGATTTGTCATTCCCGCGCAGGCGGGAATCCAGACGGGCTGTGCAGACTGCTGTGCTGTTTGAGGGCCCCTGGATTCCCGCCTGCGCGGGAATGACGGGAAAGTTTTTGGGCCCCGTTTCCGTTAAGTTGGCGCCGATGCGCCTGCGCGGGAATGACGGGGTTGAATGAGGCCACATGCTTGTTTGGTTAGCGCCTATGCGCTTTCGCGGGAATGACGATGCAGGCAAGCGCGCTCAAGTCGATGGCTTTCAAATCAATAAAAGAGCCTGACGGCTGCGGCAGCCAAGGCATTCGCGGGTGCCGTGGCCGGGCGTGCACCGGCCACTGGTACCGTCCCTCTCCGAAGCCAGAGGGGGAAGACGCGAAGCGGCTCAGGGGGTGTTTCACACACCCGCGAACAAGTCGTTCAACGCCTCGGTCATCGAGGGGTGGGTGTAGATGGCCGTGCGCAGCGTGCTGGCGGGCAGGCCGGCGTTGATGGCGACTTGCACGGTGTTGATGACTTCGTGCGCCTCGGGGCACAGCAGGGTGCAGCCGATGATCTGGCCGGTCTTGGCATCGACCAAGGCTTTCAGAAAGCCTTCGGTCTGGCCCAGGATGCGGGCCTTGGGCACGGCGGCGGCGGGCAGCTTGGCGACGCGGAAGTCGATGCCGCGTGCGCGTGCCTCGCGCTCGCGCAGGCCGATGTGGGCCAGCGGTGGGGTGGTGAATACGCAGGTGGCCCATTGCGGGCGCTCGGCGCGCGAGGTGTAGGCACCGCCAGTGAGCTGGTTGAGCACGATGCGCTGGTCGTCCAGCGAGATGAAGGTGAACTGCGGGCCGCCGTTGATGTCGCCCAGCGCCCAGATGTGCGGCTGGCTGGTTTGCAGCTGATCGTTGACCTGGATGAAGCCGCGCGCGTCGGTGGCGATGCCGGCGGCGGGTAAATCGAGCGCGGCGGTGGTGGGCACGCGGCCGGTGGCCAGCAGCACGGCGTCGGCGCGCAACTGGTGTGTGCTGCCATCGGCTTCGTAATCCACCTGCGCGGCACCGTTCACATCCTGCACGTGGGTGGTGCGCGCGCCGGTGACGATGCGCACGCCGGCGCGCTCCAGCTGCTGGCGCAGGGCGGCGGCCACGTCTTCGTCTTCGCGCGGCAAGAAGGCGGGGCCGCCTTCCAGCAGCGTGACCTGGCTGCCGAAGCAGGCCATCATGCTGGCGAATTCGATGCCGATGAAGCCGCCGCCGACGATGACCAGGCGCGCGGGCCGCTCGGGCAGGGCCATCAGCGTGGTGCTGGTGAAGCAGCGCTTTGAATCGGCCACGCCCTCGATCGGCGGTACGGCGGGCACGGTGCCGGTGTTGATGAAGATGCGCGCGGCGCGCAGGCGTTGTTCTTCGCCTGACGGCCCTTGCACGGCGACGGTGTGCGCGTCGATGAAGCGCGCTTCGCCCACGATCAGGCTGACCTGTGGATGCGACAGCAGCGCGGCGCGGTTCTTCTCGCGCAGGGTGTCGACCACCGTGTTCTTGGCGGCCCAGGCGGGCGGGTAGGGCGTGCCGGTTTCGGCACCGTGGATCAGCGCTTTGGTGGGGATGCACGCCACGTTGATGCAGGTGCCGCCGAACATGTCGGGGCTGCGCTCGATCAGCGTGACGGCTTCGCCGCGCTGGGCGAGGGCAGCCGCCAGCGTTTTGCCGGCCTTGCCGAAGCCGATGACGAGGTTGGGGGCTTCCTGCATGGCGATGGCGCTGTCAGGCGCTGGCCAGCGCAATGCCCTTGAACTCACCGCTGGCGATGCGCTTTTCCCACTCGGCCGGGCCGGTGATGTGGGCGCTGGTGCCGCCGGCATCGACGGCGACCGTGACGGGCATGTCGACCACATCGAATTCGTAGATGGCTTCCATGCCCAGGTCTTCAAAGCCGACCACCTTCGCCGTCTTGATGGCCTTGCTGACCAGGTAGGCCGCGCCGCCCACGGCCATCAGGTACGCGCTCTTGTGCTGCTTGATCGCCTCGATGGCGGTGGGGCCGCGCTCGGCCTTGCCGATCATGGCGATGAGGCCCGTTTGCGACAGCATCATGTCGGTGAACTTGTCCATGCGCGTGGCGGTGGTGGGGCCGGCGGGGCCAACGGCTTCATCGCCCACGGGGTCGACCGGGCCGACGTAGTAGATGACGCGGTTGGTGAAATCGACCGGCAGCTTTTCGCCCTTGGCCAACATGTCCTGAATGCGCTTGTGCGCGGCGTCGCGGCCCGTCAGCATCTTGCCGTTGAGCAGCAGGGTTTGGCCGGGCTTCCAGCTGGCGACTTCCTCCCTGGTCAGCGTGTCCAGGTTGACGCGCTGGCTTTTTTCGGTGTCGGGCGTCCAGTCGACCTTGGGCCACAAATCGAGGCTGGGCGGGTCGAGGTAGACCGGCCCGCTGCCGTCCAGCACGAAGTGCGCGTGGCGCGTGGCGGCGCAGTTGGGGATCATGGCGACCGGCTTGCTGGCGGCGTGCGTCGGGTACAGGGCGATCTTCACGTCCAGCACCGTGGTCAGCCCGCCCAGGCCTTGCGCGCCAATGCCCAGCGCGTTGACTTTCTCGAACAGCTCCAGCCGCAACTCCTCGACTTGGCTGAGCTTGTCGCCCTTGGCGGCCTTGGCCTGCAACTGGTACATGTCCAGGTCTTCCATGAGCGACTGCTTGGCCAGCAGCACGGCTTTTTCAGCCGTGCCGCCGATGCCGATGCCCAGCATGCCCGGCGGGCACCAGCCGGCGCCCATCGTCGGCACCGTCTTCAGCACCCAGTCGACCACGCTGTCGCTGGGGTTGAGCATGGCCATCTTGCTCTTGTTCTCCGACCCGCCGCCCTTGGCCGCCACGGTCACATCCACCGTGTGGCCGGGCACGATCTCGGTGACGATGACGGCGGGCGTGTTGTCCTTGGTGTTCTTGCGGGCGAACTGCGGGTCGGCCACCACGCTGGCGCGCAGCTTGTTTTCGGCCAGGTCGTAGCCGCGGCGCACGCCTTCGTTGATGGCGTCGTCGAGGCTGCCGGTGAAGCCCTCCCAGCGCACGTCCATGCCGACTTTCAGGAACACGTTGACGATGCCCGTGTCCTGGCAGATCGGGCGATGGCCGGTGGCGCTCATCTTGCTGTTGGTGAGGATCTGCGCCATCGCGTCCTTGGCGGCAGGGCTTTGCTCGCGCTCCCAGGCGCGCGCCAAGTGCGCGATGTAGTCGGCGGGGTGGTAGTAGCTGATGTATTGCAGCGCGGCGGCAATGGATTCGATCAGGTCGCTCTGGCGGATGGTGGTCATGCGTGGGTCCTTGGGGCTTGGGGTGGGCAGCAGCAGGCGCTGCGCCGCTCTGCTAACGTGACTGACAGCCCTCCATTTTGACAGGCCACCCATGCCCAGCACCGACAAAACCACCCGCACCGAGCACGACACCTTCGGCCCCATCGACGTGCCCGCCAACCGCCTGTGGGGCGCGCAAACGCAGCGCTCGCTGCACCACTTTCACATCTCCGGCGAACGCCAGCCGCGCGAGCTGATTCATGCGCTGGCGCGGGTCAAGCGTGCGGCGGCGGTGGTCAATCAGGGGCTGGGGCTGTTGGATGGCAAGAAGGCAGACGCCATCGTGGCCGCTGCCGATGAAGTTCTAGCTGGGCGGCATGCCAATGAGTTTCCACTGGTCGTCTGGCAGACCGGTTCGGGCACGCAGACCAACATGAACTTGAACGAAGTCATCGCCAACCGCGCCAGCGAGCTGCTGGGCGGCGCGCGGGGCGATGGGCGGCAGGTGCATCCCAATGACGACGTGAACAAGAGCCAGTCGAGCAACGACGTGTTTCCCACGGCCATGCACGTGGCGGCGGTCGAGGCGCTGACACGCCATTTGCTGCCCGCCCTCGCCAGCCTGCGCGCCACGCTGCAAGCCAAGTCCGAGGCGTTTGCCAGCATCGTCAAGATTGGCCGCACCCACCTGCAAGACGCCACGCCGCTCACGCTGGGTCAGGAATTTTCAGGCTATGTGGCCCAGCTTGACCACGCTGACGCGCACATCCGCGCCGCGCTGCCGCACCTGTGCGAGCTGGCGCTGGGCGGCACCGCCGTGGGCACCGGCCTGAACGCGCCCACGGGCTATGCCGAAGCCGCCGCCGCCGAGCTGGCGCGGCTGACGGGCCTGCCCTTCGTCACCGCGCCCAACAAGTTCGAAGCGCTGGCCGCGTGCGATGCGCTGGTCTACGCGCACGGCGCGCTCAAGGGGCTGGCCGCCAGCCTGACGAAGATCGCCAACGACGTGCGCTGGCTCGCCAGCGGCCCGCGCAGCGGCATTGGCGAAATCTCGATCCCCGAGAACGAACCCGGCTCGTCCATCATGCCCGGCAAAGTGAACCCCACGCAGTGCGAGGCGCTGACCATGCTGTGCGCGCAGGTCATGGGCAACGACGTGGCCATCAACATCGGCGGCGCGTCGGGCAACTTCGAGCTGAACGTGTTCCGCCCGCTGGTGGCGCACAACTTTCTGCAAAGCGTGCGCCTGCTGGCCGACGGCATGGTGAGCTTCAACGAGCACTGTGCCGCAGGCATCGAGCCCAACCGCGCCCGCATCGACGAGCTGCTGGCCCGCTCATTGATGCTGGTGACGGCGCTGAACCCGCACATCGGCTACGACAAGGCGGCGCAAATCGCCAAGAAGGCGCATGCCGAAGGCAGCAGCCTGCGCGAGGCGGCGCTGGCGTTGGGGCATGTGACGGGTGAGCAGTTTGATGCCTGGGTGCGGCTGCAGGCTATGGTGTGAGTGGTTGCGGAGTGAAGTTTGCAGGGGGTATATGTCATAAATGCCCTTAAACAGTGCGCTGACGGATAGGTAGCTTGAGAGTATGTGTCTGCCGCCCGTAGCGTAGGCTGGGTAGAGCGCATGCGAAACCCAGCGTGCGGCGCTGGCAAGAAGCTGGGTTTCGCATGCGCGCTGCCCAGTCCACGGTTCTGAGAGCAGGTGTATACCCCCGCACCATCTATCTGCCAGCGCCCGAAGGATGGGCGCTGGCGGCATATACCCCCTAGCAACATTCCTCAATGAATCTTGGCCAATAGAGCGCAGTAGAAATCCAAGGCTGTCTGACACCGCACGATGTGTGCATGCACAGCCCTGCAGGGTTCGTGCATGCCCCGGGAGCGCAGGGCCGTTACCCCGGCCGCTTGGTCAGCAGGCGGCGGCGGGCGCGGTCGATGTTGTGGCGCAGCGCGAACAGCTCTTCGGCGTGGGCCAGGGGCACGGTGATGCCGTTGGCCGCGCGGTCCAGCTCATCCCGTTCGTTGAGCAGCTCATCGCGCTGGCCCAGGCCTTCGTCCACCTTGGCTTCGATATATGCGCAAACAGCTATTTTTTAAGGAGCAATCCGAAACGCTCGATGCTGTGCGTGATGAGCGCCTGCGCGGCGGGCGACCAGCGGCCCATGTCGAAGAAGCCGTGGATCATGCCCGGCCCTTCGATGAGTTCGGCCTGCCCGCCTGCTGCGCGCAGCGCCTGGGCATAGGCCGCGCCCTGGTCGCGCAGCGGGTCGAACTCGGCCGTCACGACCACGGCGGGCGGCAGATGGGCAAGGCTTTGGGCCTGCAGCGGCGCCAGGCGCGGGTCCATCGTGTCGGTGTGGCCGCCGAGGTAGTGGTGGATGAACCAGGCCATCGTGTCCCGCTCAAGAAAATAACCCTTGGCGTTCTGCTCGATGCTGGGGTACACCGCCGCTGCGTGGTCCACGGCGGGGTAGATGAGGAATTGCGCCGCCAGTGGCAAGCCCGCGTCGCGCAGCTGCTGCGCCACCACGGCGGCGAAGTTGCCGCCCGCGCTGTCGCCCGCTACCGCCACGGTGCTGTTGCCGCCCAGCTCGCCCGCGTGCGCCACGATCCATTTCGTGGCTGCCACGGCGTCGTCGATGCCGTCGGGAAAGGGGTGTTCTGGCGCGAGACGGTAGGCGACCGACACCACCACGGCCTGCGCGCCCCGGCAGATTTCGCGGCACATGTTGTCGTGCGTGGCCAGATCGCCGATCACGTAGCCGCCCCCGTGGAAGTACGCCACGGTGGGCCGCGGCCCTGCGGCCTGCGGGCGGTAGATGCGTGCGGGGATGGCACCTGCGGCACCAGGCACGGTGATGTCCTGCGTGTCGGCCACGGGCACGCGCTGCTCGGGCGTGAGCGAGCCTGCCGTCAGCGCCAGGTAGCTTGCGCGGCTTTCTTCGGGCGTGCTCTCGTGAATGGGCTTGGCGCCGGATGCGGCCATCATCTGCAGGACGGCGGCGAGGTGTTGATCGAGGGGCATGGTCAAGGTCTCCTTGGGGTGAATCAGTGGTAGCTCAGGGTTTCGTCGGCGTGCGGCTGCAAGGCCGGCAGGGTGGCGCGCTCGTCGCCATATTCGTGCATGTGCTTCCAGGGTGCCTGCCAGGGCGAGCGGTTGCCCTGGCGTGGCAGCTTGTCTTGCGCGCGCATCATGTAGCCGGCGCTCACGGTGGTGGGGTCGGTCCAGGGCTCGCGCGGCATGCCGGCGTCGGCGGCGCCCAGCGTGGGCACGACGACGCCGTGGCCGTGTGCTCGCATGTGCGCGATCACGCGGCACACCAGGTCGCTGACCAGGTCGGCGCGCAGTGTCCAGCTGTAGCGGAAGTAGCCGATGGTGTGCGCCAGGTTGGGAATGCCCTGCACCATGATGCCGCGCCAGGTCATGTGCTGCGTGAAGTCGACCGGCTCGCCATCCAGGCGGAACGGCACGCCACCCAGGAACTGCATGTGAAAGCCGGTGGCGGTGACGACGATGTCGGCCGCCAGGTGCCGCCCGCTGGTTAGTCGAATGCCGGTGGCGTCGAAGCGCTCGATGGTGTCGGTCACCACCGATGCCTTGCCGCTGCGGATGGCGGCGAACAGGTCGCCATCGGGAATCACCGCGATGCGTTGCTGCCAGGGCTTGTAGCGCGGATTGAAATGGGTGTCCACGTCGTAGTCCTCGGGCAGGCGCATGCGGGCTTCCTGCATGAGGAAGTCGCGCAGGTCGTCGTTGTGATCGCGCGCCAGGCGCACCACCTCGTCGGTCTTGGCGATGAAGGCGCGGCGCATGATCTCGTGGAACCACTCGTCGGGCAGATCGAGCGGGCGCAACTGCGCTTCCAGCGGATGCGCCCAGGGCTCGCACGCGAAGAAGGTGGGCGAGCGCTGCAGCATGGTCACGTGGGCCGTTTCGTTGGCCATGTTCGGGATCAGCGTGGCCGCCGTCGCGCCCGAGCCGATGACGACCACCTGCTTGTCTGCGTAGTCCAGGTCCTTGGGCCAATGCTGCGGGTGCACGATGCGGCCCTGAAAGTCCTGCATGCCCGGCCATTCGGGCGTGTAGCCCTTGCCGTGGTCGTAGTAGCCCGCACACATCCAGAGAAAGCCGGTGGTGAAGGTGAGCGTCTCGTTCGTGTCGCCACGGACGACCTGTACCGTCCAGCGCTTGTCCTGCGATGACCAGTCGGCGGACGTGACCTTGTGCTTGAAATGGATGTGCGGCGCCAGCGCGTTTTCTTCGACCACCTCGGCCAGGTAGCTGCGGATTTCATCTGCGGTGGCGATGGACTGCCCGCGCCAGGGCTTGAACTTGTAGCCGTAGGTGAACAGGTCGCTGTCCGAGCGCGCACCGGGGTAGCGGTGCGTCCACCATGTGCCGCCCATGCCGTCCATGGCTTCGAGGATGGCGAAGCTGCCCTGCGGAAAGTTCCGGCGCAGGTGGCAGGCCGCGCCGATGCCGGAAACGCCGGCGCCGATGATGAGAAAGTCAACATGTTGTGCCATGAGGTTGTCTCCTGTGAATGTGGCGGGGTCATGCTAGGTTTTCCCCTCTGACGGTGTTTGTTTTTGAACGACAGAATTTTGATCTGCCGCGACATTACCGAAAGCCTCCACCGATGCCAGCCGATCCCTGCGCGAGCCTCGTGCGTGCCGCCGCACTGGCCCATTTCGATGAACTGGTGCGGTCGCTGGGCGGCGACCCCGCTGCGCTGTTGCGCGCCTGCCGCCTGGCACCGCACGATCTGACGGACCTCGACCGCTACCTGCCCTACCGCTGCGTGGCGCTGGCCATCGAGGGTGCCCCCAAGGCGCTGGCTGCCCCCGACTTCGGCCTGCGTCTTTGCGCCCTGCAAAGCGTGGACACCCTGGGCCTGCTCAGCCTGGCCATCCAGTCCGCGCCCACCGTGCGCGAAGGCATGCTGCAGGTGGACAAGTACGTCCACTTTCACAACCCCGCGCTGACCTTCCGGAACTTCATGGCGCCCGGTGAGGGGCTGGAATGCCTGGAAGTGATCCACCGGCGGCAGCCCCTGGCGGAGATGCCGCAGATCACGGAAATCTGCGTGTCCTACCTGTGCCGGCTGATCGACCTGCTGTCCGAAGGCGCCTTGCGTCCGGCCGCCATCCACCTGCGCCATGCCCCTTTGGGCAGCAGCGCGCAGTACCGGCACCACATGGCGCAGCTGCCGCGCTTTCGCTCCACGTTCGACGGCATTGCCATGGACCCCCTGGCCTGGCGCCGGCCGTTGCCGCGGCACAACCGCCTGCTGCAGCAATTCGTCGAACGCTTCCTGCCCGGGATCGGGCAGCCGCCGGGGCGGGATGCGCCGATGGCCGACCAGGTGCGCGCCGTGGTGGGCAGCCTGATGCGCGTGGGCAAGGCCGACCTGGCCGCCGTGGCGCGGGTGCTGAAGCAGCACCCGCGCACGCTGCAGCGCCGCCTGTGCGCCGAGGGCGTGCTCTTCGAAGGCTTGCGGGACGCTGCAAGAGCAGACTGGGCGCGCCAGTTGCTGGCGCAGTCCGGCCTCAGCCTGGGCGACATCTCGAACCTGCTGGGGTTTGCGGACCAGTCGGTTCTCACGCGCGCCTGCCAGCGCTGGTTTGGCGCCGCGCCCCGGCAGTTGCGGCGCAGCTTGCTCGGCAGTCAGACACAGGGCAGACCGATGGACGCATGAAAAACCGCCTGATGCGCGGCGGTTTCTTTGGGTCTTCCTCGACTCTTCACGGTGGTTGTCTGAGCTTGCTTGGCACTCAAGCCGTGCTGACAACGGTTTTGGCCGTTCAGACAGTGCAAGGCTTCTGCATCAGCAGCGCCTGCCCGTCGGCCGGATCGAGCTGGTAGGGCGCGAAGCCAGCGCGCTCATAGCTGCGCAGGGCGGGGGCGTTGCCGGTGAGCACTTCCAGCGTCAGCTTGCAGCAGCCGCGTTCGCGCGCATGCGCCTCGCACGCGGCCAGCAGGGCCTGGCCGATGCCGGCGCCACGGTGGCCGGGGCGCACGGCCACGTCGTGGATGTTGAGCAGCGGCCGCGCCTTGAAGGTGGAATAGCCCTCGAAGGTGTTGATGAGACCCACCGGCACGTCGCCAGCCCAGGCGATGAAGCTGGCGGCCAGCGGGTGCGCGGCCAGGTCGTCGCACAGGCGCGCACGCACGTCGGCCGCGAGCGGCGCGCCGCCGCCCATGGGGTCTTGCGCGTAGGCGTCCAGCAGGGCGATGAGCGCGGCGCGGTCGGCGGGGTTGCGGTAGTCGGCGCGGCGCACGACGAGGGGGGTGCTGGGTGTGTTCATGGCCTATCGGTTTCGGGGCCTTGCAGGCGCGCCGTCCAGTTCTCGGTCTGGCCCTGTTCGAGCCGCCGTGCAAAGAGCCGCTGCCACGAGGCGGGCAGCGGCAGCTGCAGCACCTGCTGCATTTGCGCTGGCGTGCAGTCGCGGTCGCGAATCAGCATCAGCAGGCGGGCCACGGTCCAGCCGGGACAGGGGCGCGCCAGCAGATGGATGGCGTCGCCGGCCTGCACGTGGCCGGTTTCCAGCACGCGCAGATACCAGCCCGCGCGAAGGCTGTCCTGCACGCGGCGCGCCATGTCGGGGATGCCGAAGCGGTCGTTCAGCTTCCAGCACGGCTGGCGGCCCTGGCTGATGGCAAAGCGCGCGCTGCCGATCTGCCACTCGTCGCCGATGCACACGTGGTGCTCGTCGAGCGCGTCATCAGCGCCTTCGACGCTGAAGTTTTCGCCGAAGGCGCCGGGCTGGAAAGCGGCCACGCCCGGCCATTCGGCCTGCCAGGCGGGGTAGTGCGCCTGGGCGTAGCAATGCACGGCCTTGTCGGCACCGCCGTGAACGCGCGGGTCGCCCTGCTCATCACCGGCCAGGCCCAGCGTGCCCACGGCCACCGCGCCTTGGGCGGGCTGCTTGTCGATGGCGCTGAAACTGCCGGGGCGGGTGTAGGGGCGCGCCGGGCCGACGCGCACTGCGCCGATCCGGCCAATGGCGATGCCGGTGGCGCTCATGCAGAAGTGGGCTGCGGGGTGGCTGCCACGTCCTCGATCGGCAGGCAGCTGCAAAACAGGTTGCGGTCGCCATACACGTTGTCTACCCGACCCACGGGCGGCCAGTATTTGACGCTGCCGGGCAGGCGGCCGGCCAGGGCGGCGCCCACGTCGCGCGGGTAGGGGTGGGGCCAGTCGGCGGCCAGCAGGCTGGCGGCGGTGTGGGGGGCGTTTTTGAGGGGGTTGTCGTCTTGCGGCCAACCGCCGTTTTCGATGCGGCGGATCTCTTCACGGATGGCGATCATGGCGTCGATGAAGCGGTCAAGCTCTTGCAGCGTTTCGCTTTCGGTCGGCTCGACCATCAGCGTGTTGGCGACGGGGAAGGACAGCGTGGGCGCGTGAAAGCCGTAGTCGGCCAGGCGCTTGGCCACGTCTTCGGCCATGACGCCGCTGGTGTCTTTCAGGCCGCGCAAGTCCAGGATGCATTCGTGCGCGACGTGGCCGTTGGCACTGGCGTAGAGCGTGGGGTAGTGGCCCGCCAGGCGCTTGCTGATGTAGTTGGCGCTGAGGATGGCGGCTTCGGTGGCGTGCGTCAGCCCCTGCGCGCCCATCATGCGGATGTACATCCATGAGATGGGCAGCACGCTGGCGTTGCCGTAGGGGGCGGCGCTGACAGCTCCTATTTTGCGAGCGTCTCCGCTGGTCTGGTGGCCCGGCAAGTAGGGCACCAGGTCTTCGACCACGCACACCGGCCCCACGCCGGGGCCGCCGCCGCCGTGCGGGATGCAGAAGGTCTTGTGCAGGTTGAGGTGGCTCACGTCGCCGCCGAATTCGCCCGGCGCGGCCACGCCGACCAGGGCGTTCATGTTGGCACCGTCGACGTACACGCGCCCGCCGTGCTGGTGCACCAGCGCGCAGAGTTCTTTGACCTGCGTCTCGAACACGCCGTGGGTGCTGGGGTAGGTGATCATCACGCACGAAAGCTGGTCGCTGTGCTGCTCGCACTTGGCTTGCAGGTCGGCCATGTCGACGTTGCCTTGCGCGTCGCACTTGGTGACGACCACGCGCAGGCCCGCCATCTGGGCGCTGGCGGGGTTGGTGCCGTGGGCGGATTGCGGAATCAGGCACACGTCGCGCTGGCTTTGGCCCTGCGCGGCGTGAAAGGCGCGGATGGCGAGCAGGCCGGCGTACTCGCCCTGGCTGCCTGCGTTGGGTTGCAGGCTGACGTCGGCATAGCCGGTGATGGCGCTGAGCCAGGCGCGCAGTTGCTTGTCCAGCGCGGCGTAGCCCGCCAGTTGGTCGGCAGGGGCGAAGGGGTGTACGTGGGCGAACTCGGGCCAGGTGATGGGAATCATCTCGCTGGTGGCGTTGAGCTTCATGGTGCAGCTGCCCAGCGGGATCATGCTGCGATCCAGCGCCAAGTCTTTGTCGGACAGCTGGCGGATGTAGCGCAGCATGCCGGTTTCGCTGTGGTGGCTGTTGAACACCGGGTGCGTCATGAAGCTGCTCGTGCGGCGCAGGGCTGGGGGAATCAAGTCGGGCGCGGACGACTCCAGCGCGGCAAAGTCGGGCTGCGGCTGGCCTTCGCCAAAGATGGTCCAGAGCAGTTCAACGTCGGCACGGGTGCTGGTTTCGTCAAACGACACGCACAGGTAGTCGTTCCAGGCTTTTCGCAGGTTTGCGCCCATCTGGCGGGCGCGAGAAGCTATTTTTTCGGTAGCGCCATCGGTTTTGAAGCACAGCGTGTCGAAGGCCGAATCGTGGTGCGTGGCGGCAAAGCCCAGCGCCTGCATGCCGGCGGCAAAGATGCTGGCCAGGCGCGTGGTGCGCTCGGCAATGCGCTTGAGGCCCGCGGGGCCGTGGTAGACGGCGTACATGCTGGCGACCACGGCGGGCAGCACCTGCGCGGTGCAGATGTTGCTGGTGGCTTTTTCGCGGCGGATGTGCTGTTCGCGCGTTTGCAGCGCCAGGCGGTAGGCGGGCTGGCCGTGCGCATCGACGCTGACGCCCACCAGGCGGCCCGGCAGGCTGCGCTTGAAGGCGTCCTGACAGGCCATGAAGGCCGCGTGCGGGCCGCCCGCGCCCATGGGCATGCCGAAGCGCTGCGTGCTGCCGACGACGATGTCGGCGCCCATTTCGCCGGGGCTTTTCAGCAGCGTGAGCGCCAGCAGGTCGCTGGCCATGATGACGGCGGCGCCCTTGGCGTGAACCTTATCGGCCTCGGCGCTCCAGTCCATCAGCCAGCCGCTGCTGGCGGGGTACTGGATGAGGGCGGCGAAGTAGTCGTCGGCGGCGATGGCTGCGTCCCACTCGGCGGCGGAGTTGGCGAGCTTCAGCGTCAGGCTCAGCGGCGCGGCGCGTGTCTGCATCACCTCGATGGTCTGCGGGTGCGCATCGCCGCTGACCACGATCACGCTGCCCTTGGCCTTGACGCTGCGGCGCGCCAGCGTCATGGCTTCGGCGGCGGCGGTGGCTTCGTCCAGCATGCTGGCGTTGGCGATGTCCATGCCCGTGAGGTCGCACACCATGGTCTGGAAGTTGACCAGCGCCTCCATGCGGCCCTGGCTGATTTCGGCCTGATAGGGCGTGTAGGCGGTGTACCAGGCGGGGTTTTCCAGCACGTTGCGCAGGATGACGCCGGGGGTGAGCGTGCCGTAATAGCCCTGGCCGATGAAGCTCTTCATGGGCTTGTTGAGCGCGGCCATGGCTTTCAGCTCGGCCAGCGCATCGGCCTCGGTGCTGGCGGGCGGCAGGCCCATCGGCGAGCGGCGCGCAATGCTGCGCGGCACGATGGAGTCGATCAGCGCCTGGCGCGACTTTTCGCCGATGACGGCGAGCATCTGCTGCTCGTCTTCGGGCGTCAGGCCGATGTGGCGGGCGATGAATTCGCCGGGGTTTTCGAGGGCGACAAGATGGGTTTGCATGGTATATACTTTTTGATAGATATCAACTGACGAAGGAGGCCATCATGAACACGATTGCCGATGACACCACCGCCAAACTGTTCTGGACCGGGCGCTCGCAGGCGGTGCGCCTGCCCAAGGCTTTCAGGTTCGAGGGCGATGCCGTGCGCATCCGCCGCCAGGGCAACGCCGTGGTGCTGGAGCCGGTCAGCTTGCCGAATGACGAAGACCCCTGGGCCTGGCTGAGAGAGTTCAACGAGCCGCTGGATGAGGACTTCGTGCGCGCTGCGCTGGAAGAAGTGCCCGAGCAAGAGCGCCCCGAACTGGACGACATGTGACGCCCGAGCCGAAACTGCTGCTGGACAGCAACATCGTCATCGCGCTGATGAACATGCACGAGGGTGCCGCCGCGCGCCTGCGCGAACACCAACCCGGCAGCGTGGCGATTTCGACCATCGTGTTGCAAGAGTTGATTTATGGCGCGCGAAAGAGCCAGCGGGTGGCGTACAACCTGCACAAGATTGCTCAACTTCACTTTCCGGTGCTTGACTTCACCCCGCAAGACGCCGACACCGCAGGCCGCATTCGCGCCGATCTGGCGACCAATGGCACGCCCATCGGCCCGTACGACGCGCTGATTGCCGCCCAGGCCCTGGGGCGCAACCTCACCCTGGTCACGCACAACACGCGTGAGTTCAGGCGCGTGCCTGGCTTGCGGGTGATCGACTGGCTGTGACAAGAAAGCGCCCGGCGCGGCGTGGGAAGGCGCAAACGCCTCAGGCCGCAAAGGCGGTGTAGGCGGCCTCGTCCATCAGCGCGTCCATTTCTTCGGGCTTGGCGAGCTTGACCTTGAAGAACCAGCCGGCGCCCATGGGGTCGCTGTTGGCCAGGCTGGGTTCGGCGCGCAGGGCTTCGTTGACTTCGGTGATTTCGCCGCTGACGGGCATGTACACGTCGGCGGCGGCTTTCACGCTTTCGACCACGCCGGCCACGTCTTTGGGCGCGTAGGCCTGGCCCACTTCAGGCAAATCGACAAACACCACGTCGCCCAGCGCGTCTTGCGCGTGCAGGGTGATGCCGACGGTGGCAATGCCGCCTTCGACGCTGATCCATTCGTGGTCTTCGGTGTACTTGATGTTCATGGTTGCTCCAAAAAAAAGAGTAGGCTGCGCAAGTGGGGTGGGCGCTGTGGCCCGATTCGACTTGAAGAATGTCAGCCGCGGTAATAACGGGTGGGCACGAAAGGCGTGGCCGACACCACCATCGGCACGGGCTTGCCGCGCACCATGGCGAACAGCTCGGTGCCGACGGTGGCGTAGTCGGGCTGCACGTAGGCGATGGCGATGGGCTGGCCCAGCGTGGGGCTGAGCAGGCCGCTGGTGACCTGGCCGATGGTCTCGCCGTCCATGTTTTCCAGCGGCGCGGGTTCGCGCACGGGCACGCGTTCTTTGGCGACGAGGGCAACGCGCTTGCGCTCGGGCGGCAGCGTGCCGTCCAGCTGGGCCAGCACCTTGTCGGCACCGGGGAAGCCGCCGGCGCGCTCGCCGCCGGTGCGGCGCACTTTTTGCATGGCCCAGTTGAGCGCGGCTTCGACCGGGGTGGTGCTGGTGTCGATGTCGTTGCCGTAGAGGCACAGGCCGGCTTCGAGCCGCAGGCTGTTGCGTGCGCCCAGGCCAATGGGGGCGACTTCGGGCTGGGCCAGCAGCGCGCGTGCGAAGGCTTCGGCCCGTGCGCCGTCGATGGAGATCTCGAAGCCGTCTTCGCCGGTGTAGCCGCTGCGGGTGATGTACAGATCGGCGCCTTGCCAGTCGAAGGCGCCGCCGGTCATGAAGACGAGTTTTTCTGCGCCCGGCACCAGGCGGGCCAGCGCATCGACGGCTTTCGGCCCTTGCAAGGCGAGCAGGGCGCGTTCGGGCAGGGGCAGCACCTGGCAGAGCTGGCCGATGCGCGCTTGCATGTGCGCGATGTCGCCCACTTTGCACGCGCCGTTGACGATCACGAACAGATGGTCCCCCCGGTTGACGAACATCAGGTCGTCGATGATCGTGCCTTCGTCGGTCAGCAGCAGGCCGTAGCGCTGCTTGTCCACGCCCAGACCGATCACGTCAACGGGCATGAGCGATTCGAAGGCGGCGGCGGCATCAGGGCCGACCAGCTTGAGCTGGCCCATGTGCGAGACGTCGAACAGGCCCGCCGCTTCGCGCGTGTGCTTGTGCTCGGCGATCAGGCCGGCGGGGTACTGCACGGGCATGCTGTAACCCGCAAAGGGCACCATGCGTGCGCCAAGCTCGACGTGCAGCGCGTGCAGCGGGGTTTGCAGAAGGGCGGTGTCGGCAGCGGCGGACATGGGCGGGGCTCCTTGAATGCGTTGGGCAAAAGCATTGCGCGCCATGCGGCGCGCGCGGAGCCCTGCTGTCCTCTTTACCTGAGAGATTCACGCGGCGATGCGCGCTTGCTCCTTCGGTGGGCGCGCCGCCTGGCGGGCGCCTCTCTCCAGCGGGGCACGTTCACCGGGCGGGTGAACGGCGTCAGTCCCTGGTGCCTGAGCGTTAAGGGCTGTGCCCTGCGCCTTCGGCGGCCTTTTGCCGCGTGGGGCAAAAAAGGCTCTCTCCTGACAGGCCGCGATTCTGCCACGACAAGAGCAGGGCGGCGGCGGGATGACTTATTTTGATAGCTGCTTGCGTACTATATAAAGCATTTTCATATATAAAATATATTGAAAATGCCTAAATACATACGCAAACAGCTATGTTTTATTCTACCTGTACACGATGTCGCGCAGCGTGAGTGAGAGCGCGGGCACGTAGGTGATGACCAGCAGGCAGGCGATGATGACGCCGACGAAGGGCAGCAGGTGGCCGATGATCTTGTCCAGTGGTATTCGGGCCACGGTGCAGGCGGCGAACAGGTTGACGCCAAAGGGCGGGGTGATCATGCCCAGCGCCAGGTTGACGACCATGATGAGGCCGAAGTGCACCGGGTCCACGCCGAAGTGCATGGCCACGGGCGCGAGGATGGGGGCCAGCACGATGATGGCGGCGCTGGTTTCGATGAACATGCCGATGATGAACAGCGCCGCGTTCACGCCCAGCAGAAACAGCATGGGGCTGGTGAGCACCTGTTGCAGCCACTGGCCGATGGCGTCGGGCACGCCCGCGCGGGTGATGAGAAAGGCGAACAGCCCGGCGTTGGCGATGATGAACATGATGACCGCCGACGACAGCACCGATTTGCGCAGGATGACGAACAGGTCGGCGGGCTTGATCTCGCGGTAGATGAGCATGCCGACGATGAGCGCATACAGCACGGCGACGGCAGACGCTTCGGTGGGGGTGAACACGCCGCCGTAGATGCCGCCCAGGATGATGACGGGCATGAGCAGCGCCCAGAACGCCTGCTTGAATGCGGGCCAGGGGCGCTGGCGGCCATCGCCGTCGTTCTTGCCCCAGCCCTTGTAGCGGCAATAGAGCCACACGAAGAGCATGAGCGCGCCGCTGATGAATAGGCCCGGGCCGAAGCCGGCGATGAACAGCTCGCCAATGGACACTTCGGCGGCCACGCCGTAGAGGATCATGGGGATCGAGGGCGGGATGATGACGCCCAGCTCGGCGCTGGTGGCTTGCAGCGCGGCGGCGTAGCTGGTGGGGTAGCCGTGCCTGATGAGTGCGGGGATGAGGATGGCACCGATGGCGAAGGTGGTGGCCACGCTGGAGCCTGAGACGGCGGCGAAGATCATGCAGGTGAGCACGCAGGTCATGGGCAGGCCGCCCTGCACGCCGCCCACCAGGCTCTTGGCAAATTCGACCAGGCGGCGCGAGATGCCGCCGGTTTCCATCAGGTTGCCCGCGAGGATGAAAAACGGGATGGCCGCGAGCGGAAACTTGTTGATGGCGTTGAACATCTGCTGCGCCGACAGCAGCATGTTGGCGTTGCTTGCCTGGATGCCGACAACCGAGGCCAGGCCGATGGAGACGGCCACGGAGACGCTGAGCGCAAAGCCCAGGATCATGGTGATGAGCATGGCGGAGGTCATTGCGCGCTCTCCAGCTCCATCCGCTTGGGATCGAGGTAGTTGGCGATGATGCCGATGACGGCAAAGCACGCGCCCACGGGCATGGCGATGTAGGCCCAGAACATGGACACGCTCTCCAGCCCCGCCATCGTCTGCACGCCGCCGCGCCGGGCGTAGTCGTAGCCCCACCAGATGATGACGGCCATCAGCGCGAGCGCGGCCAGCGCCACCACGGCGTCGAGCGCGCGGCGCACGCGCCGGCCACTGGCGCGGTAGAGCGCGTCCACGCTCACCATGGCGCCTTGGCGAAAGGCGGCGGGTATGCCGAGAAACACCATCCAGATGAGGCTGAAGCGGATGAGCACCTCGCTCCATTCGGCGGGGCGTTCAAGCACGAAGCGGGTGACGATCTGGAACACCCCCAGGCTGGCGGCCACGGCCAGCATCAGGCAGGCGCCCAGCATGGCCAGCGCGGTGGTCCAGCGCTCGAGTTGCAGAAAGAGCTGTTTCATGGTCAATGAGGAAAACGGATAGGACTGACGCAATTCAGCCAGATTTGACCGCCGGGCACCTTGAAATGCCTGGAGAAAATTCCTTTTTGCGGTAAGTCGTGGCTGAATGAAAAAAGCCCGCCAGTGATGGTCTGGCGGGCGCTGGAAGCTATGGTTTTCAATGTTCTTCAGCGGGCTTGGCAGGCTTACTTGAAGTTGCGGATGCGATCCAGCTCGGCCTTGCCGAAGGTCTTTTCGAACTGCGCGTTCACGCCCGAGAGCGCGGCCTGGAACTTGGCGCGGTCGACGTTTTCGATCACCTCCATGCCTTTGCCGCGCAAATCGGCCACGCCCTTGGCGTCGTCTTCATCGACGCGCGCGCGGTTGGCCTTGGTGCCTTCCCTGGCGGCTTCGAGGAAGGCTTGCTGGTCGGCGGCGCTGAGCTTGTCGAACGCGCCCTTGTTCATCACGAAGATGGCGGGCGAATATACGTGGCCGGTGAGCGAGAGGTGTTTTTGCACCTGGTCGAACTTGGCCGAGATGATGACGGGCAGCGGGTTTTCCTGCCCGTCCACCGTGCCTTGTTGCAGCGCCGTGAACACTTCGGGGAAGGCCATGGGCGTGGTGATGATGCCGAAGGCCTTGTAGGCGGCGATGTGCACCGGGTTCTCCATGGTGCGCATCTTCAGGCCCTTCAGGTCGTCCGGCCCGTTGACCGAGCGGCGGCTGTTGGTCATGTGGCGGAAGCCGTTTTCGGCCCAGGCCAGCGCCTTGAAGCCCTTGGGCTCGAACTTCTTCAGCATGTCCTGGCCGATGGGGCCGTCGAGCACGGCGCGCGCGTGCGCCTTGTCGCGAAAGAGAAAGGGCACGTCGAAGATGCGCGCTTCGGGCACGAAGTTGGGCACCGGGCCGCTGGAGCTGAAGGCCAGCTCTTGCGTGCCGAGCTGCACCGCTTCGATGGATTCGCGCTCGCCGCCCAGCGAGCCGCTGTAGAAGGTCTGGATCTTGTAGCGGCCATTGGTGCGCTTTTCGACTTCCTTGGCGAAGGTGTCGATGGCCACGCCCTGGTGCGAGTTCTGTGCCACGGAGATGCTGATGCGCATGGTGGTCTGGGCGGCGGCGCCAGCGGCCAGGCCGAGGGAAAGGGCCAGGCCCAGCATCAGGCGGTTGAGTTTCATGGGGGTCATCTCCTGCTTCAAGGTCTAGGTCTTGCCAGAAAGGCTGGCGTCAAACGAGGGGCGATTATGGTCCGCCATGTGCGCCGGGCGGCAGCGGGTTTTCTCGGACAAGGGGGCGCGTGGGCGACAGCGCGGGGTGGGCAAACACATCAAAAAATGCTGCCTTGGCTCCCTCTCCACCCATCGGGGGGAGGGGGTTGGGGTGAGGGGGGAGCGCCACCGCAGGGGATGTATTGGGGCGCAGCGTCACCCTCACCCCAACCCTCTCCTGCGAGCGGGAGAGGGAGCAAGAGGTGTCTGATTATTTGTGCGTTTGGATATAAAAGATGAGCTGCTTGCGCACGGTATGAAGTATTTTCAGAATGTTTTCTTAGTGAAAATGTTTAATACCATGCGCAAGCAGCTCATCTTTTTTTGATGCACCGCTTGGCCGTTCAGCCCAGCACCAGCGCGTCGTCTTCCACCTCTTCTCCGCGCACTTTCTCGAACATGTGCAGCAGATCGGCCACGCCCATGCGCTGGCGTTCGCTGCCGGCGACGTCAAGCACGGCCTGGCCCTGGTGCAGCATGACGGTGCGGTCGCCCACGTCCAGCGCCTGGCGCATGCTGTGGGTGACCATCATGGTGGTGAGCTTGGCTTCGCGCACGATGCGCTCAGTCAGCTCCAGCACGAAGGCGGCGGTGCGCGGGTCGAGCGCGGCGGTGTGTTCGTCCAGCAGCAGGATGCGCGAGGGTTGCAGCGTGGCCATGAGCAGGCTGACGGCCTGGCGCTGGCCGCCGGAGAGCAGGCCGATGCGGTCGGTGAGGCGGTTTTCAAGGCCCAGGCCCAGGGTGGACAGGCGCTCGCGGAAGGCTTCGCGCATCTGCGCTTTCACTGCGCGGCTGAGGTTGCGCCGCGCACCCCGGCATTGGGCGAGCGACATGTTTTCCTCGATGGTGAGGTCTTCGCAGGTGCCGGCCATGGGGTCCTGGAACACGCGGGCCACGCGCTCGGCGCGCGTCCACACGGGCTGGCGGGTCATGTCCACGTCGTCGATGAGGATGGCGCCGCTGTCCACGCTCTGGTCGCCCGAGACGGCGTTGAGCAGCGTGGATTTGCCCGCGCCGTTGGAGCCGATGATGGTGACGAACTGGCCGGTGGGGATGTCCACCGTCATGCCGCGCAGGGCGCGGGTTTCGATGGGTGTGCCGGGGTTGAAGGTCAGGTGCAGATCGCGTGCGCTGAGCATGGCGGGTTTCCTGTGGTGTTCAAGCGCGGCGCTTGGCAAGTTTGCGGCGCAGCTGCGGCACCACCAGGGCCACGGCCACGAGCACGGCGGTGATGAGGTTGAGGTCTTGCGCCTTCAGGCCGATGAATTCGCTGTTGAGCGCCAGGGCGATGAAAAAGCGGTAGACGATGGCCCCCAGCACCACGGCCAGCGTGGCCCAGATGAGCCGGCGCGAGGGCAGGATGCCTTCGCCCACGATCACCGCCGCCAGGCCGATGACGATGGTGCCGATGCCCATGGAGATGTCGGCCCCGCCCTGGCTTTGCGCAAACAGCGCACCGGCCAGGCCCACCAGTCCGTTGGCTATGGCCATGCCCAGCACCACCATGAGGCCGGTGTTGATGCCCTGCGCGCGCGACATGCGGGCGTTGGAGCCGGTGGCGCGGATGGCCAGGCCGCGCTCGGTGGCGAAGAACCAGTCGAGCGCCAGCTTGGCGGCGATGACGATGGCCAGCAGGATGAGCGGGCGCATCACGTAGTCGGGCACGCTGCCCGCTTGCAGCAGCATGAAGAGCGTGGGGTCGTTGATGAGGGGCACGTTGGGGCCGCCCATGATGCGCAGGTTGATGGAGTAAAGCGCGGTCATCACCAGAATGCTGGCCAGCAGATCCATGATCTTCAGCCGCACGTTGAGCCAGGCGGTGAGCACGCCGGCCAGCGCGCCGGCGGCCACCGCCCCGGCCATGGCGGCCCAGGCGCTGTAGCCGTGGGTGATCATGATGGCGCAGACCGCGCCGCCGAGCGGAAAGCTGCCATCCACCGTCAGATCGGGAAAGCGCAGCAGCCGGAACGAGATGAACACGCCCAGCGCCACCAGGCCGAAGATGAGGCCGATTTCAATGGCACCGAGAAAAGAGAACAGGGACATGGCAAGCGGCCCGCGGGCGCGGGCGAGGAGGACGGGGCAGGTGGTCTTGTCGTTTGCGCTTCAAAAAGGCCGTCTGGTGCCGTCATTCCCGCGCAGGCGGGAATCCAGCCGTGGCACTGGCGCAAACGCTGGATTCCCGCCTGCGCGGGAATGACAGAGTTGACCTGGGCGGGAACGACGGCGTTGGCCGGCGCGGCCATGACCGCGCCGGATGACGACGCGAGTTGGGCTTTACTTGACGACGTGCTTGGCCGAGCCGATGAGCGCGTCCGACAGCTTCACGCCCTGGCGCTCGGCGGCGCGGGGGTTGACGTGCAGCTCCAGCTTGGCGGCGCGCTCGGGCGCGATGCTGCCGGGGGCCTCGCCCTTGAGGATGCGCACCACCATGCGGCCGGTCTGCTCGCCCAGGTCGCCGTAGTCGATGCCCAAAGCGGCAATGGCGCCGCGCTTGACGCTGTCGGTGTCGGAGGCGACCAGCGGGATCTTGGCTTCCTGGCCCACTTTCACCAGCGCTTCGTAGGCGGAGACGACGTTGTTGTCGGTGTTGGTGTAGATCACGTCCACCTTGCCCACCAGACTGCGCGCGGCGCTGCCCACGTCGACCGAGCGCGGGGCGGCGGCTTCGACCAGCGTCATGCCCAGCTTGGGCAGCATCTCTTGCAGCGCCTTGACGACGACGACCGAGTTGGCCTCGCCCGGGTTGTAGACCATGCCCACGCGCTTGGCACTCGGCACCACCTGGCGCAGCAGGTCCATCTGCTGGTCCAGCGCCAGCATGTCGGACACGCCGGTGACGTTGGTGCCCGATGCCTGCCAGCTGGGCACCAGCTTGGCGGCCACGGGGTCGGTCACGGCGGCGAAGACCACGGGCACGTTGCGCGTGGCGGCCACCACGGCCTGGGCCGAGGGGGTGGCGATGGCGACGATGGCGTCGGGCTTGTCGCCGACGAACTTGCGCGCGATCTGCGCGGCGGTGCCGGTGTTGCCCTGCGCGCTCTGGTATTGCCAGCGCAGATTCTTGCCGACTTCAAAGCCGGCCGCCTGCAGCGCGGACTGCACGCCGTCGCGCACCGCGTCCAGCGCGGGGTGCTCGACGATGGCGGTGACGGCCACCGATTTGTTGGCCTGCGCAAGGGCCAAACCGGGCAGGGCGACGGCGCTGGCCAGCAGCAGGGTGCCGAAAACGCGGCGGTGCAGGGTAGGGGTCATGGAGCGGATCTCCTGAGAAAACGTGGTTTGAGGTGCGGCGATTCTGGCGACAAACGTGAAAAAGAAAACCGGGCAAGCCCCAATAACAAGCGCCCGCCGGTCTGGCGGGCGCTGGCATGTTCCGCGGCGATCACATGCCCGAGTAGTTCGGCCCGCCGCCGCCTTCGGGCGTGACCCAGACGATGTTCTGCGTGGGGTCCTTGATGTCGCAGGTCTTGCAGTGCACGCAGTTCTGCGCGTTGATCTGCAGGCGCTGGGCGTTGCCGCCTTGCGCTTCGTCCGGCACGAACTCGTACACGGCGGCAGGGCAGTAGCGCGCTTCCGGCCCGGCGTATTTCGCCAGGTTGACCTGCACGGGCACGCTGGGGTCTTTCAGCGTGAGGTGGGCGGGCTGGTTTTCTTCGTGGTTGGTGTTGCTGATGAACACGCTGCTCAAGCGGTCGAAGGTCAGCTTGCCATCGGGCCTGGGGTAGGCGATGGGCTGGCTGTCGGCGGCGGGTTTGAGCAGCGCGTAGTCGGGTTCGTGGCGGTGCAGCGTCCAGGGGGCGTGGCCGCGCAGCACTTTCTGCTCCAGGCCGTTCATCAGGGTGCCGGTCGTGAGGCCCTTCTTGAACCAGTTCTTGAAGTTGCGGTCCTTGTGCAGCTCGGTGGCCAGCCAGCTGTTGTTGAAGGCGTCGGGGTAGGCGCTCAGCTCGTCGTGCTGGCGGCCGGCTGTGACGGCGTCGAAGGCTGCTTCACCGGCGAGCGAGCCGGTCTTGATGGCGGCGTGGCTGCCCTTGATGCGGCTGACGTTGAGATAACCCGCCTCGCAGCCGACCAGCGCGCCGCCCGGAAACACCGTCTTGGGCAGCGACAGGATGCCGCCGGCGGTGATGGCGCGCGCGCCGTAGCTCACGCGCTTGGCGTTCACTGCCCCAGCGTCGTCGGTGAAGTACCACTTGATGCGCGGGTGCGTCTTCCAGCGCTGGAACTCCTCGAACGGGCTCATGTAGGGGTTGGCGTAGCCCAGGCCCACCACGTAGCCGCAGAAGACCTGGTTGTTCTCGGCGTGGTAGAGGAAAGCGCCGCCATAGGTCTGCTCGTCCATCGGCCAGCCGGCGGTGTGCAGCACGAGGCCGGGGGTGTGGCGGCTGGGGTCGATCTCCCACAGCTCCTTGATGCCGATGGCGTAGCTTTGCGGGTCGCTGTCCTTGTCGAGCTTGTAGTGCGCGATGAGCTGGCGGCCCAGGTGGCCGCGCGCGCCTTCGGCAAAGATGGTGTATTTGCCCAGCAGCTCCATGCCGAGCTGAAAGCTGTCGGTGGGCTGGCCGTCCTTGCCCACGCCCATATTGCCGGTGGCCACGCCGCGCACGCTGCCGTCTTCGTTGTAGAGCACTTCGGCGGCGGCAAAGCCGGGGAAGATTTCCACGCCCAGCTCTTCGGCCTGCGCGGCCAGCCAGCGCACCACGTTGCCTAAGCTGACGATGTAGTTGCCGTGGTTGTCGGCAAAGGGCGGCAGCATGATGTTGGGGATGCGCATGCCGCCGGTTTCGCTCAGCATGACGTAGCCGTCGTCGGTCACGGGCTGGTTCAGCGGCGCGCCGCGGGCCTTCCAGTCGGGGATCAGCTCGGTGAGTGCGCGCGGGTCCATCACCGCGCCGGAGAGGATGTGCGCGCCCGGCTCGGAGCCTTTTTCAAGCACCACCACCGACACGTCCTGCGCTTTTTCAGCCGCCAGCTGCTTGATGCGGATGGCCGCCGCCAGACCGGCCGGGCCGGCGCCGACGATGACCACGTCGTATTCCATGGTTTCGCGCGGGCCGTATTGGGCGAGGATTTCTTCAGGTGTCATGGCGTGTCTCGTCGTGGGCTGTGTATGAATCAAGGCGTTGATTGATTCTATGCGGCGTGTACGCGCGGGCGACAGCGTGCGCCTTGCGCGGCGAGGCGCCTGTGCTTCAATCGAACGCGCATCGGCAGCGCGTGGCTGCCGGCCTTTTTTTGACACGCATGACACGCGCGAGCGCGCATGCCATCTCCCACAGGAAGATACCCATGACCTACGCAATCGACCTCTCCGGCCGCGTGGCCTTCGTCACCGGCGCATCCAGCGGCCTGGGCGCGCACTTTGCCCGCACGCTGGCCAAGGCGGGCGCCGGCGTGGTGCTGGCCAGCCGCCGCATCGAAAAACTGAAAGACCTGCGCGCGCGCATCGAAGGCGAGGGCGGCGACGCGCACGTGGTCGAGTGCGACGTGACCGACGTGCAGTCCATCAAGGGCGCTGTGGCGCACGCCGAGACCGAGATGGGCTCCATCGACATCCTGGTCAACAACTCGGGCGTCAGCACCACGCAGCGCATCCAGGACGTGACGGAGGAGGACTACGACTTCATCATGGGCACCAACACGCGCGGCGCCTTCTTCGTGGCGCAGGAGGTGGCCAAGCGCATGATCGCGCGCGCCAAGGGCGCTGCGCCCGGCAGCTTCACCGGCGGGCGCATCATCAACATCGCCAGCATGGCGGGGCTGAAGGTGCTGCCGCAGATCGGCGTGTACTGCATGAGCAAGGCCGCCGTGGTGCAGATGACCAAGGCCATGGCGCTGGAGTGGGGGCGCTTTGGCATCAACGTCAACGCCATCTGCCCCGGCTACATCGACACCGAGATCAACCACCACCACTGGCAGACCGAGGGCGGCCAGAAGCTCATCGCCATGCTGCCGCGCAAGCGCGTGGGCGAGCCCAAAGACCTGGACGCGGTGCTGATGATGCTGGCCAGCGACCAGAGCCACTTCGTCAACGGCGCGGTGATCGCGGCGGACGACGGGTTTGCCGTGTGACCAGGGCCTGCCAATGAAGATCGACATTCCCGCGCAGAAAAAGCTGGTGTACGAAACCCGTATCCCCGTGCGCTGGGGCGACATGGACGCGATGGGCCACCTGAACAACACCGTGTACTTCCGCTACATGGAAACGGCGCGCATCGACTGGTTTCGCAGCATCGGGCTGATGCCCGACCCGAAGGGCGAGGGGCCGGTGATCGTCAACGCCTTCTGCAACTTCTATCGGCAGTTCGAATACCCCGACGAGGTGCTGCTGAAGATGTACGTCAGCGACCCCGCACGCACCACCTTTGAAAGCTGGGCGACGATGGAAAAAGCGTCGCAACCCGGCGTGGTGTGCGCAGCGGGCGGGGCGACCACCATCTGGGTGAACTTTCCGGCACAGAAAGCGGTGAGTCTGCCGGACTGGGTGCGTGAGGCGGTGAGTTGAGCGGCAAGCGGGAGAATCATAAAAAGAGGAGCTGCTTGCGTACTTTATAAAACGTTTTCAGGTATTTATGTATATGAATGTTTTTTATAACGTACGCAAGCAGCTCATTTTTTATCAAACCTTGTGCGCACTCGGCAATGCCTAAGCGCTGGCAGCGCCCGGCGCGTGGGCCGCATGTGCGCTGGCAATGGGCACCAGCGCCTGCTCGAACTGCCGCGTGGCCGTGGGCCAGTTGAACTGCTCGGCGTGGCCGCGCACGGCTTCGCGGTTCTTGCCCAGCGCGGCCATGCAGGCGGCGCGCAGGTCGTCGTCGAGTGCGCCGCCGGGCGAGTCGCGGCCCACCACGTCGATGGGGCCGGGCACGGGGTAGGCGGCCACGGGCGTGCCGCAGGCCATGGCTTCGACCATCACCAGCCCGAAGGTGTCGGTCACGCTGGGGAACACCATCACGTCGGCGCTGCGGTAGACCTGCGCCAGCGCATCGCCATCCAGCACGCCGAACCAGCGCACGTGGGGGTATTGCGCCTTCAGTCTGGCTTCTTCCGGCCCCGTGCCGGCCACCCACTTTTCGCCCGGTAGATCCAGCGCCAGAAACTTGTGCACCTGCTTTTCCACCGCCAGGCGGCCCACGTACAGAAACACCGGCGATGCATCGCGCGACAGCCGCTCGCCCGCAGGCGAAAAGGCTTGCAGGTTGACCCCGCGCGACCACAGCCGCGCCTGCGTGAAGCCGCGCGCGCGCAAGTCGTCCACGATGGCGGGCGTGGGTGCCAGCGTGGCGCGCGCCGCGTTGTGAAACTTGCGCAGCAGCGCATAGCTGATGCCCACTGGCAGGCGAAAGCGGGCGTGCACGTATTCGGGAAAGCGGCTGTGATACGCCGTGGTGAAGGGCCAGCCGCGCTGCAAGGCGACGGCGCGCGCGGTCCAGCCCAGCGGCCCTTCGGTGGCGATGTGCAGGCAGTCGGGCGCGATGCGGTCGATGTGCCGCGCGACCGCGCCGCGCGTGGCCAGCGCCAGCGAAATCTCGGGGTAGGTGGGGCAGGGGAAAGACTTGAAGTCAAGCGGCGAGAGAATGTGCGTGCGGTGGCCCATCTCCTGCAAGTGGCGCGTGGTCATCTTCAGTGTGCGCACCACGCCGTTGACTTGTGGCTCCCACGCATCGGTAACGATCAGAATGTTCATACTTGCTCCTTTGTCCATAGCATTCCCCGGCTGGCGCGTCTGCGCAGGCGCAGCATCACCAGCATGATTCCCACGGCCACCGCCATGCCCAGCAGCAGCGCCAGCCGCTCAAGCGGCCAGCCCACCGCTTGCAGCCCGGCGTAGGCACCCAGCATGGCCAGCACGGCCAGGTTTTCGTTGAAGTTCTGCACGGCGATCGACTCGCCGCTGCCCAAAAGGCGCTGGCCCCGGTGTTGCAGCAGCGCGTTCATCGGCACCACGAAAAAGCCCGCCAGCGCGCCCACGGCGGCCAACAGCGGCGCGGCCAGCGCCACGCTGCCCACCAGCGCGATCAGCGGCACCGCCAGGCCCATGGCCACGCCGATGGGCAGCACGCGCGGCGCCTGCCCGAGCGCAATGCAGCGCCCGGCGGCCAGCGCGCCCAGGCCGATGCCCACGGCCACCACGCCTTGCAGATACGCCGCCTGCGACAGGCTCAAGCCCAGCCGCTGCTGCGCCCAGGCCAGCACCAGAAATTGCAGCGTCGCGCCCGCGCCCCAGAACAAGGTGGTGACGCCCAGCGATGCGCCGCCCAGCGCGTCGCGCCACAGCGTGCGCTGCGCGCGCGCAAAGCGGCGCAGCAACCCGGACGGGTGCCGGGGCAGCGCACGGCGCTCGGCCACACTGACGGCGGGGCGGGGAATGCGCAGATTGAGTGCGCCCGCCAGCACATACAGCACCAGCACCACGCCCAGCGCCAGCAGCAGCACGCCGCTCACCGGCAGCGCCGTGGCCGCCGCAGACGTGCCCAGCGCCTGCATCAGCGTCGGCCCCACCAGCAGCCCGCCCAGCACCGTGCCCAAAATGATGGCACCCACGGTGCTTACCTCCAGCCAGCCATTGGCGCGCACCAGCTCGCTGGGTGGTGCCAGCTCCACCACCAGGCCGTATTTGGCGGGCGAATACACCGCCGCGCCCACGCCCGCCAGCGCGTAGGCGGCCAGCGGCTCCAGCCCCAGCAGCATGGCGGCGCAGCCCGCGCCCTTGAGCGCATTGGCCGCCAGCATCACGCGCGCCTTGGGCCAGCGGTCGGCCAGCGCGCCCACCACGGGGGCCAGCATCACATAAGCCAGCGTGAACACGCCCTTGAGTAGCGGGGCCATCCACGGCTTGTCGCCCAGCTCGGCCAGGCGCGCAATGGCCACGATCAGCAGCGCGCTGTCGGCCAGGCCCGACACGAACTGCGCCGCGATCAGAAAAGCGATGCCACGGCTCACGATGACATGTCCGGGCAGGGGCAGGCGCGCATGTGGCGATTGAAAGTCAGCCGTGTGAACAGGGCATGACGGTGCGGCGCATATGCACATGCCGCTGGCGCATAAGCGGCTGCCTAGAATCCGCCGCTTTGCCGGGCCTGCCGCGGCCCGCATGCCTTTTTCAACCCGCGAGACCCCCATGAAATCCGCACTTTTGCCCCACCCACCGGCGCGGCCGTGGCGCGTCGGCGCTGCGCTGCTGCTGGCGCTGACGGCTGCCGCCTGCACCGCGCCCGCCCCGCAGGCCACGCCTGCTTCCGCACCGACATCCGCACCTGTGGCATCCACAGCGGTTCAGTTGAGCGACGTGTCCATGCTGGCCGCCACCTGCGTCAACTGCCACGGCCCCGCCGGGCACGCGCCGGGCGGCATTCCGCCGCTCTACGGCGCAAGCGCCGAGCGCCTGACCGAGCGCATGCGCGACTTCAAGGCCGGCCAGGCGCACGACGCCACCGTGATGACGCGGCTGATGAAGGGCTATGACGACGCGCAAATCGTCGCGCTGGCGCAATGGTTCAGCAAAGGAGGCAAGCCATGAACGACTTGAACGGCAAATCCCTGAGCCGCCGCCGCGCGTTAGCGGGTGCGCTGGCGGGCGGCGCTGCGCTGGCCATGCCTGCGCTGGTGCGCGCGGGATCGGTGACTGCACCCGCGCTGGTGCGAGCGCAGTCAGCCGCCGCGCATGTGGTGGTGGTGGGCGGCGGCTTTGGCGGTGCCACGGCAGCGCGCTACCTGCGCGAGCGCGCCCCCGGCGTGCGCGTCACGCTCATCGAGCCTGACCAGCGCTTTTTCACCTGCCCCTTCTCCAACCTGTATCTGGCTGGCCTGCGCACCTGGGAGAGCATTGGCCACGGCTACGACGGCCTGCGCGCGGCGGGCGTCAACGTGGTGCATGCGCGCGCCGACGACGTGAACGCCGACGCGCGCACGCTGCGCCTGTCGAACGGCAGCACGCTGGCCTGGGACCGCCTGGTGCTCTCGCCCGGCGTGGACATGCGTTGGGGCGCGCTGCAAGGCTACGACGAAGCCGCCGCCGAGCTTACCCCCCACGCCTGGAAGGCCGGCCCGCAAACGCTGCTGCTGCGCCGCCAGATGCAGGCCATGCCCGATGGCGGCACCTTCGTCATGGTGATCCCCGACAACCCCTTCCGCTGCCCGCCCGGCCCCTACGAGCGCGCGGCGATGGTGGCGCACTACTTCAAGCACCACAAGCCGCGCAGCAAAATTTTGCTGCTCGACGCCAAGGACAACTTCTCCAAGAAGGGCCTGTTCCAGCAAGGCTGGAAGGCGCTGTATGGCGACATGATCGAGTGGGTCGGCCAGTCGGACGACGGCCAGGTGCAGCGCGTGGATGCGCGTGCGCGCGTGGTCGAAACCATGTTTGGCACGCGCCACCAGGCGGCGGTGCTGAACGTGATTCCGCCGCAAAAGGCCGGCTTCATCGCCGAGCGCGCGGGCGTGACCGACGCCAGCGGCTGGGCACCCGTGCATGGCGAGAGCTTCGAGTCGCGCCTGGTGAAAAACGTCTTCGTGCTGGGCGACGCCACCATTGCCGCGCCCATGCCCAAGTCGGGCTTTGCCGCCAACACGCAAGGCAAGGTGGCCGCCGCCGTCATCGCCGCCGACCTGGCGGGCCAGCCGCGCCCCACCGCCGCGTTTGCCAACACCTGCTACAGCTTGATCGGGCCGGGCTACGGCATCTCCGTGGCGGGCGTGTATGGCGCGCAGGGCGGCAAGGTGGTGGAGCGGCCAACTTCAGGCGGCGTCAGCCCCATGGATGCCAACGCCGCCTTCCGCGCGGCCGAGGCGCGCTACGGCGCGAGTTGGTACAAGGCGATCAGCGCTGATATCTGGGATCGCTGATACGCCGCTTCCAGCGGGAAAGCAGGTGTTGCAGGCCGGTGGCCTGTTTCCACCTTTTTTCTCATTTGGGTGGTGTCATGTTTGCAAGCACGCCCGTCATTTCGTCATTCCCGCGCAGGCGGGAATCCAGCGTTTGCTTCGGCACCGAGGCTGGATTCCCGCCTGCGCGGGAATGACGGTTTTCGATGCATGACGCAGGCACGGCCACAAGCCGCCTTCTTGAACCTTTTCGATCTTCTCTCGTGGACAACCCCAACACCCTGCTGTGGCTTTTCTTTGCCCTGGGCGCAGCCTTTGGCGTGGCCGCGCGCGCCAGCCGCTTTTGCCTGCTGCGCGGGCTGACGCAGGCGCGGGGGCAAGACGCCGAGACGCCGCGTGGCAGCGCGCCCGCGCTGCAAGCTTTTGCGCTGGCGCTGGCCGTGGCCATCACCGGCACGCAGGCGCTGGCCTGGACGCAGCACATTGATTTGAGCGAAGCGGTGCAGATGCGCGCGCGCTTTTCGCCGCTGGGCATGCTGGCCGGTGGCGTGTTGTTTGGCGCGGGCATGGCGCTGGCGCGTGCGTGTGGCGCGCGCTCGGTGGTGCTGCTGGCGGGCGGCAATTTGCGCGCGCTGCTCACGCTGCTGTGCCTGGGGCTGGCGGCGCAGGCGGCCATGACGGGCGTGCTGGCACCCGCGCGCCAGTGGCTGCAAGGCTGGGGTGCCGTCACGCTGGCGCAGCCGGGCGCGGTGGCGTGGGGGCAGGGCGCGCTGGGCGCGGCGGGCGGGGCGCTGGTGGTGGGCGTGCCCGTGCTGGCGCTACTGGCCTATGCGCTGCGGCACCCCGCGCTGCGGCGCAGCCCGGTGCAGTGGCTGGGTGCGCTGGCCGTGGGCGCGCTGGTGGCGCTGGGCTGGTGGCTGAGCACGGTGGGGGCCGATCCGTTTGACGAGCGGCGCGCCACCACCTCGATCAGCTTCATCGGCCCGGTGGCCGAAAGCCTCTTGTATCTGCAACTGGCCGTGGGCCGCCCGCTGGGCGTGGGCGCGGCGCTGGTGGCGGGCGTGCTGGCCGGCGCGCTGATGGCGGCGCTGGCCATGCGCACGGCGCGCTGGGAGAGCTTTGACAGCCCCGCGCGCACGGCGGCCAGCGCGGTGGGCGGTGCGCTCATGGGCTTTGGCGGCGTGGTGGCGGTGGGCTGCTCGGTGGGGCAGGGCCTGTCGGGCCTGTCAACCCTGGCGTGGGCCAGCGTGCCTGCGGTGGCGGGCATTGTGCTGGGGGCGCTGGCTGTGCTTCAATGGCGGCTGGTTCGGCAGCGCCTGGCGGCGTAGCCGGGCCGCCGAGGCTGTTCAGGCGCTTGTGCCATATCGCTTGCACCGGATAGCTTTTCTTTCTCTTTACCTGCTCGCTGGTCTAGCGGCTACTTTCATGCAACGACGTCACTTTCTCGCACATCCGTGCGCGCTCGGTCTGGGCGCGGCTTTGTCACCTGCGCTGGCGTTGGGCGCGCCCGCCGTCATCGACGCGCGCACCCAGCTGCTGCCCCGGCGCGGCAAAGGCCCGCGCATCGTCATTTGCGGCGGCGGCTGGGGCGGCCTGAGCGCCGCGCGCCATCTGCGCGCGCTGGCGCCCGAGGCCGACGTGGTGCTGCTGGAGCGCAACCCCACCTTCTGGTCTGGCCCCATGAGCAACAAATGGCTCATCGACGTGGTGGACACCAACTTCGTCAACCGCGACATGCTGCACCCCGCGCGCACCTACGGCTACACGTTGGTGCAGGCCGAGGTGACAGGCTTCGAGCGCGACAAGCGCCAGGTGCGCACCACGCAGGGCTGGATCGACTACGACTTCCTCATCCTGAGCGGCGGCATCCGCGATGCGTTCGACGCCTGGTTTGGCGACGACCAGCGCGCCATCGCCCACACGCAGGCGCACTACGCCAGCGCCTACGTGCCCAACCAGGAGATGCTCTCGCTCAAGCAGCGCATCCGCAACTTCAAGGGCGGCACCATCGTCATGACGCTGCCGCCGCCGCCGCACCGCTGCCCGCCCTCGCCGTATGAGCGCGCCTGCCTGATGGCCTGGCACTTCAAGACGAACAAAGTGCCCGCGAAGATCGTCATCCTCGACCCCAAGCCCACCATCGCGCCCATCCGCGCGGGCTACGAGCAGGCGTTCGCCGAGCTGTACCCCGACATCGTCACCCACGTGCCCAACGCCCGCGTGCAGCAGGTCGACCCCTTCGGCAAGCGCATCAAGACCACGGCGGGCGACTTCGCCTTTGACGACGCCATCCTCATGCCCCCGCACCAGGCGGCGGGCATGGTCTGGCAGGCGGGCCTGATCGGCAAGGACGCGCAGGGCAAGCCCACCGGCTGGGCCGACATCCACCCGCGCCTGTTCCACGCCCGCGAAGACGACCGTGTGTACGTCGTGGGCGACGCGATGGGCCACATCTCCGAGCAGTTCGGCCACTACCCCAAGAGCGCGCACGTGGCGCACGCGGTGGGCAAGATCGTGGCGCGCAACATCGCCGAGCGCATCCAGGGCAAGGACGTCGTGCCCGTGCTGCCCGACAACCTGTGCTACATGATGGTCAACGGCGAGCCGCGCGAAGCCATCTCCGTGCTGTTCGAGTACGAACTGGACGCCACAGGCCGCGTCATCCAGACCCAGGTGGACGTGGACGTGCGCTCGCCCGATCTGGTGAAGGAAGACTTCGACTGGATCAACACCCGCTTCAGCGACTTCCTGGCCGTGGGGCCGGCGGGTTGAAAAGCCTTTGTTTCTGGCGAACCCCCCCCTCTCTTTTTTGAAGACATGAACGCACCTCACACCCTGCCTCGTGGCCCATCACCCCTGCGGCGGCGCGCGTGGATGGCCTCTGCCGCCGCCGTGGGCGCAGCCCTTGGCCTGCCTGGCCGCGCACTCGCGCAGCAAGCCGCCCCCAGCGCCGTCGAACAAAACCCCTTGCTCGCACCCAATCCCGCCGAGTTCAAGCGCCTGGTGGCGGAGTTCACCGGCGGCAAGACGCCCGCCGCCAGCGGCCTGAAGCTGGAAATGTCGGCGCTCGCCGACAACCCCAGCGCCGTGCCCGTGAAAGTCAGCATCACCCAGCCCATCACCGAGCAGAGCTGGTGCGAAGAGATCGTGCTGCTGGCCGAGCTGAACCCCTCGCCCCTGGCCTGCCGCCTGCAATTCACGCCACTGGCCGGCGTGGCCGAAGCGGCGGTGCGCATACGCCTGGCCCAATCGCAAACCATCCACGCCCTGGCCCGCATGAAAGACGGCCAGATCCTGGCCGTGCGCCAGCAAGTCACCGTCGCCGCCAGCGGCTGCGGCATGTGAGCGGAGGGCCACACAAGCCATGAGCCAGACCAGAGCACCCCGCCCCCCGCGCGTGTGGGTCAGCAACCCCAAGCCGACAAAAGATGAAGTGCTGCGCGTGCGCGCGCAGATCGAGCACATCATGGAAAGCGGCCTGCGCATCGACCCCGACACGGGCAAACCCCGCCCGCGCCACATCGTCACCCGCTTCGAAGCGCGCTTCGGCCCCGAGCGCGCGCTGCTCTTCGCGTGGCAGCCCGGCATCTCCATCGCCCGCAACCCCTACATCGAATTCACCTTCATCGCCCGCCAAAGCGGCGAGCTGCAACTGCACTGGGAAGACGACCAGGGCCGCACCCTGCACGACAAGCGCAGCATCACGGTGGAGTGAGAGTATGATTAAAAGATAGCTGCTTGCGTACGGTTCAAAACGATTTCAGATATATTTTTATATGAAATTGTTTTAAAACGTACGCAAACAGCTACCTTTTTGTTCAATTCGCATGCTCCATGCCCCACCGCTGCCTTTCGCACCCACTGTCGCCGGGTGCGTGCCGAAAAAAGCAGCCTCCACCACCCATCCCCTTGATATCTCAAGGAATTTTTCGCGCCGCCGCGCACTCTACGTACAATGAACCCGAGGCTCGCCCAGGTGCCATGCCCAAAGCGGGTACCCCCTCATCCACCCTTTCATTGACTTTCTTTCAGGAGAGCCATTTCATGAGCGACCGCAGCCAAACCCTTTCATACGAAGAACTCGCCCTTGGCGCGACCACCCTCCAGCAGCGCAACAAGGTGCTGCGCAACACCTACTGGCTGCTCGCCCTCAGCCTCATTCCCACCGTGCTGGGCGCGTGGATCGGCGTGTCCACCGGCATCGTGCGCGGCCTGACCGGCGGCCTTGGCCTGGTGGTGTTTCTGGCCGGCGCGTTCGGCTTCATGTTCGCCATCGAGAAAACCAAGAACTCCGCCGCCGGCGTGCCCGTGCTGCTGGCCTTCACCTTCTTCATGGGTCTGATGCTCTCGCGCCTCGTCGGCGCGGTGCTGGGCATGCAAAACGGCTCCAACCTGGTCATGACGGCCATGGGCGGCACCGCTGGCGTGTTCTTCGTCATGGCCAGCCTGGCCAGCGTCATCAAGCGCGACATCTCCGGCATGGGCAAGTGGCTGTTCGTGGGCGCCATCGTGAACGTGTTCGTCGGCTCCAGCGTGGGCATGCTGGTCATCAGCACGCTGCTGATCGGCGTGTTCAGCCTGTACATGCTGTATGACTTGAAGCGCATCATCGACGGCGGCGAAACCAACTACATCAGCGCCACCCTGGCGCTGTACCTGGACATCTTCAACGTGTTCCAGGGCCTGCTCGCCCTGCTGGGCCTGACCAGCAGCAGCGACTGACAAGCCTGCATCCCCCAAGCTGACAAGGGCCTCGCAAGAGGCCCTTTTTTCATCGGCCCAGCCTGTCTTTCAAGCCACATGCAGACCGACGACCTTTTCGGCGGCCCATCGCCCGGCGAGCGCGAACGCATGGGGCCGTGCGCGCTGGTGCTGCGCGGCTGGGCGCTGCCGCATGTGGATGCCGTTCTGCCTGCCATCGCGCAGGTTCAGGCGCAGGCACCGTTTCGGCACATGACCACGCCCGGCGGCTTCACCATGTCGGTGGCCTTGAGCAATTGCGGCTGCTGGGGCTGGGTGAGCGACCGGCGCGGCTACCGCTACAGCCGCGTGGACCCGGTCAGCGGCCAGCCCTGGCCCGCCATGCCCGCCGCGCTATATCACCTGGCGCGCGAAGCCGCGCAGGCCGCCGGATACCCGGGCTTTGCGCCCGACGCCTGCCTGATCAACCGCTATGCGCCTGGCGCGCGCATGTCGCTGCACCAGGACAAGGACGAGCGCGACTTGTCGGCACCCATCGTCTCGGTGTCGCTGGGCATGGGTGCCACCTTCCTCTTCGGCGGCCACGCGCGCACTGACAAGGCCGCCAGGCTGGCGCTGCACCACGGTGACGTGGCCGTCTGGGGCGGCGAAGACCGGCTGCGCTACCACGGCGTGATGCCGCTCGAAGGCCCGCCGCACCCCTTGCTCGGCAGCCAGCGCATCAACCTCACGTTCCGCCAGGCGGGCTGACCGGCGCGGGCGCGGGTGTGGCCGGGTCGGCGTCGATGTTGTAGACGGTCTGCGTCGGGAAGGCGAAGCTGGCGCCGTGCTGCGCCACGATATCGCCGATCTTCAGCAGCACGTCTTCCTGCACCTGCATGAAGCGGCCCCAGTCCGTGGTTTTGGTGAAGCAGTACACCAGCACGTTGAGGGTGGACGCGCCATAGCCGGTCAGGCGCACCAGCAGCGTCTGGTCTTGCGCAATGTCCGGGTGGGCCTGCAGCATGGCCTGGATGGCCGCGCGCACCGGCGGCACGCGCGCCGCGTCGTCGTAGGACAGCCCCACGGTCTGTTCGATGCGAAAGTGCTGCATGCGCGAGACGTTTTCCAGCACGATGGTGTTGAACACCGCGTTGGGCACGTACAGCGGCCGGTCTTCAAAGGTGCGGATGCGCGTCAGCCGCCAGCCGATGTCTTGCACCGTGCCTTCGATCTGGCGATCGGGCGAGCGCACCCAGTTGCCCACGCTGAAGGGCTTGTCCAGGTAAATCATCAGCCCGCCGAAGAAGTTGGACAGCATGTCCTTGGCCGCAAAGCCGATGGCGATGCCGCCCACGCCGCCAAAGGCCAGCACGCCCGAGAGCGAAAAGCCCAGCGTCTCCAGCACCATCAGCGCACCCAGCGTCAACGTGGCGACCTGCGCCAGACGGCCAATGGCCAGGGCCGATTCGGCGTCCAGCGGGCGGGCGGTGCGCGCCGGGTCGGTCAGGTCGCGCTCCAGCTGCCCGATCAGGCGCATGAAAAACTGCGTGAGGATGAGCGCCGCCAGCACGCGCTGCACCGTCAGCCAGTGCGCCCAGGCCAGCGCCGGGTGCACCTGCCGCACCAGCGCCAGCGCCACCGACAGCCCGCACAGCCAGATCAGCAGCCGCACAGGCAAGGCGGCCGCCTCCAGCAATGCGTGCCGCCACACCGAATGGGCCGCGCCATTGCCATGCCGCAAGCGCCGCAGCGCACGCGCGCACAAGAGGTCAAGCACCAGCGTCAGCAGCAGCACCGCCACCAGTTGCAACAGCCAGATGCGCGGCTCGGCGGAGATCTGAAAATAGGGCGACAAGGCGGACATGGGCGAAAAAAGGCGGGAACGTCGATCGATTCTAGAAGGCGTCAACGTCACCCAAAGGCGAAAGAAAGGGGCCGCATGGCCCCTTTCTTTTCAGGCGCGGCACGCCCTCAGTCCAGCATGTCGATATCGCGCGCCACGCTTCGGCGCTCGGCGGTGAAGGCATCGCTGCGCTGGCCGTCGGTGACGTTGCCTTGCATGCGGTTGCCGCTGATGCGACCGTCAAAGCGGCGGAACACCCCGTCGGTGCCCGTGAAGCCGAAGCGCACCCGGTCGCCCGCCACGCGCGCGTCGCGCAGCGAGGTTTCCATGCCCTGGAACTGCACCATGCCCTCGGGGAACTGGTAGCGCTGGGCGGTCACGTCCACGCGCACGCTGGTGGCACCGTTGCGCTGCGGGTAGGTGAGCTGCCAGTTGCCCGTGGCATTGGCAGGCACCAGCCAGAGGTAGGCCGTGGCACCGCCCGCGCGCGAGGTTTCATCCGGCTCCCAGCCGCCCATGGTGAAGGCGTGCGTCACCAGCCGCGTGCCGGGCTTGAGCTGCATCAGCGTGGGCCGCAGCCGGATGTTGAGCGTGGGCAGCAGGTACATGGTGATGACGTCTGCCTTGGAGAGGTCGGTCTCGAAAATGTCGCCCTGCACCACACTGGCGCGGCCCTGCACGCCAGCGGCTTGCACGCGGCCTGCGGCGTGCGCCACCATTTCGGGGTTGTATTCGATGCCCACGCCACGCGCGCCGAACTGCTTGGCCGCGGCGATGACGATCTTGCCGTCGCCCGCGCCGAGATCCATCACGAAGTCGTTGGCCGTCACGCCGCCCAGTTGCAGCATGCGCGTGACCAGCTCGTCCGGCGTGGGCACCCACACCACATCCTTGCCCGCCTGCCCGCGCTGGGGCGTGTAGTCGCCCGCGCCACCCGGGATTTGCTGTGCCCAGGCGGGTGCCGCAGCGAAGCCGGCCAGCAGGCTTGCCGCGCCCAGCGCCACGGCAGCGCGGCGGCTCAGGTGTTGAAGGGAAAAATGGCGCTCACTCATGCAAATTCCTTTCGAAAGGGGTGGAGGGAAAAACGAACACACGCGACCGGCATCACATCCAGCACCGGCCCGCTGACGCTTGGGTTGCGTGCCCCCGTTTTTAACCGCCTTCGCGCGCAGGCAGCACAAAAAACAAAACCCCCGCTGCCTACGAAAGGCAGCGGGGGCTTATTCATGCGGTGGGGTGGCTGACGGGACTCGAACCCGCGACGACCAGAATCACAATCTGGGACTCTACCAACTGAGCTACAGCCACCGTCGAAAGCCGAAGATTATAGCGCGCGTTCTCAAGGTGTGGACACGAGAATCCTGGCCTTGTAACGGGTGCGCAGCAGGTCGTAGTAGCTGCGCGCCTCGGCGGCGGCCCACATGCGCTCGTAGCCCAGCAGGCTGTCGCTGGCTTCTTCGGCCGTGGGCGCGGGGCGGGTGAGCACTTTTTCCACCTGCGCCACGGCGTAGCCGTCTGCGCCAAGGTCCACACCCAGCACGGTGGGCAGCTTGTCGGGGTCGGCGCGCAGCACGGCTTCGACCACCTGCGGGGGCTGGTCATGCGTTTCGTCGCGCGCAAGGGTGATGGCCGCAGGCAGGCTGGCGGCGTCGGCGGGTTTGGCCGTGAGCGCTTTCAGGCGCGCCTCGCCCTCGGTGCGGGCCATCTCGGCGCCGCGCTGGGCCAGAAAGGCCGTGCGCACTTCGCTCTTGACTTCGTCCAGCGGGCGCGCGTGGGCCGGGCTGTGGCTGACGATGCGGCCTGAGGCCAGCTGGCTGGAGCCGATGTCGAGCGCATCGGTGTTGCGCTTGCGCTCGATGGCGTCGGGGTTGAACAAGGCGGCCAGAAACTTCGGGTTGGCCAGCGCACCCGTGGCACCGGGCGCGGGAAAGCGGGTGACGTTGTTGGCCGTGTGCACGGTGAGCTTGAGCTTGTCGGCCACGGGTTGCAGGGTTTCGGCTTGCTCGTACACGCCGTTGCGGAAGTCTTCGGCCATTTCGACAAAGCGGCCTTGCGCTTCGCGCGTGCGCAGCTGGTCTTCGAGTTGCGGGCGCAGCTGCTCGAACGGCGGCGCGCTGGCGGGTTTGAGTTCGGTGAGCTGAACGATGTGGTAGCCGAAGTCGCTTTCCACGATGTCGCTGATGTCGCCGGCCTTGACCAGCGCGTAGGTGGCTTCGGTGATGGCGGGGTCGGGGCCGCGGTCACGGCGGAAGGTGCCCAGATCGCCGCCACTGGCCGCGCTCACGTCGTCCTGCGACGAGGCGCGGGCCACGTCGGCAAAGCTGGCGGGTGCCTGGCGCAGCCGGGCGAGGAGTTCGTCGGCGGTGGCGCGGGCTTTTTCGCGCTCTGCTGCGGGGGCGTCCTTGGGTGCCGCGATGAGGATGTGCGCTGCGCGGCGCTGCTCGGGCTCGCCCAGAGAGGCGGCGTTTTGCTCGTAGTAGGTGCGCAGGTCTTGCTCGCTGACGGTGATGCCTTTCTTGACGCCTTCCAGATCGAGCACGAGGTATTCGATGCTGGCGCTTTCGGGCGCCTGGTATTGGGCGATGTGCTGCTCGTAATAGGCTTGCAGATCGGCATCGGTGGGGGTGATCTTGCCGGCGAAGTCGGTGGGTGCGAAGCGCTGCACGCGTGCCTGGCGCTGCTCCAGAAAAGCGCTCATGGCCACGTTGGCCTGGGCCTGGCTGGCGAAGCTGCTTTGCACCACGCCGCCGAGCACCTGGGCCTGGGCCATGTCGGCGCGCACGCGCGCCTCGAAGCCCTCGGGCGTGAGGCCTTGCGCGGCCAGCAGGCGGCGGTAGCCTTCGGTGTCGAGCGTGCCGTCGGCACGGCGCAGCGAGGCGATGGTGGGGTCTTCCTGCAGGTTGTGGGCCAGGCGCGCGTCGGTGACCATGAGGTGCTCGTCAGCGGCGGCGACGGCCAGCACGCGGTCGCGCACCAGGCGTTCCAGCGTGGCGTAGCGCACGGCGGGGGTGTCGAGCAGCGCGAGATCGATGTCGGGGTTGCTCATGCGCAGGCGGTCGACTTCCTGGTTGTGGGCAAAGTCCCATTCCGCCTGCGTGATGGCCTTGCCATCGACCGTGGCCACCTTGGTGGCGGATTCGTTGAAGCGTGTGTAGCCGTCGATGCCGAACAGCACGAACGAGGGGATGATCAGCACGAACAGCACCACCATCATGAACCGGGTGTGTTTGCGGATGAGATCGAACATGCGCGAGACTCTCTCGAAGAAAAGCGGGCTGAAGCCGGACAGGAAAATGAAAAAGGCGAACCGCAGTTCGCCTTTGCTTCAGCTGGTGGTGGGTGCTGACGGGGTCGAACCGCCGACCTACGCCTTGTAAGGGCGCCGCTCTACCAACTGAGCTAAGCACCCCACCTGAACTGAACGGAAGCGATCAGTTCAGCGCGTCTTTCAGCGCCTTGCCGGGACGGAACTTGGGTACCTTGGCGGCCTTGATTTTAATCGTGGCACCGGTGCGCGGATTGCGGCCGGTGCGCGCGGCGCGTTTGCCCACGGTGAAGGTGCCGAAGCCCACCAGCGACACCGTGCCGCCCTTGCGCAAGGTGGTTTTGATGGCGGCGATGGCCGCTTCCAGCGAGCGCGTTGCGGCGGCTTTGGAGATGTCGGCGTTTTTGGCGATGCTTTCGATCAGCTCGGTTTTGTTCACGAAGGTGCCCCTCTATTCAGAAAGTGTCAGGAATCCGTACAAAAAGCGAAATGGATTGTTGACGATCTCGCCAACCCCCCTTTGGGCTCGCTGGATATGCGCAAAGCGCGATTGACCGGCGCAGGCGGGCCGCATGAGGGGCCGCACCAGCGCCAAGGCAACTCTGCCCGGCGAGCGTTGGATTCTAGACCCAATCGCCACGCTGTCCGCCCCAGATGGGGCGGTGCTTGCGCCCTCGCAACAAGAATTCACAAAGTCGCGTGTACCTGTGTGCGAAAGGCTACGCCAAGGGTTTCACCGGCTTGTGCTCGGCGCGGGCGCGCGCACCACCAGCGCCACGCCCACAGCGGTGAGGGCCATGCCGGCGAGGGTGAGCGCAGTGATGGGCTCGGCAAACAGCAGCCAGGCGATGACGGCAGTGGTGGGCGGCACGAGGTACATCAGGCTGGCCACGCTGGCGGCGGCGCCGCGCTGGATGAGCAGGTACAGCAGCGAGCTGCCGCCCAGCGTAAGGCCCAGCACCGACCAGGCCATGGCGCCGACGACCTGGCCGTTCCACTGGATGGACTCGGCCTCCAGCGCGGCCAGCGGCAGCAGCACGAGGGCCGCGGCAGTCAGTTGCACGGCGCCTGCGCTGCGCACGTCGCAGGGCTTGACGAAGCGCTTCTGGTACAGCGTGCCGGCGGTGATGGCCAGCAGGCCCAGCACGGCCCAGCCGAGGTTGAGCAGCGTGACGTGGTCGCCCGGGCTGCCGTGCGTGAGCTTGCGCCACACCACGAGCAGCAGCCCGACCAGGCCGAGCATGAGGCCCAGCCACTGGCGCTGGCTGACGCGCTGCCCGCCGATGCCGGTGGCCGCGAGCCAGACGGCGGTGAGCACGGGCTGCAGCCCGGCGATGAGGGCGGTGAGGCCCGCGCCCATGCCGCTTTTGACCGCCGACCACACGCCGCCCAGGTAGACCGCGTGCAGCAGGATGCCGGTGACGGCCAGGTGGCTCCACTGCGCAGGGGTTTGCGGCCAGCGCACGCGCGCCAGCCACACCCACAGCACGAAGCAGGCCACCGAGAGCGAAAAGCGCAGCACCAGAAAGCCGAAAGGCGGCGCGTGCGGCATGCCATAGCGCGCGACGATGAAGCCCGTGGCCCAGATGAGCACGAACACCGCGGGCATGAGGCGGATGAGGGTGTCGGGCGAGGCGGTGGCGCGCATGGCGTGGCGGGGTGCGCGCGGCAAGCGGCGGCGGCGCGGCTTTTTGTCAGCGCACGCGGGTGCGGATTTCGGGCAGGGCTTTTTGCAGGTAATAGACCATGGACCAGACGGTGAGCACCGCCGCCGCCCAGATCAGCACCTGGCCCCACAGGCGCGTGTCGATGGTACCGAACAGCGTGCCGTCGTAGAGCAGGAAAGGGATGGCGACCATCTGCACCGTGGTCTTGAGTTTGCCCACCATGTGCACGGCCACGCTTTTGCTGGCGCCGATCTGGGCCATCCACTCGCGCAGGGCGGAGATGGCGATTTCGCGGCCGATGATGATGAGGGCCACGAAGACGTCGGCGCGTTGCAGGTGCACGAGCACGAGCACCGAGGCGCAGACGAGGAACTTGTCGGCCACGGGGTCGAGGAAAGCGCCGAAGGCCGAGGTCTGGTTGAGCCGCCGGGCCAGATAGCCATCGAGCCAGTCTGTCCACGCGAAGACGATGAACATGACGGTGGCGATGAGGTTGCGGCTGGCTGGCTCCAGCGGCAGGTAGAACACGCCGACGATGAGCGGAATCGCGACGATGCGCGTCCAGGTCATCAGGGTGGGCAGCGTGAAAAACATGGTCGCGATTGTGTCACGGCACTTGGGTGCCTGCGTTCGGGATGGGAAAAGAAGATGTAAAAATGTAATAGCTGCTTGCGTACGTTTTAAAAGGATTTCAGATGCTTTTATATCTGAAATCCCATTAAAACGTATGCAAGCAGCTATTAAAAGCTGCAAGGCGTGTTTACGCCAGCAGCGGCACGCCGGTCTTGCCCTGGGCTTCTTCCATGCTCACGCCGTCGGCCAGCTCGACCACCTTCAGCCCTTGGGGCGTGACGTCGAACACGCCCAGGTCGGTGATGATGCGGTCGACCACGCCGACGCCCGTCAGCGGCAGCGTGCAAGCGGGCAGGATCTTCATGTCGGTGGTGCCGTCCTTCTTCTTGGCGACGTGTTCCATCAGCACGATGACGCGCGCCACGCCGGCCACCAGGTCCATCGCGCCGCCCATGCCCTTGACCATCTTGCCGGGAATCATCCAGTTGGCCAGGTCGCCCTTGTCGGTGACTTGCATGGCACCCAGGATGCTGAGGTTGATCTTGCCGCCACGGATCATGGCGAATGAGTCGTGGCTGCCGAAGATGCTGCTGCCCTTGAGGGTGGTGACGGTCTGCTTGCCCGCGTTGATGAGGTCGGCGTCCACCTCGGCCTCGGTCGGGAAGGGGCCGATGCCGAGCATGCCGTTTTCCGATTGCAGCCACACCTCCTTGTCGGCGGGCACGTGGTTGGCCACCAGCGTGGGGATGCCGATGCCAAGGTTGACGTAAAAGCCGTCTTCGAGTTCTTGCGCGGCGCGCGCCGCCATTTGGTCTTGAGTCCAGGCCATGTGCGTGCTCCTTTACTTGCCTTCGCGCAGGGTGCGCTTTTCGATGCGTTTTTCGGGGTTGGGGTTGTGCACGATGCGGTGCACGTAGATGCCGGGCAGGTGAATGTCGTCGGGGGCCAGCTCGCCGGTGGCGACGATGCGCTCCACCTCCACGATGCACACCTTGCCCGACATGGCGCAGGCGGGGTTGAAGTTGCGCGCCGTCAGGTTGAAGCGCAGGTTGCCCGAGCGGTCGGCCACGTCGGCCTTGACCAGCGCCACATCGGCCACGAGCGAGCGCTCCATCACGTAGGTTTGGCCATCAAATTCGCGCAGCTCCTTGCCTTCGGCCACCAGCGTGCCCACGCCCGTCTTGGTGAAAAAGGCCGGAATGCCCGCGCCGCCTGCGCGCAGCTTTTCGGCCAGCGTGCCTTGGGGGGTGAACTCAAGCTCCAGCTCGCCGGCCAGGTATTGGCGCTCGAACTCCTTGTTCTCGCCCACGTAGGAGCTGATCATCTTTTTGATCTGGCGCGTTTCCAGCAGTTTGCCCAGACCAAAGCCGTCGACACCCGCGTTGTTGCTGATGGCAGTGAGGTTCTTCACGCCCGAGTCGCGCAGCGCCTCGATCAGCGCTTCGGGGATGCCGCACAGGCCAAAGCCGCCCACGGCGAGCAGCTGGCCGTCCGCCACGACGCCTTGGAGCGCCTCGGCGGCCGAGGGGTAGATCTTGTTCACGGGGTGTCTCTCCTGTTGATGAAATGTCGGGCCAGCCACGGGCTGAATCACGGCTGAACAGTGGGGCGTAAAGATACACCGGAACGCGCGCGCTACTTCGCGGCGGGCGGCGCGTCCACCACCTCTGCCGCGCTGCGAAACGCCTCCACCGCGCAGGGCACGCCGCAGTAGATGCTGGCGTGCAGCAGCACTTCCTGAATCTCCTCGGCGCTGGCGCCGTTGTTGAGCGCGCCGCGCACGTGGCCCTTCAACTCGTGCTGGCGGCCCAGCGCGGTGAGCATGGCCACGGTGATGAGGCTGCGCGTTTTCATGTCCAGCCCCGGGCGCTGCCACACGTCGCCCCAGGCGTTGCGGGTGATGTAGTGCTGCATGGGCGCGGTGAACGCGGTGGTGCCCGCGAGCGCGCGGCTGACGAAGTCGTCGCCCATCACCTGGCGGCGGGTGTTCAGGCCGTTTTGAAAGGCGGGATCGTCGGGCAGGTTCATGGGGCGCTCGCATAATGAAAAAACACATTCTGAAGGAGACATGCTCCATGAGCCGCTACCCGCTTGCCGACATCAACACGCTGCCCGACGACATCAAAGCCAAGGTGCTTGAAGTGCAGGCCAAGGCGGGCTTCGTGCCCAACGTGTTTCTGGCGCTGGCGCGCCGCCCGGCCGAATGGCGCGCCTTCTTCGCCTACCACGACGCGCTGATGGAGCCCGAAAGCGCAGGCCGCAGCAGCCACTTGACCAAGGGCGACCGCGAGATGATTGTCACCACCACCAGCGCGGCCAACCAGTGCCTGTATTGCGTGGTGGCGCATGGCGCGCTGCTGCGCATCTACGAGAAAAAGCCGCTGGTGGCCGACCAGGTGACCGTGAACTACCGCAAAGCCACCGACATCACGCCGCGCCAGCGCGCCATGCTGGACTTTGCGATGAAGGTGTGCGAGCGCTCCGGTGAAATCAGCGACGACGACTTCGCGCCCCTGCACGCGCACGGCTTTGACGACGAAGACATCTGGGACATCGCCGCCATCACGGCCTTTTTCGGCCTGTCTAACCGCATCGCCAGTTTCAGCGGCATGCAGCCCAACGCGGAGTTCTATCTGATGGGGCGGCTGCCGAGGGAAAAGAAGCCTGCGTGACCGGGGTTTTCTCGTGAAATTACTCATCGGTAATTTTCATGATAAAAATGCCGTTTTTCAGACGATAATTACCTTTCGGTAATTTTCGATTGACCAGAAGGCCATGGGCGCGATAAATTACCCATCGGTAATTCATCTGCACACGCCGTGACCACTCCCTCTTCCCCACCCGAAGCGCCTGCCTTGCCCGTGCGCCACGCCGCCGATCTGGCCGCTGCCGTGCGGGCCCGCCGCCATGCGCTGGGCCTGCGCCAGATCGACCTGGCCGGGCTTGGCAACACGGGCAACCGGCTGATCGTCGACATCGAAAAAGGCAAGCCCACCACGCAGCTGCAAAAGGTGCTGGACGTACTTGACCTGCTGGGGCTTGAGCTGGTGGTGCAGCCCAGGCAAACCGGTGGCGCGCGATGACGGCACCGCGTGCGCTGGAGGTGTATTACGGCAGCGCGCACGTCGGCACCGTGCACGACAGCCTGCCGCTGGCCTTTCACTATGCGCCCGCGTGGCTGGCGCGCGCCGATGCGTTTGCGCTGGGTGCCATTGGTCTGGCGCGTGGGCGCATCGCCACGGGCGAGGTCACGGCGGTGTTCGAAAACCTGTTGCCCGAAGGCGATCAGCGCGTGTTTGCGGCGCGCCAGCACAAGGCCAGCACGCTGTTTTCGCTGCTGCTGGCGCTGGCGGGTGACACCGCAGGCGCGTTCGTGCTGCTGCCGCCCGGCGAGCGGCCCGCACCGCCCGCCTACCGCGCCACCACCTGGGCCGCGCTGGCGCACACCATCCGGCAGCAATCGGCCGCGGCCATTCAAGGGCGCGGCGGGCGCACGCGCATTTCGCTGGCAGGGGCGCAAGACAAGGCCTCGATCGCCTTGTGGGGCGACGGCGTGCCGCACCTGCCGCTGGGCACCGCGCCGTCCACCCACATCCTCAAGCCCGACATTCGCCGCCTGCCCAAGGTGTACGAGTCGGCAGCCAACGAGGCCATCGTCATGCGCGCGGCACAGCACTGCGGCCTGAACGTGGCTGCCGTGTTTTACGAGCCGCACACCCGCGCCTGCGTGGTGCAGCGCTTTGACCGCGTGCGCCTGCCGGGCGGCGAGCTGGCGCGGCTGGTGCAGTACGACTTTTGCCAGTTGCTGGGCCTGGGGTCGGAGCGCAAATACGAAAAAGAAGGCGGCCCCACGCTGGCCGACTGCGCCGCGCTGGTGCGCCGCTTCAGCGCCAGCCCCGCGCTAGACATGCAGGCGCTGGCGCGCTGGGTGCTGTTCAACCTCTACACGGGCAACAACGACAGCCACGCCAAGAACCTCTCGCTCTACCACCGCACAGGCGCCGGCGTGCGGCTCACGCCGTTTTACGACCTGATGTGTACGCGCCTGTATCCCGGCCTGGCGGACGAATTCGCCTTCAGCCTGGCCGGGCAAAGCCAGCCCGGCCAGTTTGGCCCCGCGCACTTGAACGACCTGGCGGCGCAGCTGGGCGTGAACGCGCGCTATCTGCGCCTGCTGGCCACCGAGCTGGCCGAGCGCCTGCCCGCGGCCCTGGCGCAAGCCCGCGCCGACGTGGCCCCCGCGCTTTCGCCCAGCGGCGCGGGCCTGGCCGACAAGCTGGCGCTGAAGATCCGCACGCTCACGCGGCAGAGCGCCGCGCGGTTATTGGGATGACACAGGGGGAATGAAAAGATAGCTGCTTGCGTACGTTTCAAGACGACTTCAGATATTAAATACCATAAAAATGTTTTAAAACGTACGCAAGCAGCTACCAAATTGCTTGTTCAGCGCAGCATCCAGTGCATCAGCCGATCGAAGGTGGTGCCGTAGGGCGGCTTGAGCAGGCCGTTGCCCGCCAGGCGCGACTGGGTGAACACGGGCTTGAAGTGCGAGAAGGTGCGAAAGCCGTCTTCGCCGTGGTAAGCGCCCATGCCGCTGTCGCCCACGCCGCCGAAGGGCAGGTTGTCTTGCGCCACGTGCAGCAGGGTGTCGTTCACCGTCACGCCGCCGCTGGTGGTGCATGCCAGCACGTGGTCGATGGTGCTGCGCTCGCGCTCGAAGACGTAGAGCGCCAGCGGGCGCGGGCGCTGGTTGATGTGGGCGATGGCCGCATCCACGTCGGGCACGCCCAACACGGGCAGCAGGGGGCCGAAGATCTCCTGCTGCATCAGCGTGATGTGCGCGGGCGGGTTGATGAGCAGGCGCGGCGTCATGCGGCGCAGGGCTTCGTCGTCGGGGGCGTCGGCCAGTGGCTCGATGCGCGCGCCGGCGCCTTGCGCTTCAGCCAGCCAGTTGGCCAGGCGCTGGTATTGGCGGGCGTTGATGATGCGGGTGTAGTCGGGGCTGGTGGGCAGATTGGGGTACAGGCGGGTTACGGCGTCTTGCGCCAGGCGGGTGAATTCGTCTTCGCGCCCGGCGGGCAGCAGCACGTAGTCGGGCGCGATGCAGGTTTGCCCGGCGTTGAGCAGCTTGCCGACCATGATGCGTTCGGCGGCGTGGGCCAGCTCGGCGCCGGGGCCGATGACGACGGGCGACTTGCCGCCCAGCTCCAGCGTGACGGGGGTCAGGTGCTCGCTGGCGGCGCGCATGACGGCGTGGCCCACGGGCGTGGAGCCGGTGAACAGCAGGTGGTCGAAGGGCAGGGCGGTGAAGGCGCGGGCCACCTCGGCGTCGCCTTCGATCACGCGCACTTCGTCTGCGGCGAAGGTTTGCGCGACAAGGTGCGCCAGCAGCGCACCGAAGGCGGGTGCGTGTTCGGATGCCTTGACGAGCACGCGGTTGCCTGCGGCCAGCGCGCCCGTCAGCGGCCCGGCGCTGAGCATGAGCGGGTAGTTCCACGGCACCACCACGCCCACCACGCCCAGCGGCTGGGGCAACACGCGGCTGGTGCCGGGCAGCATCCACAGGCCGGTGGCGCGGCGGCGCGGGCGCATCCACGCCTTGCCGTGGCGCAGGGCGTGGTCGATGCCCGCGAGGGTGGGAAACAGCTCGGCCATTTCGGTTTCTTGCCGGGGGCGCTGGCCGAAGTCGGCGGCGATGGCCCGCGCGATGTCGGTGCGCGCGGCCAGCAGCATGGCGCGCAGGCGTTTCAGGCGGTCGGCGCGTGCGGGCCAGGCGGGCGCGGGCTGCGCGCGGCTGGCCTGGCGCATGGCGTCGAAGTGCGCGTGCAAGGACGGGGCGTGGGGTGGGGTGGTGTGTGTGCTCATGGCTCGGCCATTGTTGCAGGCCGGTGCGCGCCGCGCGGCTCAGCTCATCTGACGTATTTGCCGTCGCGCGTCAGCATCACGATGTCGACGAAGCGCGAGCCGTTGGACTGCGTGGGGCTGAACGCTAGCACGTAGCCGCCCAGGTCCAGCCGCCCCAGCCGCTGCATGCCCCGCGCCAGCCCGGCGGGGGTGAAATCCCTGCCCGCTGCGCGCAGGCCTTCCAGCAGCACGCGCGCGTTGATGTAGCCGATGAAGTGGTCGTAGTCCACCGGCTTGCCGGCGGCTTGCATCAGCGCGTTGTAGCGCTTTGCCAGCGGCGTGCGCGGGTTCCAGGGGTAGGGCGTCACGCGCGAGATGGACAGCCCGCGCGCCTCGTCACCCAGCGCGCGCACCGTGCTTGCCGCCACGGCCAGCGAAATGGTGTACAGCGGTGCGGCGGTGGCCGCGCGCAGCGCCTTCACGCACGGCACCACCACCGGCCCGGCCGCGAGGATGATGACGGCGTTGGGCTCGTCCGCGGCGAGCGCCTTGGCGGCCTGGGCCACGTTGCCGCCGGCCGGCTCCATGCTGTGGCTGCCCACCAGCGTGGCGCCTGCAGCGGGCAGCGCCTGCTGCAGCACGGGCAGCATGCCGTTGCCGAAGGCATCGTCGCTGTAGATCACGCCCACCTGCGTCTGCTGCACCGTGACGAGGTGGCGCACCGTGGTGCGCAGCTCGTCGATGTAGCTCGCCTGCGTGGTGAAGTGCAGGGGAAACTTCTCGCCACGCAGCGAGGGCGAGCCGGTGTACGACGCGATGAGGGGCACGCGCTTGGGACTCAGCCAGCCCAGCGCGGCAGCTGTCTGCTCCGTGCCTACCAAGCCGAAGATGCCGATGGCACCTTGCTCCTCTACCAGTGCGCGCACGTTGTCTGCGGTGCGCCTGGGGTCGAACCCGTCGTCAAGCGCGACCAGCTTGAGTGCTCGTCCGTCGATACCGCCCTGGGCCGCGGCTTCGTCGAGCGCCAGCTGCTGGCCCGCCTGCACGCTGCGGAACATCTGCCCCAACGGCCCGGCGAGCGGGGCGCTCTGGCCGATCACGATGTCGCCGACTGCCTGTGCAGCCGTCAGGCGCGGTGCCAGCGCGGCCAGGGCCAGGGGGCCAAGTGCACGGCGGCGCAGCAGCCGGGCGGAAGGGCTTTTCGGGGATGGCATGCGAGCAAGTCTCCTGTGGTGCGGCAAACGGCCATGACGGGCTGGCACGTAAGGTATGCCGTCATACATGCTACAACATGTTTTGTTACATAACGCGTGCAATATTCACGTTGAAACGGGCCGCTTGGCCTGGCTTGGGTGGTGCGCCGCCTGCGCACGGGGCGCTGGCGCACCTACACCCAGCCCAGCATGCCCAGCGCTGCGCCCGCGCCGATCAGCCACAGCAGGTGCAGTCGCGTGCGCCAGACGATGAGGGCGCTGGCCGCGGCCAGCAGCCACAAGCGCCAGTCGCGCGCGGGCTGCTGGTGCGCCGCCAGCAGCAGCCAGCCGGTGGCCAGCACCAGCGCGATGACCACCGGCGCCAGCCCCGCCTTGAAGGCGCGCACGCCGCGCAGGTGGCGGTGGCGGGCCGCCCAGCGGGTGGCGGTGTAGGTGAGCACGCTCGAAGGCAGCAGCATGCCGCCCATGCACACGCCCATGCCCAGCAGGCCCAGGCCCCAGGCGTGCCAGCCGGTGGCGCTGCCCGCGGCGTTCAGCCCCAGCTGCCAGCCAAGCAGGGCCACGAAGAGCACGTTGGGGCCGGGCGCGGCCTGCGCCAGCGCGATGGAGGCGGTGAACTGCTCGTCCGTCAGCCACTGGCGGCCGCCGACGAGAAAGCGGTGCATCTCCGGCGCGGTGCTGATGGCGCCGCCCACGGCCAGCAGCGAGATGGAAAGAAAGTGCGTGAGCAGGGCCAGCCAGTCGGCGGCGCTGAGCGGCATGCTCATGGCGTGTGGCCCGAATCGGCGTCGGTGAGCGCGGCGCGCGGCGCGTCGTCGCGTGCGGCAGGTGGGGCCAGGCAGCGCCAGGCCCAGGCCATGCCTGCGCCGCCCACCAGCAGCAGCACCCAGCCCAGCGGCCAGCGCAGCCAGGCAATGGCCACGAAGGCGGCCGCCGCCAGCAGCGTGCAAGCCGGCACGCCCATGGGGCTGGTGCGCAGCGCGCCGGCCAGCTTGATGCCCGTGGCCAGCACCAGCCCGGCGGCCACCGCGCCCATGCCGCGCAGCGCGCCCTGCGCCAGCGGGTGCTGCGCCACGCTGGCATACAGCAGCGCCAGGGCCAGCACCAGCACGGTGGGCAACGCCAGCATGCCGGCCAGCGCCGCCAGCGCGCCGCGCAGGCCGAAGAAGCGGTCGCCCAGCATCATGCAGAGGTTGACCACATTGGGGCCGGGCATGATCTGCGCCACGGCCCATTCCTCGACGAACTGCTCGCGCGTGAGCCAGCGCTTGCGCTCCACCAGCTCGCGCTGGGCCACGGCCATCACGCCGCCAAAGCCTTGCAGCGCCAGCCAGGTGAAAGACCAGAACAGATCGGCCAGCGAGCGCGGTGCCAGCGTGGCGTCAGGCGCGGGGGCAGGGGGTGCGGGGGGCATGGTCAGGCTGTCTGAAACTTGAATATTATGGTAGCTGCTTGCGTATGTTATTAGGTATTTTTATATGGTTTTATATATGAAAATGCTTTAAATCATGCGCAAGCAGCTATTATTTTATTGTTCTCTGACCCTTGGTGCATGTCGCATCACGCAGGCCAGCGCGCGGTGTGATACGACTTCGGCATGGGCAAGCGTATAGGGGTTATCCCTTGTGTGGCGGCTACGGGTTTTCCTGCACTTGGCGGCCCGGGGCTTGCACACAATCCACTCCTCTCTGGCCAGCGTCTGGCCGTTCGAGGAGAAATCAGGTGCAGATCAAAAGTCAGAAGGACTTTTTCGCCGGGCTGGTGTACATGGGCGTGGGCATCGCGTTTGCGGCCGGGGCCACCAACTACAACATCGGCACCGGCGCGCGCATGGGGCCGGGCTACTTTCCGCTGATGCTGGGCGTGGTGCTGGCCATCATCGGCGCCATCGTCGTCTTTCGCGCGCTGGTGGTGGAAACGCCCGATGGCCACCCCATCGGCAAATGGGCCTGGCGGCCGCTGCTGTTCATCATCGCGGCCAACTTTCTCTTCGGCATCCTGCTGGGCGGCGTGCCCAGCCTGGGCCTTCCGGCAGCAGGCCTGATTGCCGCCATATACGTGCTCACCATCGTCTCGGCCATGGCGAGCAGCGAGTTCCGCTGGGGCGAAGTGCTGGTGGTGGCCACCTTGCTGGCCGCGGGCAGCTGGGCGGCGTTTGTCTACGGGCTGAACCTGCAGTTTCAGGTGTGGCCGAGCTTCATCTCTCGCTGAAGCCAGGGAGCACGCGCCATGGACTTGATCAACAACCTCTCTCTGGGTTTCAGCGTCGCCTTCACGATGCAGAACCTGATCTACGCCTTCGTCGGCTGTCTGCTGGGCACGCTGATCGGCGTGCTGCCGGGCGTGGGGCCGGTGGCCACCATCGCCATGCTGCTGCCGGCCACCTATGCGCTGCCGCCGGTGGCCGCGCTCATCATGCTGGCGGGCATTTATTACGGCGCGCAGTACGGCGGCTCGACCACGGCCATCCTGGTCAACCTGCCGGGCGAGTCGTCGTCGGTGGTGACGGTGATCGACGGCTACCAGATGGCGCGCAAGGGCAGGGCGGGGCCGGCGCTGGCGGCGGCGGGCATTGGCTCGTTCATCGCCGGCTGCTTTGGCACGCTGGTGCTGGCCGGCTTTGCCGTGCCGCTGACGCAGGTGGCCTTTGCCTTTGGCCCGGCCGAGTATTTCTCGCTGATGGTGCTGGGCCTGATCGGCGCGGTGGTGCTGGCCAGCGGCTCGCTGGTCAAGGCCATCGGCATGATCGTGCTGGGCCTGCTGCTGGGGCTGGTGGGCACCGACGTGAACTCGGGCGTGGCGCGCTACAGCTTCGACATTCCCGAGCTGACCGACGGCATCGGCTTCATCGTCGTTGCCATGGGCGTGTTCGGTTATGGCGAGATCATCGCCAACCTGAGCAGCCCCGAGGAAAAGCGCGAGGTGTTCACCGGCAAGGTGGAAAACATCTACCCCAGCAAGAGAGACTGGCAGCTGATGATGCCCGCCATCCTGCGCGGCACGGCGCTCGGCTCGGCCCTGGGCATCCTGCCGGGTGGCGGGGCCATGCTGTCGGCGTTTGCGGCCTACAGCGTCGAGAAGAAAACCCGGCTCAAACCCGGTGAAGTGCCCTTCGGCAAGGGCAACATCCGCGGCGTGGCCGCGCCCGAGTCGGCCAACAACGCGGGGTCGCAAACGTCCTTCATCCCGCTGCTCACGCTGGGCATTCCGCCCAACGCCGTGATGGCGCTGATGGTGGGTGCGATGACCATCCACAACATCCAGCCCGGCCCGCAGGTGATGACCAGCAACCCCGAGCTGTTCTGGGGCCTGATCGCCAGCATGTGGATCGGCAACGCGATGCTGATCATCCTGAACCTGCCGCTGATCGGGCTGTGGATCAAGCTGCTGACGGTGCCTTACCGCTGGCTGTTTCCGGCCATCGTGCTGTTCTGCGCGATAGGCGTTTATTCGACCAACAACAACACCTGGGACGTGTGGATGGTGGGCTGGTTCGGCATCATCGGCTACATGTTCATCAAGCTGGGCATGGAGCCCGCGCCGCTGCTGCTGGGCTTCATCCTGGGGCCGATGATGGAAGAAAACCTGCGCCGCGCGCTGCTTTTGTCGCGCGGCTCGTGGAGCGTGCTGGTCACGCGGCCCTTGTCGGCGGCGCTGCTGCTGGTGGCGCTGGCGCTGCTGGTCATCGTGCTCATGCCAGCGGTGAAGTCGCGGCGCGCCGAAGCCTTCGTCGAAGACTGACGGCGGCTGCGCTTGACCTGCATCGGACGGCACCCGCGCGGTGCCGTTTTGACTTGGCGTCGTTCACAATCAAGGGCTTTGCACGCTGCGCACATCCCCCACGATCGCCCAGGCATGTCCCGCACGCTCGCCGGATGGCACCGTCGCGTCACGGGGCGTGGGCATGATGCACAGAGGGCCGCGAGCTTGCGTTTCGGCCAGCAAGACATGGATAAAAAGATAGCTGCTGGCGCATGTCATGCATCATATTCATAAAGAAAAATCATAAAAACCAGGGATAACATACGCAAGCAGCTATTCATTTTAATTTGATCGTCCCAAAATCTCGGTTCACGCCCGCTGAAGCAGGCGGCCCATCGCGCGTTTTCACAAGGAGAACGGTTCACCCCGTGCCCACTGCCTCATGAGCTTTCACTACGCCAACCCCTATCTCTCCGCCCGCCTGCCGGTCTTTGCGCGCAACGCGGCGGCCACCTCGCACCCGCTGGCGGCGCAAGCGGGCTTGCGCATGCTGCAGCAAGGCGGCAACGCGGTGGACGCTGCCGTGGCCGCCGCTGCCGCCATGACCGTGTGCGAGCCCGTCAGCAACGGGCTGGGCAGCGATGCTTTCTGCATCCTGTGGGACGGCCAGAAGCTGCACGGGCTGAACGCATCGGGCCGCGCGCCGGAGGGCTGGAGCGAGGCCTACTTCCGCCAGAAATACGGCGACGCCGCCACCGCGCCCCCCAAGCGCGGCCCCGACAGCGTGACCGTGCCGGGCGCGGTGTCTGCCTGGGTGCAGCTCAACAAGCGCTTTGGCCGCCTGCCGCTGGGCGACGTGCTGGCACCGGCCATCGACATCGCCGAGCGCGGCTATCTGGTGCCCGTGGTGGTGCAGCAAAAATGGGCGGCGGCCACGCCCGAGCTGCAAGAGCTGCCCGGCTTTGCCCAGGCCTTCATGCCCTGGGGTCGCGCGCCCAGGGTGGGCGAGCTGTTCAGGTTTCCGGCGGCGGCGCAGGCCCTGAAGCGCATTGCGCAGTCGCGCGGCGTGGCGTTTTACGGCGGCGAGATCGCCCACGCCATCGAGCGCTTCATCGCCGCGCAGGGCGGCGTGCTCAAGGCCAGCGATTTCGAGCGCTACCAGCCCGAGTGGGTAGACCCCATCCAGCACCACTACCGCGGCCACACCGTGCACGAGATCGGCCCCAACGGCCAGGGCATAGCCGCGCTGATGGCGCTGGGCATCCTGCAGAACTTCGATTTGTCGCAGCTGGGCGTGGACAGCGTCAGCTCGCAGCACATGCAGATCGAAGCCATGAAGCTGGCCTTTGCCGACGTCTACCGCCACGTGGCCGAGCCCTCGTGGATGGCCGTCAGCCCCGCGCAGATGCTGGACGAGGCTTACCTCAAAAGCCGCGCCAGGCTCATCCGCATGAACCGCGCACAGGACTTCGGCCCCGGCCTGCAACCCAAGGGCGGCACCATCTACCTCACCGCAGCAGACGAAAGCGGCATGATGGTCAGCTTCATCCAGAGCAACTACATGGGCTTTGGCTCAGGCCTGGTGGAGCCCACCTTCGGCATCAGCCTGCAGAACCGCGGCCACGGCTTCAGCCTGGACACCGCCAGCCCCAACGTGGTGGCGCCCGGCAAGCGCCCGTTTCACACCATCATCCCCGCCTTCCTGACCAAGGACGGCCAGCCCGTGATGAGCTTTGGCGTGATGGGTGCCAACATGCAGCCGCAAGGCCACGTGCAGACCCTGGTGCGCATGCTCGACTACGGGCAAGACCCCCAGACCGCCTGCGACGCGCCGCGCTGGCGCGTCAACCAGGGCCTGTCCATCAACGTCGAAGCCGCCATGAGCGCCAAGGCCGTGGCCGATCTGCAAGAGCGGGGCCACCAGATCGACGTGATTCAGGACAGCTACCAGGACTTCGGCGCCGGCCAGTTCATCTGGCGCCTGGGCGAGCCGGCCGTGGAAGGCTACGTCGCCGCCAGCGACCCGCGCCGCGACGGCCTGGCCGCCGGTTTCTGAGCACGGGCGCGACCAGGCATGAGCACAGCCACGGAAGATGCGCCAAAGGCGAACGCAGGGCAGGCGGGCAGCGGCGCCAACACGCTCGCCATCGGCATGGCCATGGCCGCGCTGGGGGCCATTTGCTTCAGCGGCAAGGCCATCATCGTCAAGCTCGCCTACCGCTACGGGGTTGACGCCGTCACCCTCATCATGTGGCGCATGCTGCTGGCGCTGCCGCTGTTCGTGGGCATGGCCTGGTGGGCCGGGCGCGGCAAGCCGCCGCTGGCGGGGCGCGACTGGCCGGGCGTGCTGGGGCTGGGCTTCATCGGCTACTACCTCTCCAGCATGCTCGACTTTGCCGGGCTGCAATACATCACCGCCAGCCTGGAGCGGCTCATCCTCTACCTCGGCCCCACGCTGGTGCTGCTGCTTGGCTGGCTGCTGCGCGGGCGGCGCATCACCCGCGCGCACCTGCTGGCCACCGCCGTCAGCTACCTCGGCGCGCTGATCGTCTTCGGGCTGGAGCTGCGCGTGGCCCCCAGCGGCGCCACCGCCTGGGGTGCGCTGCTGGTGTTCATCTCCACCTTCACCTACGCGCTGTATCTTTTCTACAGCGGCGAATACGTGCAGCGCATCGGCTCGCTGCGCCTGGTGGGCCTGGCCACCGCTTTTGCCTGCATTTGCTGCATCGTGCAGTTTCTGCTGCTCAAGCCCGTGGCCGCAGCCTGGCAAGTGGCGCCGCAAGTCATCTGGCTGTCGGTGCTCAACGCCACGCTGTGCACGGCAGTGCCCGTGCTGCTGGTGATGATGGCCGTCGAGCGCATCGGCCCCAGCCTGGCTGCGCAAGTCGGCATGATCGGCCCGCTGTCCACCATCATGATGGGCATCGCCATCCTGGGCGAGCCCTTCACCCCCTGGCTGGCGGCAGGCACGGCGCTGGTGGTGACGGGCATCTGGATGTTCAGCCGGGCGCGGTAGAAACGCAAGCTATTTACATGTACGAGGAGAGATTTTCATGAAGAAATATTCGGGTATTGCACTCGCACTGCTGCTGGTTCTGGGTTCGCCGGCAGCATTTGGCGCATCGGACATGCTGACGAAAAGCGTGGATGAATCGCGCTATGTGAACAAGCATTTTGAGCTGGAGATCACCAAGCCGGACGGATGGTTTTATCAAAGCCCGGAGCAGACGCTGAAAATGTCGCAAAAAGGCGCGGCAATTGCCTCCGGCGATGACGCCAATCTGAAGGCCATGATGGCAGAAGCGGCAAAGAGCACATTGCCCTTGTTTGCCTTTTTCTCCTATCCGCCCGGCACGCCGGGGAAACTCAATGCCAACGTCATTGGCACGGCGGAGAGCACTGAATTGGCACCGGGTGTGAAATCGGGTTGCGATTATTTGCAAAATGTTCGGCAAGTGCTGGAAATGACGCAGATGAACATGAAAATGACGAAAGACTGTGGTTCGATGCAAATAGACGGGTCGAAAATGGCCTATCTGGACGCCACCCTGACGTTGGGAAAAATCAATGTGACGCAGCGTTATTACGCCTGCCTGAAGGGCAAGCACGCCATTGGCGTGGTGGCAAGCTATTTCGACAAGGCGTCGATGGACGTGACGACGCAGATTGTCAAAGGCTTGAAACTGAAATGCGCACACTGATTGGTAACCACCATGAAACTCGCCGAAGCCCTGCTCACCCGCGCTGATCGGAAGAAGAAAATCCTCTCGCTGTGCGGCCACATCGCACCGAAGGCGTTGGCCTACCCACGCCCCCACTTGCCGTATTGCCACCAGGCCCAGGGCAGGTAGTGGATGTGGGCGTCATCGCCACGGCGGTGGTGGCTGTGGGCCTTGACCCAGTCTTGCACGCTGCGCCACCAGGGGCCGAATGCCGCGTCGGTCTCTTTGGCCTGGTCAGCGCCCGCGCTGCGCGGCCAGTAAAGACGGCCCGTGTCGGGGGGCGGGCTTGAAGAACGGGTGCCGCGCGTATTCGATGATGGGTGCGTGAGCCGTGTTGGCGACGCCCGCATCGTGCGCGCGGGTCTGCACTTCAGGCGTCCTGTCGAACGCCTTGTTCCACAGCGCAAAGCGGCGGCTGAGCATGTCTGTCGTGCGCCGGGGCGGCAATCCATCGAGCCTCACCGCATCGGCCGAGGGGCTGTCCAGCGCCAGAATCTGCACATCACCCGTGCCGCGCAGGAACGCGAGAAAGTCGCGCTCGTCGCGCTCGGTCATCGCCACGGCGATCTGTTTGCCATATCGCTTGTTCATGGCTGTCGAGTGTAGGCAGCCAGCCTTGTGCGGGCTGCGTCAGCGCGGGATGCACGCAGATGTTTCAGAACAGGCTGCGAATGCCGTTGAACAGCCCGCGGCCGGCGGCGTCGCCCGCCAGGCCGCCCAGAATGCCACCCACGATGCCAGGATCGTTACCATCGGGGTCGTTCCCAGGTCTCTGGCCGTGCGGCGCAAACCAACGCGCGTTCTGCCAGCACGTTTTTTTGAACCGATAAGCGATTGCCATGAAACTCGCCGAAGCCCTGCTCATCCGAGCCGACCAGAAAAAGAAAATCCTCTCGCTGCGCGAGCGCATCGCCCGCAATGCGCTGGCGCAAGAGGGCGATGCGCCGCGCGAGGACGCGGCGAAGCTGATCGCCGAGTGCTTTGCCGTGATGGCCGAGCAGCAGGCGCTGGTGCTCAAGATCGACGCGGCCAACGCCGCCGCCACGCTGCCCGATGGGCGGGCGCTGGCCGCCGTGCTGGGCGCGCGCGACGTGCTGGCGCAGCAACACGCCTTGCTCAAGACGGCGGTGGAGGCCACGCACAAGGAGGCCGACCGCTACAGCCCGCGCGAGATCAAGTGGGTGCCGCAGATCGACGTGGCGGCCACGCAAAAGCAGATGGAAGACTTCAGCCGCAAGATCCGCGAGCTGAACGTGCTGATTCAGGAAACCAACTGGCGCGTGGAGATTGGATGAGCTGTTGATTGAATAAAAAGTGAGCTGCTTGCGTACGTTTTAAAACGATTTCATATATAAAACAATATAAAAATCAATAATAACGTACGCAAGCAGCTATGATTGTTTTGGAGCGCACCGGGCGAGCACAAGACCCCGGCTGGGAGCCAGGGGGTTGAAAACATACTGGATCCCCAGCAACGGCGCGAAGGGCGGCGCCACACTTGTGACCCAACCCGCCCGCCACCCCTGACACCTGACCCCGCACACTGCACCCTTCACCACCGTGTGCTGACGGTGCGCTCCACCTTTTTGCATCGCCACCAATAAACTATGCGCATTCACCATGCGCACGCTGCTGATCGCCATGCCACAGGTTTCTTCCCCCGCCCAGCGCAAGCGCGCCACCAACCTCAGTCTGAGCGAGGACGTGCTGGCCGATGCGCGCGAGTTGAACATCAACCTGTCGCAAGTCTGCGAGCAGCACTTGCGCACGCTGATCCGCCAGGCGCGCGAACGCCGTTGGCTGGCCGAGCATGCCGACTTCGTGGCCGCCTACAACACCACGGTGGCGCAAGCCGGGCTGCCGCTGGATGCGTGGAAAACCTTCTGACGTGGCCCGTTTCGACGTTTTCGCCAACAGCGGCCACCACGCCGCCAGCACGCCTTATCTGCTGGATGTGCAAACCGATCTGCTCGATGCGCTCGACAGCCGCGTGGTCATTCCGCTGCGCCGCGTATCGCATTTCGCACCCGTCAAACTGCCCGCAGAGCTGACGCCGGTGTTCCAGATTGCCGGCGAAAACTGCCTGCTGGAAACCCCCAAGATGGCCGCCGTGCCGCAAAGCCTGCTCAGGCAGCGCGTGGCCACGCTCGCCGCCGAGCAGCACCGCATCGTCTCGGCGCTCGACTTTCTCTTCAACGGATACTGATTCGCTCTTCACCCGCCGCACGCCATGCCACACCACAAAATCCTCATCCTCGACTTCGGCAGCCAGGTCACCCAGCTCATCGCTCGCCGCGTGCGCGAGGCGCATGTGTATTGCGAAGTGCACCCCTGCGACGTCACCGACGACTGGGTGCGCCAGCACGCGGCCGATGGCGCGCTCAAAGGCGTCATCCTTTCCGGCAGCCACGCCAGCGTGTACGAGGTGGATGACCGTGCGCCGCAAGCCGTGTTCGAGCTGGGCGTGCCCGTGCTGGGCATTTGCTACGGCATGCAGACCATGGCCCAGCAGCTTGGCGGGCAGGTGCAAGGCGGAGACAAGCGCGAGTTCGGCTACGCCGAAGTGCGCGCACGCGGCCACACCGCGCTCTTGAAAGACATCGCCGACTTCACCACGCCCGAAGGCCACGGCATGCTGAAAGTGTGGATGAGCCACGGAGACAAGGTCACCGAGCTGCCCCCCGGCTTCAAGCTCATGGCCAGCACCGACAGCTGCCCCATCGCCGGCATGGCCGACGAGGCGCGGCACTTCTACGGCGTGCAGTTTCATCCCGAAGTCACGCACACCGTGCAAGGCAAGGCCATGCTGGAGCGCTTTGCGCTGGAGATCTGCGGCGCGCGGCCCGACTGGGTCATGCGCGATCACGTGGAAGAAGCCGTGGCCGCCATCCGCCAGCAGGTGGGTGACGAGGAAGTGATCCTCGGCCTGTCCGGCGGCGTCGATTCATCCGTGGCCGCCGCGCTCATCCACCGCGCCATTGGCGATCAGCTCACCTGCGTCTTCGTCGACCACGGCCTGCTGCGCCTGCACGAGGGCGACATGGTGATGGACATGTTTGCCGGCAAGCTGCATGCCAAGGTGGTGCGCGTGGACGCCAGCGAGCTTTTTTTGCGCGAGCTTGCCGGCGTGGCCGACCCCGAGCAAAAGCGCAAGATCATCGGCCGCCTGTTTGTCGACGTGTTCAAGGCCGAAGCCGAAAAACTCAAAGGCAGCGGCCACCGCGGTGCCAAGTGGCTGGCCCAGGGCACCATCTACCCCGACGTGATCGAAAGCGGCGGCGCCAAGTCGAAGAAGGCCGTCGTCATCAAAAGCCACCACAACGTCGGCGGCCTGCCCGAGCAGCTCGGCCTGAAGCTGCTGGAGCCGCTGCGCGATTTGTTCAAGGACGAAGTGCGCGAGCTGGGCGTGGCCCTGGGCCTGCCGCACGACATGGTCTATCGCCACCCCTTCCCCGGCCCCGGCCTGGGCGTGCGCATCCTGGGCGAAGTGAAAAAGGAATACGCCGACCTGCTGCGCCGTGCCGACGCCATCTTCATCGAAGAACTGCGCTCCACCATCGAGCCGAATTCGCAGAAGAGCTGGTACGACCTGACGAGTCAGGCCTTCGCCGTCTTCCTGCCCGTCAAAAGCGTCGGCGTCATGGGCGACGGCCGCACCTATGACTATGTCGTTGCCCTGCGCGCCGTGCAAACCAGCGACTTCATGACCGCCGACTGGGCCGAGCTGCCCTACAGCCTGCTCAAAAAAGTGAGCAGCCGCATCATCAACGAGGTACGCGGCATCAACCGCGTGACCTACGACGTGTCCAGCAAACCGCCAGCGACGATTGAGTGGGAGTGAATTTACGTCCTTCAGGGACTATCGCCAGCTATCCGAAAAACCGTCGTAACGTGTTGATTTAGAAGGAAATACGTCGCGGCAGCTATCGGTGGCTATCGCCGACCAGCAAAAACGGTTGACGGTAGAGCTGACGGTAAGAACTGAGGCCGAATTAAGACACTCTCGTTCACTATTCAGACTTTTACCGTCTTTGACGGTAAAAGCCTTCTCGGGAAAGCTTGTTTCATGCGGCTTTCCGGGCATCAGTGGGTCTCCTGGTCCTTGACGGTAAAAGCCGTCGCCAAACAGGAGGAAAACCTCGATGCTGACCGACACAGCACTGCGCAATCTGAAGCCTAAGTCATTGACTTATAAGGTTTCTGACCGGGACGGGATGTACGTGACGGTATCGCCCGCAAATACCGTCACCTTCCGCTACGACTACCGCCTCAACGGTCGCCGTGAGACCTTGACCATCGGCCGCTACGGGGCAGGCGGCATTTCGCTGGCAATGGCGCGTGAACTGCTTCTGGAGGCGCGCAAGGCCGTTCTCCAGGGCGTATCGCCCGCGCTGGAGAAGCAACGCGACAAACGCCGGGTTCGGGCCATCAAGACCTTCGGCGCGGCGATGGAGACGTACCTTGCCCATACGAGATGGGCCGACAGCACCCGCGCCGTGCGCAAGCACATCATCGACCGGGACATCCTGCCGGTTTTCCAGAATCGGCTGCTGACCGAAATCCAGGCCGAAGACCTTCGGATTCTGTGCAACAAGGTCAAGGAGCGCGGGGCACCAGCCACCGCGGTGCAGATCCGGGACATCGTGAAGCAGGTCTACGTCTACGCCATTGCCCACGGTGAAAAGGTGGTCAACCCGGCCGACAGCGTGGGGCCGTCCTCGATCGCCACCTTCGTGCCGAAGGATCGCGCCCTGTCGCCGCTGGAAATCCGTTTGATGGTGCAGCAGTTGGAGTCCGTGGCGACCTATCCGACCATCAAGCTGGCGCTGCGCTTGATCCTGCTGACGCTGGTGCGCAAGAGCGAACTGATCCAGGCCACTTGGGATGAGGTCGATTTCGAGCGCAAGACCTGGACGATTCCGAAGCAGCGGATGAAGGGGCGCAATCCGCACGTGGTCTATCTGTCGCGCCAGGCGCTCGACATCTTCGTCACGCTGCACGCCTGCGCGGCTGGCTCAAAGTTCGTTTTCCCTTCTCGCTACGATGCAGAGCGGTGCATGTCCAATGCGACCTTGAATCGCATCACGATGCTCGTGGCAGAAGGTGCCAAGGCCAACGGTCTGCCGCTACAGCCGTTCACCGTCCACGACCTGCGCCGCACTGGCTCGACGCTGCTGAACGAAATCGGCTTCAACCGCGACTGGATCGAGAAGTGCCTGGCGCACGAGGAGGGGCGTTCCTCGCGTTCGGTCTACAACAAGGCCGAATACGCCGAGCAGCGGCGCCACATGCTGCAAGAGTGGGCCAACCTGGTCGATGCCTGGGGTGGCGGACAGACCTACATGCCGAAGCTGATGCCGGATAACGTGGTCGTGCCGGCGTTGAGCGCGATCGCATAGGAGGGCCGCATCATGGGTTGCCTTGAATCGGTCTTTGCTGGGTTGCGCCAGGTTTGTTTTTTCGAGGAAGCGATCACTTTGAGTGATCGAAAACGAGGAAATCTGAACTTCTCGCTGGCCGGCGATATGTGGCCTGATCCTGTCCCGGCAAGGTTGTCACTTGACAACCTTGCCGGCCATCCTCATACTGGAGGTCACTGATGGCTCGTTCCCCTCATCCCAAGAAAGAGGTCGAGGAAGCTCTCAGGCACGCCGAAGGGCAGGGCTGGCGCGTCGAAGTCGGCGGCAGCCATGCCTGGGGGCGGATTTATTGCCCGTACAACGATGAGGAATGCCGCTGCGGTGAGTTCTGCATCACCAGCGTGTGGAGCACGCCGAAAAACCCTGGCAACCACGCTCGCGCCTTGCGGCGCGTCGTGGACAACTGCACCACGCACCGCCAGCAGCGCGAGGCTGACGATGGTGCCAAGAAGGAGTAGCGCGATGGAATACACCTTCACTCTGAAGTACCAGCTTGCCGACGACGACCGCGACACGGATGCACTGGTGGAGCGCCTGGGCGAAGTCGGCTGCGACGATGCCTTGGTCGGCATCGGGCAGCCGGGGCGCCTGGCGCTGGAGTTCACGCGCGAGGCGGTCGATGCGGATGAAGCGGTGCGCAGCGCGCTGGCCGACGTGCGCCGTGCCGCGCCTTCGGCCAGGCTGATCGAGGTGGCACCGGATCTGGTCGGGCTGACCGACGTGGCCGACATAGTGGGCGTGTCGCGGCAGAACATGCGCAAGCTGATGCTGGCCCATCCGGGCAGCTTCCCGGTGCCGGTGCACGAGGGCAGCGCGTCGATCTGGCATCTGGCGGACGTGCTGGCCTGGTTGCAGGCCAAGGGCAGCTATGCGCTGGCCAAGGACGTGCTGGAGGTGGCGCGGGTGGCCTTGCAGGTCAACGTGGCGAAAGAGGGGCGGCGGCTGCCGCGCTCGGCGTCCAAGGAACTGCAAGCCTTGGTTGGTTGAAAGCTGCTGTTCGGTCTCATGCCTCGCTCGAACCCGCCCGGACAGGGCGGGTTTTTCGTAGGTGGACATCCGGCTTCAAGGTACCGCCGCGAGGGGCTTGCTTTCGTTCTTCGATCCACGCTTCCACTTCGGCCAAGTCCCACACCACGCAGCGCGGCGTCAGATTGAAGCGACGCGGAAACTCGCCGCGGTGCTCCATTTCGTAGATCGTCGTTTCGGCCAGGGGGACGATCAGCCGCAGTTCATGGCGGCGGATGGTGCGCCGGAAGGGAAGGGGGCTGCGCTTCGGAAATTGGGGCAGCGCCTCGTAGGCTTCCGTGCCCGGCAAGGGAAGCGCATTGGATGTTTGCGATAGCTGTTCCACCTCGGACCCCATGAGTACGTTGCATGGAGACATGGTGAAGTTCAGTACCTATCGGGACAACTTGCCAGGGCGAGTTGAGGAAGACTCCAGCGGATGTGGTGCTGATTTCGATAGTAAGCCGACGAATTTGTCGCGACAGTGTCACGACAATCGACCTCTACGGCGGCAGCCGGTCCGACGAACCGCGACTGGACTCGTTTCGCCACAAGCTACCCGAGCAGCGCCCGCAGGTTGTCGCGGATAAGCTTGGCCACGTCGCTCGCAGGCAGCCCATGCAAGCGGCCCAGCGCTTCCACTGCGCCCGCTACATCGGCCGGCTGCGAAGGCCGGTCGCCGGCGCGGGTGAAGGGGCCGTCGGTCTCCGTCAGCATCCGATCCAAGGGGATGGCCTGCACCATCGGTGCATGCTTCTCATTGCCCAGCATCGCCGCGTTGATCGAGAAGTAGCAGCCCAACTCCAGCGCACGCTTCGCGTCGCTCTTTGTTCCGGTGAACCAGTGGAGAACGATCTTTCCGCGCTCGGACGGCAGATGCGTCTCGACGAGATCAAGCACAGCCTTGGCTGACCTGATGCTGTGGACCGTGATGATCTTGTCGCCGGCTTGTGCGCAGCGCTGCAACACATGCTGGAACACGCGCTTCTGTGCATCGAGCGACTTGAAAAATCGGGGGCCGGCGTCCAACCCGACCTCACCGACATAGCGTGTCTCCGCAAGGTGCCGGTCCCATAGCTCGATTTCGTTTTCACGCTCCGCGACCAACTGCGGGTGCAGCCCTAACGCTGCCCGAACATGCTTTGTACGCTGCGCGAGTTCGTGATTGCGAGGCCATGCGCGTGGCGTCGTCGTCACCGCCAGTGTGAACACGCCAGCCGCGTCCGCGTCCCGAACCGCGGCGGCATGGTCCGGGTAGAGATCAAGGTGGCAGTGGAAGTCCACGAGGCCGGCGGTGGTGGTCATGAGCGCACCTTCGTTAGCCCGGTGTCGTCTTAGCGCCGTTGATGAGCCGTGCGACTTCACCGAGGCCGCGCCTGTAGACATCGGCAAGCTGGTCCAGATGCGCGGCTTCATCCGCAAGCGAACCGGGTTTGTGAATCAAGAGGTTCGCGAGCTGCGGCTTCCCTTTCAAACGCTCGATCGCGTACTGAAATGACCGGACCTGCACTCCAGTTGCTTGCCGCGTGTCCAACGGCTGCGCGTGAAGGTCTGGCACGGTGTACGTCGTCGGGTCATTCCCCGTACCCCATGCTGCCGTCAACGCTGCGCGGCGGATCAGGCATGGCAGGCAATAGCCACAGTGCTCGATGCCATGCCCCAGCCAACGGGCCTTGGCAGGGGAGGAGCACGACAAGGAATCTGTCGCCAGTTTCTTCAAGAGGGCTGGGTTATGGCAGGCTGCTGCCATCTCGCCCTTCGTCTTGTCCCAGTACGGATTTTGGACCTCACCGTCGATGCCGAGTGTGCCGAGCAGGTCATTCCACCGTGCCATGTAGTAAGGATGAGTTGTCCGAGTGCTGTTCGAGCCCAGCCGCAGAGGGTCCAAAGGCACATTCAGAGCGATTAGCCCATTCTCGGGAACGCGCAGTACGAAACGGCGACCCAACCCAGTGCCCGCGAACACGCCGAGCGCGAAGAACAGGAACGATCTGCCGCGCGTGCTGTCTTCCGAGCCAACGTCTGCCACGAGTCCTTTCTTGAAGGTCATGCCGACACGCAACCGCTCGAAAGACGAGTTGGCGTAGTTCTTCTTCAGACCCGTGAACAGCTTGCCCTGCGCGTCGCTGATCGAACCTTCGCCGAAGTGGCTGACTAGCAATGGCGTAGCACCATCCTCCAGCAGGTCGATGGCACCAATCAGGCTGTCCAGTCCCCCCGAGAACAGGCTGAGGGAATCGAAGGGCGGAGCGATCAAGCTTGGAGGTGCCGCCTGAGCGATCGTCGCGAACCGGGTCGGACGTGCCCTGAATCCGATCATCCAGCGGTCGCCCGTCAAGAAGTCCAGAGATTTCTTGAGTGTCGGAGCTGATGCGCCCCAGCGAGCTGGATCGCTGACCGGCACTACGAGCCGTATCTCGCGTGTCCACGAGTCCTGTGACTGCTCGGCACGAGAGACGCGCGTGTCCGCCGCATGAACATGCGCGGCCAGCACCAGCAGGTCGATGCCGATCTCCGACGGAAACACGCCAATCTTCTTCAGACTGGTGAGCGCACCACCGATGCCGTGATCCAAGGACTTTTCGCCGACGACGAATTGCAGATAAGTTCTCTGTTCATCGGCACCCGCCGTCACATCAAAGTTGTCATCGGGGCCGAAGCGGCCTGCCAGGAGTTGTCGCTTCATTGGTCGGCCTCCGCATCGCCCAAGGTCTGCAAGATCGCGAATGCTGACTCGTACACGGCGTCCACGAAGCCTTGAATTCGCTCTGGCGTGAGATTGGGTGTCTCTGCCCTGGCACGAGTGAGCGCGTCGCTTACCCCGCCTCGGATGAAGTCGCGCAACTGCTGCTCGACGCGGTGTGCAGCCTGCGCGTCCGCTGGCATGGTCACGGCCTTGGTGCCGATGTCGTTGCAGATGCGCGCCTCGATCGCATGGGTGGCATACAACTCGAAAACCGTCTGCATCTGGTCCGGGGTGAACGTGGCAAGGTCGGTGAGACCTTCACTCGCCAGTTCAACGATGGTTTCGATGTAGGCCTCGCGGGCGATGCCTTCGTCAACCGTTCCCGCGCCCGGACAGATGTAGTCGGCCAGGCCCACGAAAATTTCAGTGATCGGGCGACCTGCCAACGATTCCAGGTCCAGGGCACGCAGCGCCTCGCGCACACCCCGAGTTTGCGCATCGGCCAAGAAGCCGAGGAGTCGTGCGCCGGCCCCCCGAGAGGCGCCCATGCGTTGTGCAGCCTGGCGCGCGCCTCCAGCGGACGTTGAGACGTACCTTGAGACAGCGCGGCCCATGTTGGCCCGATCACCACCGCCCGAACCAGCAAATCGCGTGAAGCTGTTGCGAGCGCCGGAGAAGCGTTGCGGATCTGCTGTCCTGGGAATGGGCGGGCGGTTCGGCGGCACAGGCGGCGCAGCGCCATCCGCGGGTGGTTGGCCATCCGGCCCTACGCCATCGCCTGGAGCGGAAGCAGGGGCGTCACCGCCGTCGCCCAACCATGATGGAACAAGCGGCGTTCCACCGCCAGGGCCGCCGTAAGCTGTCGAGGTTCCCATCAACGCCCTCCCTTCGTATCCTTGAGCGCCGCTTCGGCGCTGGCTTTGAGACCGGGGTTATTGGTGACTTTGCTCCAGTCACCCAGCAGCTTTGTCAGGCGAGCAGCGCATTCGGTGTCTTTGATGACACCCTGCCAGCCGCTTACAGCCCATGGCCCGCACTTGCTGCTTGGCAGTGCCTCTAGGAAGTCCATCAACTGGCCCTGGAGGCCGGGCTGCGCCTTCACAAGGACGACGAAGCCATCAACACCCGCCGGCTTGGTGTCAAAGGTACCCGTGCTCATGATCTTGCTGCGCACGGCCTCGAACACCTTTTCGGCTTCGGGCTGCACGAGTTGCTTCAGCTCGGCTTCGTAGCCTTGGACGGTCATCTTGCCGCCGAACAGCTTCTCGACCACGCCAGCCAGATGACCCAGCACTGACACTGGGCCGAAGTAGTCCTTCTTGTCCTTTGTCACGAACAAATAGGGGCGCAGGTCAAGCCCTGAGAGCTTTGGCGAGAGGCGAGCCCAGTCGCGCACCGACTCCGACGACTTCCATTCGGTCAACACGACGTTGTCGGGCGCAGGTGTAGGCTCGGCGGCCTTCTGCCCTTTCGGCTCACCATCTTTGCTGTCAGCCGCAGCCAGACTCTTCTCAAGCGTTTCAAGGTCTTCGTACAGCCCCTGTGGATGGACCGCCGCGACGAACGCAATCTGCTCGAACAATCTTGGGATGAAGCGCTCCGCGAGCATGAGCTTCGCAAGCACGGGGAGCGTGATGTCGTCGCCGAAGCCGCGCGCGGTCGCGGTGCGCTCGCGCAACAGCAGCGTGTTGAGGAAGCGCTTGATCTGACGCGGGTTGCCCTTCGTGCCGCTTGCCAGGATGGGGCCGATTTGGTCGCTGAGGGCAAGCGCATTGTTCGCCTTCTCGGCCTGCTTGCCGAGCGTCGTCTTGACCGTCGTGGCGTCCAGACCCCCGCTGGTCCAAGGTCGTTTCAGCTTCTCCCGCGCGACCGCGATCAGCTTCGCGTAGTCCTCATCGTTCTCTCCGATCTCGGCGCCGGCCAACAACAACGTGACGTAAATCCGCGTCTCAGCTTCGCCGAGGGCCGGAATGCGGAACGGGACCTGGATGAGCTTTTCGAGATAGTTGCGAGCGTAGTCGCGCGGTCCGGTGCTGTCGGGCAGATCTGGAAAGTGCTTGCGCACCGCGTACTCGATCATTGCCTCGTCGGCCGCGACAACGAATGCCGTCCGCGCGGTGAACACGAACAACCGGATAGCTTCGAGCGTTTCAATGGCCGTGTCAGGTAGGCAGCGGTCGAGGTCGTCGATCAGGACAACGAGTTGCTTGATGCCCGCGTCTTTAAGGAGTTTGTCGAACGCCTTGCGGAACGCCTCGACTTCCTCCGGTATGTTCTTGGACTCGCCAGGCTTCAGCACGGCCTTCGCCTCGTCGATGGCCGTCGAGATGTTTTCTTTCGTCACGATCTTGGCAGGGTCCGCTACTAGCGCTTCGAATGAGCCGACGATGGCTCCGATTTGTTCGGGCGTCGGAATACCTGTGAATGCGGTCCAAGCCAGACCACCGGCCCTTTTCGCGATCTTCAACCAGTCGATGCGGCGGAAGACATCTTTGACGGCCACAGCCGCTTTGTTCAATGCCGGACGCTTTTCGACCAAGCCAGTGACGATCCCCTCGATCAGGGCGATCTTTGCGTCCTCGAAGCCCTGAAAGCGCCATCCATTGAACTTGAGGCACAGAACATCGTCCTTGTCCGCGAAGCCCGCCTCGATCATTTCGAGCACGCTGGACTTGCCGGCACCCCAGTCGCCATGCACACCGATCGTCACTGGATGGTCGGGCTTTGCGCGAAGCAATCCGATGATCGTTGAGGCAATCGCCTCGTTGTTCAGCAGATCAACTTTGGTTTCGTTGTCAGTCAGGATCATTTATCTCCTCCCTGTTTATTCAGCGTCGCCGGCAGCATCAGGCTTTGGGCGCAACAGCGCGGCCGTGCCTGCTCCCACGCAATGGCGCAGCCGGTCCTCGTCCAGGTTCTTCAGGTCATCGGCGCTGCGGATACCGATGGAAAACAGTGCCAGGCATTGGCCGCGCGTCAGCCGTACCGAGATTTCCGTGAGGGGCAGGGCGGCAGAGGGTAGTCCGAATTCGAGCCGCTGAAGTATCTCGTCCAGGCCTTTGAGGAAGTCGGGTTGATCGGGGAAGAGAGTTGCCAGAATCTGATGGGCGGAGCGCAGATGAAAGCGGGTCGCGTCGGCAATGCCGATGATGTTGCCGTACCCGATGGCACCGCCGAAGGGCGTCGTGGAGTACCGCTTCTCCAACACATCGACAGGCGTTCCGTCGATCCAGTCATGTAGCAACACAGCGCGTTTGCAGCGAGCCCAAAACTCGACTTGGTCGCGGCAGTACCGTTGCAGCATTTGAGGAATCTGGCTTCCGAAGCGCTGCGCCGCCTCGCCGGCGCGGACGCTCTCGGAGCGCCCCTTCTTCATGACCGGCGTATAGATGGCGTCCAGTTCATCCAGCACCTGAACCATCGCCAGCATGTGACCTGGCGGTGTCTGGGCGACATTCAGGCGCCCCATCAACTCGACCAAGCGCAAGCTCGACTCGAACGACAAGGACGAGGAGCCGCAAGCGCGCCCGAGCAGCGTCAGGTGTATGAGATCGCCTTCCCGTTCGGCCAGTCCTGCCTGTAGGAGACGAGCGACCAAGGCAGTCACATCGCGCTCTACCAGTGCGATCCATTGAGGGTTTGCACGAGATGCCGAATACCCCCCGAACGTGTTGACCAGCAGCCCCGGAATCTCGTCGGCACGAACGCCACGCACCTGGCTCAGCAAGCGCAGCGTCCATGTGGGCAGATCACGTTGCTGGAAGGACGACTTCACATCTTCGGGTACGCCCAGAACGTAGCGTTGGAAGAGCTGTGCACGCTCCATCGGCGTGTCCGCCAGGATGATCGCCTTGCCGATCTCGTTGAAACCGAGTCGGCCGGCACGGCCGGCCATGTTCTTGTACTCGGCCACGGTGAATTGCCGACCGTCCTCGCCGACGAATTCATTCTCCGCGAGCACGACCGTCGAGGCAGGCGTGTTGATGCCGGCGGCAAGCGTCGTAGTCGCAACCAAGGCATGAATGCCGCCGTTGGCGCTCCGATACCCTCTTTCGACGGCCTCTCTTTCGGCTCGCAGCAGGTTGGTGTTGTGAAACGCCGTGCCTCCGGCCAGGCACTCCCGTAGGTCTTGCGATGCTCCGGTCAAGTCTTGCGTGGGCAACACGTCGAGAACCGCAGTGGCCGGCGGAAGCCCCAGTTCCTTTGCCAGATACTTGCCACACCCCTGCGCAGGTCCGCGCATGTTGCGGAACACCAGCAGCTTCTCCCCCTGCGGGACCAGTTGCTGTGCCAGAGGCACGATCACGTCCTGCAAGCTTGGCTTATCACGTCGCTGCACGATGCGGTGTGAAGGCAGCAGGGCCTGGGTTTTCGTCGTCCCATCGGCATCGACGTACTGAAACGTTCCGCGCCGGTTGAGCACGCCTTCGATCAGCGGCACGGGGCGCTCGCGCGATATCAGGAGCGGGACGCCGAGCCAGCGGTCGAAGCTGTTCAGGTTGCCGATGACAGCCGACAGGATCACGAGCTGCGGTTCGATGCCGCGCTGACGTGCTCGCAGGAGCAGCGAGAAAATCAGTTCAACCGTGATGCCGCGTTGTGGGTCGGTGATGAACTGCCCCTCGTCCAGCACGACGAGGCCGAGTTGATTCAGAAGGCGAGGCGAGCCGAGTGCGAGGTTGAGGAAGGTTTCGTAGGTGAAAAAACCCAAGTCGTAGCGTCCGGCCAGGACGGGTCCGATGCCGTCGGTAGCATCCCCGCTGCAACGCGCCACACGCAAACCGGCGGCCGCATAGCGCGCGGTGAACTCCTCGAACTTCTCGTTGACTAGCGCACGGTACGGCAACAGGAACGCCGCCTTCTTGCCGGCGGTGACCGCCTGAATCGCCGCCACTTCGCCGATCAAAGTCTTGCCGGAGCTTGTGGGCGCGACAACCAGCACGGAGTTGCCGCTGAGCACGCCGAACTCGTTGACCGCCTTGAGTTGCAGTGAGTTGAGGCCATGTGGGAAGTCCGCCGCCCACTTTTCGACGATCTCGGGCGGAAAGCCGTGAACGGAGAACTCCTCGAACGCACCCGACATCTGCCGCACTGCTTTCGCGGGAAAGGCCGCAGCGTAGTTGTCACCTCGCTTGAGCACCGGAAATGTCAGACCGCCTTGCACACTACCCAGGAAGACAGGGGTTTGCGTGACGCTGATGCGCTCGGCTTCGACACGCGCCAGCCGGATGATCTCTCCGGCAATCTCGGGGAAGCTGACCGATTCGCCTGCGGCGCCAGTCAAGGCCTCGATCACCGCATGGGTGAGCAGCCCGTGACCGGTGCCTGGTTGCTCCCATGCGGATTCGTTGGTTGCACAGGCGGCCAGGAGAATTCGCCCCTCTCCATAGATACCGGCGAGGGCGAACGCATTGCGCGGACGCGCTGCCGTCTCAAGCACTCGTGCTGGCGCCTGGCCGCTGAAGCAGCAGTCAAGGATGCACAAGACTGCGCGGGCCTTCGTCGCCTTGAAGGCGTCCGCCAAGCCCGTCATCGACAGGGCCGTCCCGGCAAGATCGGCCGCGCTCGTGTCGAAAAGCACCAAGTTGCCATCGGGAGAACCGTGCCCCGCGAAAGCGATGACGATCACATCGTCAGCATTCGCGCTAGCCAAGGTGCCGAGCATCGCCCCCGACACGTCCCCGTGGGTTGCGGCCTCGTCCACCAGCAGCCGGGCGCTCAGACCTTCAACCGTATCGGTGAACAGCGCCCACAACGCCGTGGCGTCGCGCCGTGCTCCGCTCAACTCGGGAATAGACGGGTCGAGATGCTTGTTGATGCCGACGAAGATTGCTTTGACCGCCACGCGCGCTCCTTATCCGAGTCGAACTAGGAGCTGTTCGATCGCATCGCTGGCCTGCCGTTGCCGCAAAGCTCGCGCTTCGCGCCGCTCCGGCTCATCGCCTTCACCCAGCTCGAACTTTGCGACCGATACCGAACCATCCTTGCGATAGCCCTCGGTCTTCTCGTCGCTTGCGAAACGGCTGCGCAGGATCGCCAGCGAGGCCTCGATGACGGCGTCGTGCTTGCCTCCTCGCTCGTTGCGGAAGGCTTCGGCCACGGCGTCCATGCCCTCGGGCGCGTGCTCAATGCAATAGATCAGGTCATGCGCGTCCTTGCGCTCGAAGCGCTGGTCGAACGCGAAGGCCTTTAGGCAGGTGAAGCTGACGAGATTGGCGTGCTTGATCTTCTCGGTGGCGACGCCGTTGCCGCCCAGCAGTTCCACCTGGATTTCGGTGACTTGGTGCAGGTCGAAAACGATCGACGAGTGCGGGATGTTCAGGGCCGAGATCGTGCCTTCTGTTGGAAGCGGCTGCACCTTGCCGCCAGCGAGGTCCGGTGCGTCGGCCAGCAGTTCCAGCACCATCAGCGCACCATGTTCGGTGCGGGTCTGCCAACGCCACGAGAGTTTCTTTCCGGCTTCGTTCTCGGCGCGCTCGAAGCCCATCTTCTTGAGGTTGTCCTCCAGCGTGTGATACGCCTCGGTGTCAGCCAGGATTTGCAAGTCGATCACGATGTCCACGTCCAGCGTACCGGCGTGCGCCGGAACGGCGGGCGGCCGTGCGGCGACGAGATAACGTGGCGTGAGCCCTCCGACCAGGTAGATCGAGTCCTTCCACGGTCCGAGACCGCGCAGCAGCGTTACGAGGACACGTTCGCAGTCCACCGTGTACTGGTCGCTGTAGCCGTCGAACGTTGCTGGCTTGGCCATCAGAAGCCGATCCTTTCTTTGCGGAAGTGCTCCGCCATTTCCTTGGAGCGGCCCTCGCCGCGCAACAGGTCGAGATAGATCTGGATCGGGCTGGCCAGCCACAGGCCATCGACCCGCTCACGGAACAGCAGTTCGCCCGGCGACTTGGCCTCGATGACGCCCAAGTTGGCACCTTCGTTAACCACGCGCGCGTCCAGGTCGCCGATCGCCGCATCCGCGTTGGGGCCGATCAGCACGTGCATGCGCACCTGGGAGACATTGGAGAGGAATGGCGCGTAGTGCTGCGCGGCGGCTTCGTGGCTGACCGCGTACTGGGCGTCGTGTGTGTCAAAGACTTGGCCTATCCGCGCCGCCAGCGTGTCGGCCTTCGTGCCCGGCACGTAGTACCGGCGCAAGGTCGGCGGGCGGATGGTGGCGAGCTGCCGGGCCCATGCGTCCAGCAAGGCCGCCGGCTCGCGCAGGTGGCGCTCCTTGCTCGGGCCCTGCCCACGCGCCACCAACCAGTCGAAGCGCTCCAACTCGGTCAGCACCTGCGAAGCGGTGGCGGGCGACACCATCGCCTGCTGTGCCAGTTCCGTGACGCCGAACCAGTTCTGGTGCTCCACCAACAGGGCGTGAAGCACTTGAGCGCGTCGTCCAGTAAACAGGGCGCGTACCGATTTCGCAAGGGCCTTGGGCGGCGGTTTGTCGATGTAGAGGTACGCACCGGGCGCAGGGAGGTACAGGCTGCCGCCGCTGTCGTAGTAGCCGACGCGCTCGCTTCTGAGCAGCTCCTTCGCGCCGGGGGAGAGAGATTCGGCGACGAGGAGCGGCATGGGCGTTTGTCCTTGCCCGGCAGGTCGTCCTTGACTGGCTTCCCGGAGTTGCCAGATCACTTGACGGACGTCTCGGGGAAAGACGGCTTTCTTGGCTTCAATCAGCAAGACGAAGGACTTGCCGGCGACGTGCAGATCGACCTGGGCGTCGTATCCGCGGTCGCCGTGGGCCACGGGGGGCTCCCACTGGTCGAGGTCGGCCTCCACTTCCGGAAGCTCCCGTAGGGCCTCCACGAAGCGGGTAATCAACTGTCGTTCAGTCAGGGTGGACTCAAGCATGGGTCACCGGGAGCATCGTTTACTGTTCAGTAAATATGCTCATTCTAGCGAAAATTCGGTCAAATCGCAATTTTTACTGTGCAGCGAATGAGGGAAGGTCCGCTGCGGCCTAGGTCGGGCGCCCCGTTGGGCGTCCCGGCGTCCCGCCGTCAGGCTCGCGGGCTGCGCCCCGCGCCTCGTGTCGAGTCGCGGCCATCCGGCTTTGATCCCTGACGCCTTCGGCCCTCGCGGGCCTGCGCGCTCCCGCTTGCTAAGGGGCAGGGCAGAGGGACGGTCTTGCTGTTCCCTTCATCGTGCCACGGCGTTCTCGCCGTCAAGGGCTGCGCGCCGATGGCGCTTGCGTCCTGGCGGCCGTTGTTGACCCCTGATTGCTTGCGCTGCGCCGTGCCCCGGAAGGGGCGGGCAATTCCGCCCGGCAACCTTTCAGGAGTTCACCATGAACAACGTACTCATCACCGACGAGCAGCGCGTCGTGCTGCTGGCCAACGGCCGCGAATCCTTGGAGAACCCGGACTTCGATCCGGCACCCGTAGTCAAGCTGTTCACGCCGGACGCCGGCGCGACCTGGCTGCTGACCGAGATTGATCCCGACGATCACGACCACGCCTTTGGTCTTTGCGACCTGGGCCTGGGGGCGCCGGAAATCGGCTGGGTCAGCCTGGGCGAGCTGGCGACGGTGCGCGGCGGGTTGGGCCTGCCGATCGAGCGTGATCTGTCGTTCCGCGCCAAGAAGTGGCTGAGCGCCTACGCGCGTGATGCGCGGCTGGTCGGGCGGGTCGTTGTCTGATCTTGCCGGGGCGTCGCAAGGCGCCCCGTTTCTTCTCTCGATGCCCGCCGGGACTGGATCGCCTACAGTCTCGTTGGTGCTGACCACGGGAGTAGAGCCATGACCCATTCGACGGGTCGCCGCGATGCGGCATCCAGACGCATCAAGGCATTGCCCTCGGCGATCTACGATGCCTTCGTGGCACGCGAGGCCGTGGCACAGCGGCTACCGCCGGACGGCGCGACGATGGAGATCCAGGTCTTCGAGCCGCGCGTCGGCGGGCGGTTTCGGATGACGCTCACCTTCGCTTCGGCCCCCGGCAAGTTCACGTCTAACACGGATGTCGTCGCCGGACACTTCGTTGAGCTGGTGCCGCAGCAGCGCATCGTCCAGGCGTTCGAGTTCGATTCGCCCGATCCTGCTTTCGCTGGGACGATGACGATGCGCTGGGTGCTGGAGGTCGTAGAGGGCGGTACGGTCGTCACCGTCGTTGCCGACAACGTGCCGCGTGGCATTTCGCAGGCAGACCATGAGATCGGCATGAACTCATCACTGGCCCACCTCGCCGCCTACGTCGAATCTCGTGGCTGAGTATGGGCGTCCCCGGCCACCTGGGAGATGGCCGGTCGCGCTGTCGTGCTTCGCATCGAACCCCCTGCGGGGTTTCACCGAGCGCGAGATTGACGCCTACCGGCATCCGCTGGTGCGCTTCGTCGGGCTGGACAGCTACGAAGCCGCAGGCGGCGGCATCCGCCGCGACCTGTTCGCCGAAGATGACGCAGGTGTGTATCTGACCGATGCCGCGCTGCTGGAACGGCTGGCGCAAGACAAGCTGGCAGGCATCGCCGCCACTGTCCGCGCCGAGGGTTGGGCATGGGTGGATGCCACGCCGGGCGTGACTCATGCCGATCTGCACGCTTTCCAACGCGCACCGAAGGAGCGCCGCGAGCCGAACAAGCGCGAAGCCGCACGCATTGAGAAGCTGCAAACCAAGATGCACGAACTGGCCGAAGCCGTGGATGCCGCGCTGGACGCCGACGACGAGGAAAAGGCCGACGCCTTGCAGGAGGAAGGCGAAACCCTGGGCGAGCAGTTGCAGGCGCTGGAAGATGGCTTGCAGGACTACGGCGCGAACGTGAAGGCCGCAGCCGGTGCCATCGTCACCATCGACCGCAACGGCGAAGCCGTCATTCATCGCGGCCTGATGCGCGAGGCCAAGGCGCTGCGCACGCTGGAACGGCTGCGCCAAGGTTTCGGCGGCGCGGAAGCCGAGAACGACGACGACAGCGAGGACGGAGACAGCGAAGGGCAACCCAAGACCGCCGCCATGTCCGACAAGCTGGCGCAGCGGTTGAGCGCCCACCGCACCGCCGCGCTGCAAATCGAAGTCGCCCGGCATCCGCAAGTGGCGCTGGCCGCGCTGGTGCATGGCATGGTGCAGACCGTCTTGCAGGGTAGCCACTACGGCCACGACTTGCCGCTGGGCGTGAGCCTGAAAGTGCAAGACCGGCTGGAAGGCATCGCCCCGGACATACCGGATTCGCCCGCTGCCGTGGCGCTGCGCGAGTTGCAGCAGGTACGGCTTCGTCGTGGGGTCGCTGCTGATCACCTTCGGCAATGTCGGGGATCGCTATGGGCGCCTGAAGCTGATCATGGTCGGGGCCATCATCTTCGGCCTGGGATCGCTGGGCGTGGCGTACTCGACCACGCCCGAGGCCTTGATCGCGTTCCGCGCGCTCATGGGCCTGGGCGGCGCCACGCCGCTGCCCTCGGGGCCGGCCATCGTCAGCGCCTTGTTTCCCGAGACGACAAGCAACCGTCTTTCCGCGCGGCTGTCCCAAGGGGTTGATTTTTGAATATGTTGATATTGTCGTATCTAAACTACGATTGGGTGCGCCATATCAAATTGACTTTCGATTGGAAAAGTTGTAAAAATCGTAGTATGGCTACGACAAGTTCAAGTAAGCTAAACGCGCTCTACACCCGGCTGGCACCGGGAAAGCCGCTGACCTCGGAGGACTTGGTGACGCTGGGCATCTCTGCCGACCTGGCCGTTCACTACGTCCGGGAAGGGTGGCTCACGCGTCTGGCGCGGGGAGTGTTCTGCCGTCCGAACGACGTCCCGGCGCTCCATCCCAGCCTGCTGCTGTTGCAGCGCCAAGTCGAGGGGCTGCACGTCGGCGGCAAGTCGGCGCTGGACTGGTACGGTGTGCGCCAGTACGTGTCGCAGCAGCCGGTGCTGCACCTGTATGGCTGGAAGGCAGCGCGCTTGCCGGAATGGTTCACTGAACGCTTCCCGGCCGAGTACCACCGCAAGCGCCTGTTCGATGAGCAGCCGGACGCCATGCTGCACGTTGGCCCGTTCGAGAAGCGCAGCGGGGCGCCGCAAGTGTCGGCGCCGGAGCGCGCCTTGCTGGAACTGTTGAGCGAAGTCGGTGTGCGTCAGCCCTTGCAGGAAGCCCGCGAACTGGTCGAAAGCGCCTACAGCCTGCGCGCCGATCTGCTGCGCGAGTTGTTGCTGCACTGCGCGAGCGTCAAGACCGTGCGGCTGTGCCTGCAACTCGGCCGCGAGGCGTCATTGCCCTGGGCGGCCAAGCTCGACCCGGCCTCGCTGCCGACGGGCAGTGACCGGCCTTGGGTGTCCCGCTCGGCTGATGGCCTGCTGGTGCTCAAGCCATGAATCAGACCTATCTCGATACCGCGCGCCAGCTGACGCAGGTGGCGCCGTTGGTGTTCGTGGATGACACCTTTGCCCTGAAGGGCGGCACGGCGATCAATCTGTTCGTGCGCGACATGCCGCGTCTGTCGGTCGATCTCGATCTGGTGTTTCCCGAACACACGCTGCCGCGGGACGAGGCGTTGGCGCGCATCAACGAGGCCGTTCGGCAAGCTGCCGAGCGGCTGAAGAAGCGAGGGTTCCAGACGCACGCACCAGCGGCGGCAGCAGGGGAGACAAAGCTGCTTGTGCGGCGCGGTTCGATTCAGGTCAAGGTCGAAGTCAACTTCGTCATGCGCGGCACGGTGCAGCCGGTGCGCCGCGCTTCGCTCACGCCGCTTGCCCGCGACGTGTTGATGGCCGATCTGGAGATTCCGGTGGTATCGCTGGAAGACGTGTACGGCGGCAAGCTGGTGGCGGCACTGGATCGGCAGCACCCGCGCGACCTGTTCGACGTGATGCAGCTCTTTGCGCACGAGGGCATCACGCCCGGCATCCGGCGTGCCGTCGTGGTCTATTTGGCCAGCAGCAATCGGCCGATCCACGAAGTGTTGTTCACGCCGTTGCGGGACATCCGGCATGACTACGCGCACAACTTCCAAGGCATGACGGCCGAGACGGTGCCGCTCGATGCGCTGCTCGCCGCGCGAGAACGCATGGTGCGCGAAGTCCAGCAGGGCTTGGACGACGACGAGCGGCGCTTCCTGCTGTCGCTGGCCGCCGGTACGCGTCCGCGGAAGATGAAGTGCCGGGCGGATGGTGTTTGAGGCCTCTCAGCCGCAGTTCAAGATATCTCGCGGATCGAGGTTGTTTGTCCGAAATGGACCACAGTTTTCGGACAAAATGCTTGCCTGAGGTCCGTAAAACAGCTACAAACATCGGACAACCATGTCCGACCTCAAATCAGCTGTACTGTCCCTCGTCGACGCCGGCGGGGTGAGCCATGTCTGGGTGCCGACCGACTTCGCTGCTTTCGGCAGTCGTGATGCCGTCGACAAGACTTTGCAGCGCCTGGTCCGCGACGGTGAGCTGCGGCGCATCGACAGGGGCTTGTACGACAGGCCGACGATGAACGGCCTCACGAACCGCCCTAGCAGCCCAGACTACCGGGCCGTGGTGGATGCCATCGCGCGTCGCGATCAGCTCCGGCTGCTGGTGGATGGCATGACGGCAGCGAACGACCTTGGCCTGACCGATGCAGTCCCCGCCCGCGTGACGATCCACACCGACGCCAGACGCCGGTCCGTGAAACTGGAAAACCTCGTCATCGAATTCAAGCAGACGGCACCCAGCCGCCTGTATTGGGCCGGGCGGCCCGCCATGCGTGTGGTGCAGGCCCTGCACTGGCTCAGGGACACGCTGGCCACCGATCGGCCGCAGGTCCTGGGCAGGCTGGGCACGCTGCTCGAGAACCCGGTCCACGGTGATGCCGTGCGCAAGGATTTGCTGGAAGGCTTCGGCACGTTGCCGACCTGGATGCAGGGCGTCGTGCGCGAGCTGCCGGGATGCGATCCCAAGGTTGCGACCGCCACACTGCTCAAGCGACCCAGATCCACGCCAAGACGGCCTCGGCCGAGGAACACCTTGGGAGTGGCTGCTTGAACGCCGACTGCCAGACCGTGATCAAGGCCGCCAGCTTCGAGCTGTGGGTGTTTGTTCTTGACGCCGTGGCGCGCGCGGGCATCGCCGTCGGGAGCGTTCTGGAGGACTTCCGGGGCTGTCGGATGCCTAACGGGCCCTTCTGCGTCCTGTCCGCTGTCAGGAGGCGACTACGATGCAAGGGCGGCCTGTCGCAGTCGAAAGCATTGGGGCGCCTCGACCGGGCCGCCGAAGCCATGTTCGCAAGGGCTTTCGGCGATGTTCCTCGCTTGGGCACGGTGCAGCCTGTCGCCCCGCGGCTGCAAGAGGCGGTCGGCGTCGCAGCCCTGTGGCAAGCACTAGGAAGAGGGGGGGCCGCATGATCGACTACTTCAGCGATCGCGAACACGGACCTGTCGCCCGCACCGAGGAAGCCATCGCGCCAGCCGTCTGGGCGGCCATGGTCGCCACCGTCCAGGGCCTGATCAACAGCGGCGCGTTCGGTCAGCGCTTCCCTGAGCGCTGCGCGGATGGGCAGGCGGTGTGTGGATGCGACGAAGCCGCCTTCGGTGCGGCGGTCGTCGGCGAGATCCGCGGTTTGGACTGGCCGCTGCAAACCACCAAAAGCGTGGAAGAGGGCTTCAGGTCGAGGCAGGAACCCTTTGCTCCGGATACCCTCGTTGTCCTGGACTTCGTGACATTCGTTCACGCCATGGTGGCCAAGCCCATCCAGCGCGAATACCACAAGTTCATGCGCCACGACCATCTGGCATTCGACCAGGAAGCCGGTCAGGCGGATTTCCGCGCGACGATCAATCGCTATTTCGCGCGCAACGGCCTGGCCTTTGAAATGCAGCCGACAGGCCGCGTCGTTCGCCTGCTTCCTCCCGTCGTCGACCAGGCGCTGCAACGCACCACGTTCAATACCGGCGAGCGCACCCTGGATCTCTTGCTCGAGGAAGCACGTACTAAGTTTTCAGATCCGAATCCGCTGATCCGGCGCGAAGCGCTGGAGCGGCTGTGGGATGCATGGGAGCGCCTCAAATCCTTGGCGGACCCATCCAATAAGAAGCACTCGGTTCATCTGATTCTGAGTGCGGTCACGACGGAACCGACGCTCTATGCAAGGCTGAATGCCGAAGCGGCCGAGTTGACGTCGATAGGCAACGACCACCTCATCCGGCATTACGAGGTCAATCAAAAGCCTGTGATCGACGCCGATCACGTTGATTATTTGTTCCATCGCCTGTTCGCGATGATTCAGGTAATGCTCAGGAAGAAGGCACCCTGAGCATGCGGCTGCGAATTTTCAAGGCGACAGCAGCGTCTTTCCTGCGCATCCCGATAGGCTGGGATCAGCTGAATGTTTTAATACTATGAATACCGATAACTACTGCGTTTCCCGTGGTCGTGCCACCAGGGAAAAGACGATCAAGCGCCAGACGGCCCGGTTTGGCGAAAACAATCAAGTGCGGGGGACGCTATGAGGAATACCATGGATCGATTTTCAGGCCACGAATCGTTCGTGTGCCGCTATGGATGGCTGCCCAAGGTCCATGCGGCGGTAACGGCTGACGCGACGTTGCTGCGCAACGAAGAAAACGCCATGAATGTCCTGGGCATTGGGCGGAACATGGTGAAGTCGCTCCAGTTCTGGGCCGAGGCCACCGGCGTTCTGAAGCCGGCTGAGGGCGGCGGTCACGAAGCCGGGCCGGTCGGGGCCAAGCTGTTTGGCGGCCAGGACGCCTGGGATCCGTATCTGGAGTCGCTCGAGTCCTTGTGGCTGATCCACTGGCAGCTGTGCAGCGAGGGGGGACTGGCGGCATGGAACGAGGTCTTCGGCGAAGGCAAACTCATCCGTTTCGAGCGTAAGCAACTGATCGCCGCGCTGGCTCGCCGCGGCGAGGGGGCGGCCCGCCCGCTGGCCGCAAGCACGCTCGAGCAGCACTCGTCGATCTTCATCCAGTCCTATTACCAGGAAGAGCGGGGTAGCGACGATACGTCGTGGTCGCCGCTGCAAGACCTGGGGCTGCTGAGGGCAGTCAAGGGGGAGGACGGAAGAACCATCTTCAGCAGTGAACCGCGGGCGCCGATGGGGCTCTCGCTGCGTGTGTTCGCCATGGCGTTGATCGATTTCATCGCCGACGAAGCGCGCAGCGAAACGTCGGTCGATTTCGTCAGCCTGCTCAAGGGGGTCTACAGCCCCGGCGTCGTGTTCCGACTGGATGAACAGCAGCTGCGGGTCTTCGTCGAAGCCCTTTGCGCCGGTCCGCTCAAAGGCGCGCTCCGCTTCGTCGATACGGCCGACACCCAAAGCCTCGTGTTGAACATCAAGAAACTGGACCCGCAGTACCAACTGCGGCAGGCAGAGGAGGCCGACGCGCATGTCTGATCGCATTCTGCAAGCTATCGAGCTGGGCGGTGGCCACACGCGATCCATCGCGCTCGACAGGGATCTGAACGACGGATCTGCCGTCAAGAAGTATTTGTTGACGCCGGCGGCCACGAGCGCCCTCAAGCAGGTCGGCCAAGGCCTGATCGACAACCAAGCGCAGCGTGCCTGGAAGATCATGGGCCCCTATGGCAGCGGAAAGTCCGCGCTGGGCGTCATGTTGGCCCAGCTCCTGAGTGGTCGCAAGGCCCATCCCGCCGCCTCGCTGGCAATCACCAAGAGCGCGCCGCAACTGCTGCCGCTGTTCAAGACGGCCAACCGCTTCCCCTTGGCAATTGTTGGTGCCCGCGTGTCCATCGGCGCAGCGCTGGCGCACGCCATCGGCGAGGCACTGGGCCGTCTGGGCAAAGGCAAGGCGGCGTCGGCGTTGAAAAAGCAGTTGGACCTGGACGCGCTGACGTACAAGGGCATGCCGGTGAACGCGGTGGCCGGCACTTTGGCCGCGGACTTTGCGCAGGCCACGGTTTCGGAAGGGTTCGATGGCGTCCTGCTGCTCATCGACGAGGTCGGCAAGTTCGTGGAGCATGCCGCTTTGCATCCCGACGTGGGCGACCTGATCGCGCTGCAGCAGATCGCCGAACACGCCTGCCAGCCCGAAGACGCCAAGCTGGCTGTCGTCGCCATGTTGCACCAGCACTTCGCTAGCTACGCCGCAGGGGTCGGCCGGTCGCTTGGCGACGAGTGGCAGAAGGTGGCGTCCCGGTTTGACGAGATTGCCTTCGACGAACCGGTCGAGCGCTACGCGCACTTCGTGGCCCACGCCATCGGCGCCAAGCCCGCGATCCACTCGAATCCCGAAGTAATGCGTGAAGCGCAGGCACTGTATGCATCGGCCAAGAAGCTGGGAGTCCTGCGCGCTCTGACGGCAGCCGACCATTTGCTGTTCGACCATGCGCAAGTGTTGTACCCCTTGCATCCGTTCAGCGTCGCAGCCCTCGCCGTCGTGGCCAAACGGTATGGGCAGAGCGAGCGCTCATTCCACGCTTTCCTGCGCGGAAACGAACCACTCGGACTGCGAGACTTCGCCGATCGGCACAACGTCGATCCCGCTGTCTGGTTCAGACTGCCCGAGGTGTTCGACTACCTCGCCAGTGGCCATGGCCTGCGTTTCCGGGACCTAGGTGCCGAGCGTCGCTGGGCTTTCGCGCTGGCTGCGATGGAGCGGGAAACCTTCGATAAGCAGGCCCTGCGGGTGCTCAAAAGCATCGCGGTGCTGGAACTGGTCTCAGCCGGCCTGGGGGGCGCCGTCACTGCCGAGACGATCGCATTCGCCCTTGGAAATGCGACCAGGGCCTCGGTGGCGAAGCTCTGCGACGGCCTGGTCGAGCAAGGGCTACTCGTGCGCCGCCGAGCGAAGGCGGAATACGCCTTCGCGGTGTCGGAAGCGGTCAACATCGAAGCCGTCTACGAGAAGGCAGCACGAGGCGGCGAAGACGAGCTGGTCATCACCGGGGTCTCGCACGCCCTGTCGCAACGGCTCATCGTAGCGAACAAGCACTACGACCGATCCGGCACGGTCCGCACCGTCGGCGTTCTTGTCGGCTCACCCGCGCATTGGCCGAAGCCCCCGGCGTTCAAGTCCGACGAGGCGCGTCCCGATGGCTGGATCAGGTTGGTCCTGGTCATGGCAGGCTCCGATGACGAGGCCCTGGCGCTGCAACGCCTGAAGCAGGAGGCCGATCCTTTCAGCGTCTGCGGCAGATTGTCGCTCACGCCGGAGAGCCGTGCGGCGCTGGCGGAGTACTCCATCTGGCTGGCAGTGCAGCGCGAGGTCACCAGCAAACGCCTGGACCCCTGGACCAGCCAGTACGTGGCCGGCCGTTTGCACGACGTTTCGGAACAAGTTAGCCAGTTGGTGCTGTGCCAGCTGATGCCCGTTCCCGGCAACCCGGGGCCCGAGTATTGGCACAACGGCCGCCTCATCGCCAACAGCCGGCACATGAACGCCAGCCAGCTCGCCTCCTGGCTGTTCGATTCGGTGTACAGCGAGACGCCGAGGATCGTCAACGAACTCATCAACAAGGACAAGCCGCCATCTGCCATCGTGCTGGCGCGCCAGCGGATGTTCGAGTTCATCCTCGGCGCAGACCCGGCGGGCCAGCTGTGCGGTGCCAGCGAGTTCCCGCCGGAGCGGCTCATCCACAACACCCTGCTGCGGCAGACCGGCATCTGGCGCGAGGACAACGGTCGCTGGAGCCTGGCCGAGCCCACTACGGACGCGGCGATCGACATCTCGAAGGTGTGGGCCGCGATCTCGCAGGCGCTACGCGCCTCCGAAGCCCCGACCTTTGCGGGTGTCCTGGCGGCACTCGCGGCGCCGCCATTGGGCGTCAGGGCGGGGCCCGCAGGCATCTGGATTGTCCTGTACCTGATGATCCATCGCAGCCAGTGCGCGATCTTCGAGCGGGGCACGCTGATCCTCGAACTGACGAACGAGCACCTGCAGCGGATGTACAAGAACCCGCAGACGTTCGAACTGCGTGAACTCGCCAATGGAACGGACAGCAGGAAGTTGTTGCACGAGTACCAGACCGCTTTTGCTGCGATCGGCTGCGCGGTCCGTGGCGAGCTGACCTACCTTGAGCTCGCACGCAGCCTGTACCGCTGGTACGCGCGGCTTCCGGAGTTCAGCTTGCAGACCGCGCGCATCGGCAAGGATGCGAGCTTGGTGCGATCGGTCCTCAAGAAGGCGCAGGATCCCATCAAGCTGCTCACCTCAAGCCTGCCGGAGACGTATGCACAGGCCCACGTGAAAGTGCCGTTCGGCGAATGGCTGACGGCGACGCTGTCGGACCTGGGAATGGCGCATCGCCGGCTGCAGGAAGCCATGTCCGTGGAGATCAGCCAGGCCTTTGCCATCGCCGGTCCGCTGAGCCGCGTGCGCAACCAGCTCCAGGCGGAATGTGCGGGCACCGCTTCCGACCTGGCAGACATCCGGCTGAAGAGCTTCATCCTGCGATGCACCGACCTGTCGCTCACGGATGAGAAATGGCTGGATTCCATTGGAAGCCTGGTGGTCCAAAGACCGCTCGACGCCTGGGCCGATGAGACCATCGGCAAGTTCGCGCAGGAGCTCACCGAGTCGTGCGGCCGGTACCGACGCTGGATGCGCATGGTCACGGAGCGCGGCTTGGCGCCGCGGGCCTCCGAGCGTTTTGTGGGCCTCACGCTGACCCTGCCAGGCGGTCAGGAATCGTCGTTGTTCGTGGCGACCTCCGACGCATCCACTGCGGTCGCACGCAGCGTCATGGCGCTGATCACCGAGGAAACCGGAGGGAACGCTCAGCTCGCCGCGTCGGCTCTCGCGCAGGCTCTGCTCGAACTGCAAACCCCCGTCACATCCGCTTCGCAAGAGGAGAGCGCCGATGGCAACCGAAAAGCAAGTTAGGCACATCCTGAGCCTCTCCGGTGGCAAGGACAGCGCGGCACTCGCGCTGTACATGCGCGATCGGGTCCCGACCATGGAATACATCTTCAGCGACACACGCAAGGAGTTGCCGGAGACGTACGAGTACCTGGAGCGGATTTCCAGCTACCTGGGCAAGGAGGTCGTCCGGCTGAACGCAGATGTCGGATTCGACCATTGGTACGACATGTACGGCGGCATGATTCCGTCCAATCACCGGCGCTGGTGCACGCGGGCGCTCAAGCTCAAGCCTTTCGAGCAGCATTGCGGCGACGACGAGGTGATCAACTACGTCGGCCTGCGCGCCGACGAGGAGCGCAGTGGATACATCAGCCACAAGCCGAACATCAAGGCCGTCTACCCGTTCAAGGAAGACGGCTTGATTCTTCGCGACATCGAGGACATTCTCAAGACCTCCGGCGTCGGCATGCCGCCCTATACGAAGTGGGGTCGGACCAGGTCGGGCTGCTATTTCTGCTTCTACCAGCAAAAGATCGAGTGGGTACGTCTCAAGGAGACCCATCCCGATCTCTACGACAAGGCCAAGGCCTATGAAAAGCCCTTCGAGCCCACCGGCAACTTCTTCACGTGGAGCCAGGGAGAGAGCCTGGAGGAACTGGAGAAGCCTGCCCGGATGGAACAGATCAAGCGGGAGCATGTCATCCGGATCGACCGATTGAAAGCCCGCAAGGCCAACGCAACCCTGCTGGAGGTCTTTGCGGCCGAAGACCAAGTCGAGGAGCCGGACGATGACGATGAGCAAGGTTGCCTGGTCTGCCAGCTCTGATCCGCATGCCGTGCCTCATCTGCGTCACCCGGCCACCACCACGCCAATGAAGCCTCCTCACCGGACCTACCTGCATGTCTTTTAAGTTCAAAGCGCGCGTCCTCTTGGAGCTGGGCGCGGAGCTGATCAGCTCTGACGCCGTGGCCTTGTACGAGCTCATCAAGAACGCGCTGGATGCAGGCTCTAAGGAAGTCGAGATCCGCATCCGTATCGCGATGCAGCATTCGGCCTACACGCAGCTGCGCACCCTGTTGCTGCAGCACGTCCGGGAAGCGCGCACGCGCCGGTCGGCTGCCGCGACGTTCGACAGCGCCGAATTCCACGCGATGGTGCTCCAGCAGCTGGAGGATCAAGCGAGTTCCGCCACGCGTGAGCGATTCACCGACGCGTATGGGGAGCCGGCCACGCCGCAGGCGGCCCTCGAGGCACTGGACCGCGCCTATTTGCGGGGAAACTATCTGCTCGTGAGAGATGGCGGCTGCGGCATGTCGCCGCAGAGCCTGGAGGAGAGTTATCTCACCGTCGGCACGCCCACGCGGCTGCTGGAGAAGAACGCGGCCATCGCCAACGCCACCTCCGAAGTCTCCCGACTGCAGAATCCGAAGGCGGAAACTGGCCTGCCATTGGGCGAGAAAGGCATTGGCCGACTCTCCGCCATGCGACTGGGGCACTTCGTCCGGGTGAAGACCAAGACGAAGGGGGCAGACTTCTGGAGCCTGCTCGACCTGGACTGGCGACCCGCGTTCAGTGACCCGACGCTCGATGCATCAGCCTTGGACTTTCCCGTCGAGACGGAGGCCTGCGAAGCCAAGGATGTGGCGCACCAGGGGACGTCGATCTACATCCGCGACCTGCAAAGCGACTGGTCTGAAAGCAAGGTGCGCCGGATCGCTGCAGCGGACCTGGCCAAACTGGCGGATCCGTTTGCGCGGCTGCGCGCGAACAAGTTCATGGTGGTCAAGTTCCAGGAACTCGACATCAGTGTGCCGATTCTCGACCGGGAGCCGCTGCGCGCCGCCGACGCGATCTGCTCGGCCAAGTTCAGCTACGACGAATCCAACGAGCCCCAACTCGCATTGCACGTCGACTACAAGACCTTCACCAGAGAGCGAACGGACCACCTGAGCGAGGAGCATCTCAGGGCCTGCGTCCGAGAGGAACCAGGCACGAAGAAAAAGCGCTCGCTGCTGCTGGATGCCGAGATCGTCGCGCGCGCCTTGAAGCATGTCGGCCCGTGGGAGTTGAAGTTCTACTGGTTCAACCGCGGGCGCATCATGCGCAAGACGCCTGAGTTGTGGAACGACTCGATCCGCGATTTCCTCGCGCAATGGGGGGGTGGCTTCCTGGTCTACCGGGACGGGTACCGCGTGTACCCCTACGGCGAGCGTTCAGACGATTGGCTTGACCTGGACCGCAAGGCCTTGGCTGCGAGCGCCTACAAACTCAACCGCGCGCAGATGGTGGGGCGGCTGGAGATTACCTCCATCGGCAACCCGTCCCTGCTGGACCAAACGAATCGTGAAGGCTTCCGGGACTCATATGACCGGGAGGCGCTGATCCGGTTGCTGCGCTACGTCATCCTGGGGTTCTGCCGCCCGTTTCTGGAGCAGGTCGAGCGCGAAGTCGAGCCGCCCATCGCCGAAGTCGTGGAGGAAGTCCAGGAGCGCCTGAGCACGTCGCGCGACATTGCCGTCTCCAGCCTGAAGAGCATGCAGGGCCGGCTGCCCGACGAGAGCGCGAACATCGGCAAGGTGATGCACCACCTGGAGGAGGTGAGCGAGGCCTGGGAAAGAGCCAAGCTGCGCATCGCCGGGTTCGAGGAGACCATCGAAAGCTTCGTTCACCTGGCGGGTGTCGGCCTGATGCTGGAATTCATCGCGCATGAACTGTCGCGCGTGACCCAGGACTCGCTGCGCGCCGTCGCCTCGGGGAAGTTTTCTCCGCAGGTGGTCGAGGCCCAACTGAAGACGCTCGAAAAACGCGTGCGCATCCTCGACGAACTCAGCATTCCTGGCCGTCAGATCCGCAAGGAGTCCAACCTCTTGGAGTTGGTGGAGCTGCTGTGCGAGTTCCACGAAGCCAAGAGTGTGCGCCACAACATCAAGATTTCCGTGAAGTCGCGATCGAAGGCGAAGTTCGTCGAGACCCTGGAGCGTGGCCAGTTTCTCCAGATCCTCGACAACCTGTTCAGCAACTCCTTCTACTGGTTGATGAATCGGTTCGATGCATCGGTCGAAGGTCAGATTTCCATTGAGCTGGATGCGGGCGCGCGCACCCTGCATTTCACCGACAACGGCCCCGGCATCCCTGCCGAGCGCAGCGAGGCGGTCTTCGATCAGTTCGTGACGACCAAGCCACCGCGCGAGGGTCGGGGCCTAGGTCTGTACATCGCCCGGCGCCTGGCCACGGAAAACGGTGCACGCCTGTACCTTGGCCCCGCCGGCGATGATGGGATGCATCGGACCTTTGTCCTTAATTTCAATAAAGAACTGCCATAGCAGCGGGAGCAAGAACAGATGTGGGGAATTACGACAGCGGTCGTGGTGGACGACGCCCTGGGCCCGCCCGGCCAGGGCTCGCTCCATGCCGATGACAAGGACGCATGGATCGACTTTGTGAGTGCAGATGCGCCGGCGCAGGCCTTGCTGCTGGCCACGTTCGCAGCCACCGGCCTCAGTGATCTCGATGAATTGCTCAGCGAGCTCACCAGTCACCCGGACCACATCGCTGCCCTGTGGGTTCACTACAACGACAACACCCTGGCTGCCGCCGGGTTGGACCGATTGTTCAGGACGTTTGCGTTGGACTGGACGGGTAAGGCCGAAAAGCCCCTGGCGGTATGCGCGGCGCTCGCCAACTTCGTGGGTGCGCAGGCGGTCAAGAAGTACTGGCGGATGGAGGACGCGGCCGCAGCCGTGGCCCAGGCCGACGTCGCATTCATCGATTTCTTCCTTGACGACAACGAGGTAGTTTCCGACGCACTACAGAGAATTCGTAATCACAAGACCGAGCTTAGTGGAGCGAAACTCCTCTTCATCATGTCGTACAGGGCGGCCATCGAAACGCAGCAGCAGGTGCGTCAGATCGTGGGGTCGCGAACGGCATTCTTCGAGGTGATGGCGAAGACCGACGTGGAGACCGCCTGGGTCATCGAGAAGATCAAGTCCAAGAGTTCTTCCTACTTGGGAAACAAGGCGCTGGAGAACGTGGCGCGCGAGCTGGTTGCGGCCACGCACGATGCCGCCAAGGAGTTCAAGGCGCAGTGCGACGACCTGGAGATTCACGACCTGCGGCTCTTTGACCTGGCGCGGCTGGTGAACGAGGGCGAGTCGATCGCGGCCTACTTGACATGGTTGTCCTCGGAATCCATTGCCGCCAAGATTCGACGGATCAGCTCGACGAAGATCAAGAACACGGCCATCGATGCGGGTGCCATCGGCTTCACGGGCCAGATCAAGCAGGGCAAGGTGCTGTTCGATCTGTTCTCGGAGGTGGTGTTCGGACCGGGTCACCCGCCAGGGGAGCCTCTCCATTTCGGGGAGGTGCTGGTCACCAAGCCGTACCGCAGGCGGCCGTCACGAACCCTGGCGCTCAGTGCGCAACGAACGTCGGCGCGCAGCGGCAGTCCGATGAAGCCCACATCGCCCATGCGAGCGGCGCTGTCCGCCAAGAGCGCGTTTGCTCAGCGGCGCATCGAGCAACGGAGAGTCCAAACTCTCAGGGCCCTCGCGCCGGTCGCCCAGCAATCGTATGAGCCCCCACGGTACCTGCTTGTCTTGACGCCGGCGTGTGACTTGGCGCGTTGCTCGCCGTCGAAGATGGTTCTGTGCGTGGAGGGAACGGCCCAGGACATGAGTGACGTCAAGGTGCAGGCGCGAGAGAAGCTGTACGGCAAGCACTCTCAGGGGCTGCGCCACCTCTTGATGCTCGATGACCCGGGTGCGCCCGTGCTGATCACATGGCACAAGAATCAGAGCCTGATGCTTTCCGTGCGCGACATCATGGGCGGGAATTTCAAGCGTTTGGCGCAAATGAACGAGCTCTACGCGCAGGAGGTCAAGGAGGAAGTGCTGCGCGAACTGGGCCGCGTCGGCACCCAGATCGACCCGCCCCCTGCCTTCGCTTTGCACGCGACCCTGAAGTGGAAGGTCGGGGCGAATGCCCATGAAGCCGCGACGGACGATGACAGTTTTTTCTCAGCGATTCTTTCCTACTCGGAACAGTCCGACGACAAGTCGCCCACCGTCATCCTGTCCGATGAGTTCAAGAAGTGGGCAGCGGCCAAGGTACAGGACAGCCTGAATGGCCAGCCCGCCCATGCCAAACTGCAAAACAGCCTGAATGTGCTCACGCAGTCCGCGCAGTTCATCCTCAAGGGCGACCTCACGTTCCGCAAGCACGACTTGCTTGTTCGCGTGCTCGATGACGCGAATTCGAAGAATCAAGGCGGCGTGGTACTCGAACTCGTCCTCAGCTCGGATCTCCGTTGAGGCGAACCAGGCCGTTCCAGCGTCTTGCCGTCCGATCCAGGCCAGGCCAGGCCGGGCCAAGCCATGCCCGACGCTGCCGCCTTGCTGCGCCAAGGATGGATACCCTGACGGCAGAAAAATAAAAGGCCGGTGCATCGCACCGGCAAAACACCATCGACCGAAACCCAAGCAGAAATCGGTGAGTCCACAGAAGGAAGGAAAATGGAGCGCCCGGATTGGCCTTAAGCCGCTTAGGTGAAGCTTGACTGCGGACGCTGGGGCGCAGCCAGAGCCCACGTAGTTGAATTTCAGGTATTTGACGAATATCTGTTTTTCAGATATATTGCGTTTATCTGAATCTCAGGTATTCGCCATGCCGCCGACGTCACATCCACTGGTCACTACCGGCCAACTCGGCTCGATGCTGCAGGCCGCGCGCAAGGCCCAAGGGCTGACCCAGTCGGCGCTGGCTGCCCGTATCGGTTTGAGCCAATCCCGTGTCTCTCATCTCGAACTCCACGCTCACGAACTGAGCGTGGAGCAACTCCTTGCATGGTGTGCGACGCTGGGCCTGGAGTTGGCATTGGAGGCGCGGGGCAGGGCGGTGGTGTCGGCGCCGACCACGGATTGGTGACATGGGACGTCGATCACACAGCCGCAGCCTGTCCATCTGGACCAATGGTGTTCGAGTCGGCCAATGGACGATTCCCGCTCGCGGAGAGATGGAGCTGCAGTACGACGCGGATTGGCTTGCTGCCGACATGGGCCGGCCGTTGTCCTTGTCGCTGCCGTTCAATCTGCAGAACCTGCCGGTCAAGGGCGAGAAGGTCGCCAACTACTTCGACAACCTGCTGCCGGACAGCGACGCGATTCGTCGCCGCGTGGCCGAGCGATTCAGGACGGGTTCGACCGAGCCGTTTGACTTGCTGAAGGCCATCGGGCGCGATTGCGTGGGCGCCGTCCAGATCCTGGATGAGGACGAGGTGCCCGCCGACTTCGATCGTATCGAGGGCGTGCCCCTGTCCGAGGAGGGTATCGAGCGACACCTGATCGAAACCGTTTCGCCACAGGCCTTCGCTGCGGGTCGGGATCCGGATGCGGACTTCCGCATCTCGCTGGCCGGTGCGCAGGAGAAGACGGCCTTCCTGTGGTGGGGCGGGCAATGGCTCGCGCCGCGTGGCGCCACGCCGACGAGTCACATCTTCAAGCTTCCGCTCGGCCTGATGGGGGGGCGGCGGGCGGACTTCAGCACGTCCGTCGACAACGAATGGCTGTGCTTGCGGTTGCTTAAGGCCTACGGACTGCCCGTGGCTGACGTCCGCATCGCGACCTTCGGCCGACAGCGTGTGTTGGTGGTGGAGCGCTTCGACCGGCGCATCGCACCCAATGGGCAGTGGCTTATGCGTCTGCCACAGGAAGACTTCTGCCAAGTCGAGGGCTGCTCGCCATTGCGCAAGTACGAGAACGAGGGCGGTCCAGGCCTCAAGGCCCTGTTCGGCACGCTGCGGCAATCGGTGAATGCCGAGGCCGACATGAAGACGCTGATGGCGGCGCAGGTGCTGTTCTGGTTGCTGCGGGCGCCCGACGGCCATGCGAAGAACTTCAGCATCCAGCTTCTGGCACGCGGTCGTTTCCAGTTGACCCCGCTGTATGACGTGATGTCGGTCTACCCGGTGTTGGGCGAAGGGCCCAACCAGTGGTCGCCGTATGAGATCAAGTTGGCCATGGCCCTGCTCGGCAAGAACCGGCACTGCGAGGTGCACGGGATCCAACGCAGACACTTCAACAGCACCGCGCAGAAAGTTGGCTACGCATCAACCGCCGAGCCGATCATCGAAGAACTGCTTGCTCGTACGCCAGCGGCCATTGCCGAGGTGCAAGCCGAATTGCCACAGGACTTCTCACCGCGTGTCCGCGATGCCATCCTGGGCGGGCTTGAGCAGGCGGCCAGAACACTCGGTGGGATGCCGCCGTCAGCAGGCTGAAGAGCAGGGCGTTCCAGGGCAAGTTCGAGCGCGCTAAGATGCAATCTGATCGACGATAAGGCCGAAAGTGTCGACGCCGCGCAAATCGCTCCATCTCCCGCGCCAGCAAAAGATGAGCTTTCTTGACGGTAAATGCCGACGATAAAACTCACGACGATCATCGCAAACCCCGTTAACCACGCGGGCTTGCGAGACCTGTTGATGATCGAGTGGGAGTGAGTCCCGCGCGCCTTGCGTGGTGTCGCGTCAATAGAATCCCCGCATGACCACACCCGCCAAGCCCCGCATCCTCATCGCCCGCGCCATTTTTCCCGACGTGGTGGAGGCGCTCTCGCAGCACTTCGACGTGCAGGCCAACCAGGACGATGCGCCCTGGTCGCGCGCTGAACTCCTGGCGCAGTTGCAAGGCATGCAAGGCGTTTTCACCACCGGCAGCGAGCGCATCGACGCTGCGCTGCTGGCCCAGTGCCCCGAGTTGAAGATCTGCGCCAACATGGCCGTGGGCTACAACAATTTCGACGTGCCCGCCATGACCGCCGCTGGCGTGCTGGCCACCAACGCGCCGGGCGTGCTGACCGAAACCACTGCCGACATGGGCTTTGCGCTGCTGATGGCTGCGGCCCGCCGCGTGACCGAGGGCGAGCACTATCTGCGCGCAGGCCAGTGGGACCGCTGGGCCTATGACATGCTGATCGGCCAGGACGTGCATGGCAGCACGCTGGGCATCATCGGCATGGGCCGCATCGGCCAGGCCATTGCGCGGCGCGGTGCCTTGGGCTTTGGCATGCAGGTCATCTATCACAACCGCTCGCGACTGCCTGAAGGCGACGAGGCCGCCGTCAAGGCCCGCTACGTCAGCAAAGAAGAACTATTGAAAACCGCCGACCATGTGGTGCTGGTCGTGCCCTATGCAAAAGAGTCGCACCACACCATCGGCGCGGCAGAGCTGGCGCTGATGAAGTCCAGCGCCACGCTCACCAACATCGCGCGCGGCGGCATCGTGGATGACGTGGCGCTGGCCGCCGCCTTGCGCGAAGGCCGCATCGCCGCGGCGGGGCTGGACGTGTTCGAGGGCGAGCCGAAAGTCCACCCTGACCTGCTGGCGCGCCAGAACGTGGTGCTCACCCCCCACATCGGCAGCGCCACGGTGCCCACGCGCCGCGCCATGGCCAAACTGGCCGCCGACAACCTGATCGGTTACCTGACGAAGGGTGAGCCGGTGACGCCGCTCAACCCCGAAGTGCTGCGGGCCTGAACCGCCTGTCGGCTTCTTTTCCTGTGGCCGGCGCACGGCCACTGAACCCGAGACATTGATGCATTCCGAACTGCCCGTGTGGCTGCCTTGGCTCGCGCTGGCGGCGCTGCTCATCAACCTGGTGCTGCTGGCCGTGCTGCTGCTGCGCCGCCCGCGCAGGGCGCAAGACGTGGCCTCGCGCGGCGAGGTGCAGCAGCTTGTGGGGCAGGTGGTGGGCCAGTCCAGCGAGCGGCTGGAGCGCGAGCTGCGCCACGAGATTGGCGGCAGCGCGCGCGAGGGGCGGCAGGAGCTGATGCAGACGCTGGGCACGTTTCAGCACGTGCTGACGCAGCAAGGTGCCGAAGCCACGCGCACGCAGAACGCGCAGATCGACGCCTTTGGCCAGCAACTGGCGCTGCTGCAAAAGACGCTGGTCGACACGCTGGCCACGCAGTTGCAGGCGGTGGGCGAGGGCAATGCGCGCCGCATGCAGGAAGTGCGCGCCACGCTGGAGCAGCAGATCACCAGCTTGCAGGCCAGCAACAGCGCCAAGCTGGACGAGATGCGCCGCACCGTGGACGAGAAGCTGCACGCCACGCTGGAGCAGCGCCTGGGCGAGAGCTTTCGGCAAGTGGCCGAGCGGCTGGAGCAGGTACACAAGGGCCTGGGCGAGATGCAGACGCTGGCGCAGGGCGTGGGCGACTTGAAGCACCTGCTGGCCAACGTGAAAACGCGCGGCACCTTTGGCGAGGCGCAACTGGGGCAGTTGCTGGAGCAGGTGTTCACGCCCGAGCAATACGCCGCGCAGGTGGCCACGCGTCCGGGCAGCAAGCATCTGGTGGACTTCGCCATTCGCCTGCCGGGCAGCAGCGACGAAGGGCCGCTGTGGCTGCCGATTGATGCGAAGTTTCCGACCGAAGACTACGAGCGCCTGCAAGACGCGCAGCAGCGCGCCGACGCCCCCGCCGCCGAGGCCGCCGCCCGCGCGCTGGAGCAACGCATTCGGCTGGAGGCACGCAGCATGGCCGAGAAATACGTGGCACCGCCGCACACCACCGAATACGCCTTCCTGTTCTTGCCCACCGAGGGGCTTTATGCCGAGGTGCTGCGCCGCCCGGGCCTGATGCAGGCGCTGCAGCGCGAACACCGCGTGGTGCTGGCCGGCCCGACCACGCTGCTGGCCATGCTCAGCAGCTTGCAAATGGGCTTCAGAACGCTGGCGCTGGAAAAGCGCAGCAGCGAGGTGTGGCAGGTGCTGGGCGCGGTGAAGACCGAATTCGGCAAATTCGGCGAGTTTGTCAACAAGGTGCGCAGCCAGGCCGAGACGGTGGTCAAGACGCTCGATCAGGCGCAAACGCGCACCAACATGATGAACCGCGCGCTGAAGAAGGTGGAGTCGCTGCCCGATGAGCAAGCGCAGGCGCTGCTGCCGGATGAAGGTGAAAAGACATAAAAAGTGAGCTGCTTGCGTACGATATAAAAGGATTTTATATATGTTTATATATGAATATGTTTTATATCGTACGCAAGCAGCTCACTTTTTATCTTTCCATCGACATCGCCGCGACATGCACCTTCTATACTGCCCCCACATCCTGAACCTTCATTGGGCTGAGCATCACATGATCCGAAAAATCACCACCGCGCTGCTGGGTGCCACCTTGTCCTGGGGCGCATGGGCGCTGGAGCTGGCCGCGCATCCGCAGGTCTTCAGTGGCCCCGAAGGGCTGCAAGTCACGCTGGCACCCAGTGCCGACGGGCAGCAGGCGCTGCTGCGCGTGGGCGGGGTCAACCACCCCGTCGACCAGGTGGTGTTTCTCGGCAAGCTGCAAAAGCGCGGCGGCGGGACCGAGGTGTATGTCACCACGCTTGATGGTCGCGACTGGACGCCCGTGCAGCGACAGCAGCGTTATGGGAGCGAGCAATTCGTGGCCTACGTCCCCGGCCGCGCGCAGCCGCAACACCTGTATTACGAAGCGGACAAGAGCCGGGCGCTGAACACGGGCGAGCTGCTTGCCGTGTACCAGCAACAGCGCCAGGCGGGCGTGCAGGACAAGCTGGCCCGTTTTGATCGCCCCAAGCGCGTGGCCACCTTGCAAGAGGCGCTGCAAGACACCGACCGCCGCGCCACCCAGGCCTGCGGCAGCCCCGTGGCCACCACGGTGAGCTGGCAGGCACTGACGGACGACCAGCTCCAGCGCTTGTCCATCAACGGTTACTGCGGCGAGGTGGCCGCGCAGATGGGCAGCATGTGTGCCGAGCAGCCCGCCTTCAAGCCGCAAGCGGCGCGCCTGGGTACGATTGAGTGCCGCTTTGGCGATGCGCTCAGGCTGCGCGCCGAGGGCAAGGGCCTGGTGTTCACCACCCGCGAAGGCGCGCCCAACCAGAAAGACTTCGTGCACCAGTTCCTGCGCAACCAGTGAGCGCGCAAAGGGCTGCGAAGCAAGCCCTTTCAAGTGGCCGCAGAGCAGGCCATTCCAGAACGCCGTGCTCGGGGTCCCCCCCGAGCACCAGCGTTGTCCCCCCTCAGGGGGAAGGCGCCGAAGGCGACTTGAGGGGAGCTGTCACGCCCCGAAGAAGCTCTTGAGCCGGTCGGTCCAGCTTTCGGCGCTGGGCGAGTGCTTGGCGCCGCCTTTCTTGAGCGAGGCGTCGAACTCTTTCAGCAGCTTGCGCTGGTGCTCGGTGAGCTTGACGGGTGTCTCCAGGCTGATGTGGCAGTACAGGTCGCCGGGGTAGGACGAGCGCACGCCCTTGATGCCTTTGCCGCGCAGGCGAAACTGCTTGCCGGCCTGGGTGCCTTCGGGAATGTCGATGGCGGCCTTGCCGCCCAGCGTGGGCACTTCGATTTCGCCGCCGAGCGCAGCTTCGGCAAAGCCGATGGGCACCACGCAGTGCAGGTCGTCGCCGTCGCGTTCGAAGATGTCGTGTTTGCCGATGCGGATTTCAATGAACAGATCGCCCGGCGGGCCGCCATTGGTGCCCGGCTCGCCATTGCCGGCCGAGCGGATGCGCATGCCGTCGTCGATGCCGGGGGGAATTTTCACTTCCAGCGTTTTCTGGCTCTTGACCTTGCCCTGCCCGTGGCAGCTGCCGCAGGGGTCGGCAATCAGCTTGCCGGTGCCGCGGCAGTGCGGGCAGGTTTGCTGCACGCTGAAAAAACCCTGGCGCATCTGCACCACGCCCTGGCCGTGGCAGGTGCCGCAGGTGGTGGCGCTGGTGCCGGGCTTGGCGCCGCTGCCGCCGCAGGTGACGCAGTCGTCCCAGTGGGGGATGCGGATTTGCGCATCCTTGCCGGCGGCGGCTTCTTCCAGGGTGATCTCCATGGCGTAGCTGAGGTCGGTGCCCTTGTACATCTGCCGCCCACCCCGCGCGCCGCGCTGCTGGCCGAAGATGTCGCCGAAGA
>JAUNTQ010000001.1:105094-111874 GCA_030538605.1 Pseudomonadota bacterium
AAAGGCTTCGGCAAAGCCGCCAAAGCCCTCGGCACCGCCGCGCATGTTGGGGTCAACGCCCGCGTGGCCGTACTGGTCGTAGGCGGCTTTCTTTTGCGGGTCGCTGAGCATCTCGTAGGCCTCTTTGGCCTCCTTGAATTTCAGTTCGGCGCTTTGCGCATCACCCTGGTTGCGGTCGGGGTGGTACTTCATCGCCAGCTTGCGATAAGCCTTCTTGATCTCATCGTCGCTGGCGTTCTTGGGAACACCGAGGACTTCGTAGTAGTCGCGTTTTGTGGCCATGACGGAATGACAAATGACTAATGACTTCAGCGGCCAGGCCGCTTCAATGACTGGATGACGGCGAGCAATTGGCCCTGAACGTTGTTGAGGCGATTTTGCAAATCATCAACATTCCCTAGGTAGTTCAATCGCCGGGCGATTTCAAGATGGGTATCCAATTCCGATAGTGAGCCATTGGCGATATACAGAAACTGAAGTAATTCGGGTCTTGTCTGACGGGCAGCGCCTTCGGCGATGTTGGCTGAAACGGAGACTGCGGCGCGGCGCATTTGCGCTTTCAGGCCAAACGTTTCCTCTTTCGGAAAGTCGGCACTGGCAAGATAAAAAGCCTCGACCAAATCCATCGAGGCTTCCTAGACCGGCAAATGACGGTGCTTGCGCTCCATCATTTGTCATCTGTCATTGCAGTCGCGCAGCGACGCAGTCATTCGTCATCAGTCCTTCTTGACTTCCTTCACCTCGGCATCCACCACGTTGTCATCAGCCGGGGCGGCGGATGCGGCTTGTGCGCCGCCGGGGGCGGCACCTGCGGCTTGTGCGGCGGCTGCGGCGTCGGCGTACATCTTTTCGCCCAGCTTCTGGCTGGCGGTCATCAGGGCTTCGGTCTTGCTGTCGATGGCGGCCTTGTCGTCGCCCTTGATGGCTTCTTCGACGTCCTTGATGGCCGCTTCGATGGCGTTTTTCTCGGCCGCGTCCAGCTTGTCGCCGTGTTCGGTGACGGACTTGCGCACGCTGTGCACCAGCGCATCGCCCTGGTTGCGGGCCTGCACCAGTTCCACGCGCTTGTGGTCTTCGGCGGCGTTCAGCTCGGCGTCTTTCACCATTTGCTGGATTTCGGCTTCACTCAAACCCGAGTTGGCCTTGATGGTGATCTTGTTTTCCTTGCCGGTGGCCTTGTCCTTGGCGCTGACGTGCAGGATGCCGTTGGCGTCGATGTCGAAGGTGACTTCGATCTGTGGCATGCCGCGCGGGGCGGGGGCAATGCCTTCCAGGTTGAACTCGCCCAGCAGCTTGTTGCCGCTGACCAGCTCGCGCTCGCCCTGGTAGACCTTGATGGTGACGGCCGGCTGGTTGTCGTCGGCGGTGGAGTAGGTTTGCGCGAACTTGGTCGGGATGGTCGTGTTCTTGGTGATCATCTTCGTCATCACGCCGCCCAGGGTCTCGATGCCGAGGCTGAGCGGGGTGACGTCAAGCAGCAGCACGTCCTTGCGGTCGCCCGAGAGCACCTGGCCCTGGATGGCCGCGCCCACGGCCACGGCTTCGTCGGGGTTGACGTCCTTGCGCGGCTCCTTGCCGAAGAACTCTTTCACCTTCTCCTGCACCTTGGGCATGCGGGTCTGGCCGCCGACCAGGATCACGTCGTCGATCTCGCCCACGGCGATGCCGGCGTCCTTGATGGCGATGCGGCAGGGCTCGATGGAGCGCTCCACCAGGTCGTCCACCAGGCTTTCGAACTTGGCGCGCGTGAGCTTGATGTTCAGGTGCTTGGGGCCGGAGGCGTCTGCGGTGATGTAGGGCAGGTTGATGTCGGTGGCGGCGCTGGAAGACAGCTCGATCTTGGCTTTTTCGGCGGCTTCTTTCAGGCGTTGCAGGGCCAGCACGTCGTTTTTCAGGTCAACGCCGGCTTCTTTCTTGAACTCGGTGATGACGTAGTCGATGATGCGCTGGTCGAAGTCTTCGCCGCCGAGGAAGGTGTCGCCGTTGGTGGAGAGCACCTCGAACTGCTTTTCGCCATCGACGTCGGCGATCTCGATGATGGACACGTCGAAGGTGCCGCCGCCCAGGTCATACACGGCGATCTTGCGGTCGCCCTTGGACTGCTTGTCGAGGCCGAAGGCCAGCGCCGCGGCGGTGGGCTCGTTGATGATGCGCTTGACTTCCAGCCCGGCGATGCGGCCGGCGTCCTTGGTGGCCTGGCGCTGGCTGTCGTTGAAGTAGGCGGGCACGGTGATGACGGCCTCGGTCACGGGCTCGCCCAGATAGTCCTCGGCGGTTTTCTTCATCTTGCGCAGGATTTCCGCGCTGATTTGCTGCGGCGAGAGCTTCTTGCCGCGCACTTCCACCCAGGCGTCACCGTTGTCGGCCTTGACGATCTGGAAGGGCATCAGCTCGATGTCTTTTTGCACCTCTTTTTCGTCGAACTTGCGGCCAATCAGGCGCTTGACGGCGTAGATGGTGTTGCGCGGGTTGGTCACGGCCTGGCGCTTGGCGGGCGCGCCGACCAGCACTTCGCCGTCTTCCTGATAGGCCACGATGGACGGCGTGGTGCGTGCGCCTTCGGCGTTCTCGATGACCTTGGTCGAGTTGCCTTCCATAATGGCCACGCACGAGTTGGTGGTGCCCAGGTCAATGCCGATGATTTTTGCCATGTTCTTGCTCCGAAAAAAGATAAATTGTGTTGTTCAGGAACGTGTGGATAAGTCGGTGGATTTCAAGCGGAAAAGCGGTGGATTTCGCTTGATGGAGACGCTTAGTTGCCCGAGGACACCATGACCAGCGCCGGGCGCAGCACGCGCTCGGCGATCAGGTAGCCTTTTTGCAGCACGCTGACCACGGTGTTGGCGGGCAGATCGGAGGGCACCATGCTGATGGCCTGCTGGCTGGCAGGGTCGAATTTTTCGCCCGCAGCGGGGTTGACTTCCATCACCTTGTTGCGCTCCAGCGCGGCGGTGAGTTGCTTGAGTGTGGCCTCGGTGCCTTCGCGCAGCTGCTCGGCGCTGGCGTTTTCCACCAGCAAGCCCGCTTGCAGGCTGTCAAGCACGGGCAGCAGGCTCTCGGCGAAGGATTCGACGGCGAACTTGCGCACCTTGGCCACTTCCTCGTCGGCGCGGCGGCGGGCGTTTTGCGCCTCGGCCTGCGCGCGCAGGGCCTGGTCTTGCAGCTCGGTCAGCCTGGCTTGCAGCGTTTGCAGCTCGGCCACGGCATCGGCTTCGTCGGCGGCTTGTGCGGCCTCGATCTCTTCGGGGCTCATGGGGGTGGCGAAGGGCTCGCCGGGTGCGGTGGGGTCGAAGGGCTTGTAGGGGTCGGACATGCTTGGTGACTTGTCAGCCGCCGTGGAGGGCGGGGTTGAAGGTAAGCGGGTTCGCGTTGGCCCACATGGGTGCAGATGGGGGTTTTTCAAGAGGAAAGGCCGCTTCGCCCACGAAAAAGGCGCCTTGCGGCGCCTGGAAAGTGGGTTGCCCAACCGGCTTTCAGGACACGCCCAGCAGCTCCACATCGAATTTCAGCGTGGCATGGGGCGGGATGACGCCGCCGGCACCGCGTGCGCCGTAGCCCAGCTCGGGCGGGATGATGAGGGTGCGCTGGCCGCCGACTTTCATGCCGGCCACGCCTTCGTCCCAGCCCTTGATGACCATGCCCGCGCCCAGCGCGAACTGGAAGGGCTCGCGCCGGTCGCGGCTGGAGTCGAACTTGGCGCCTTGCTGGCCGCCGGTGTAGAGCCAGCCGGTGTAGTGCACGGTGACGTTCTGGCCGGGGCGGGCTTCTTCGCCCGTGCCGGGCTGGGTGTCGGTGATTTGCAGGCCGCTGGGTGGGGTGGTGCTCATGGGCTGAAAGACGGTGCAGGAAAAGAGGAAGCGCCCCTCACGATGGCAATGCGCCTGGCCAAGGCCAGGCGCGCTGCCACGAGATGGGGGCAAGAGGGCCAGCAAAAGGGGCGGCGACGGGGCCGCCCCCGGTGTGTGGCTTACTTTTTCTTGGTTTGCGCAGCCACCCAGCGGTGGGCGAAGGCTTGCAGGTCGGACAGGCGCTTGATGAGGTCGGCGCCGCTCAGCGTGAGGCTGTAGCCGTCGGTGTCGTGCGTGATGAAGCCCGCGCCGCGCAGCTCTTTCAGGCGGGTGTTGAGGGTGTTGGGGGTGATGCCGCCCACGCTGTCTTGCAGCAGGCGGAAGGTTTGCGGGTGGCCGTCGCGCAGTGCCCACAGCACGCGGATGGCGTAGCGAGACTCCAGTAGCGCCAGCAGCTGGCTTACGGAGGCGTTTTCTTTGGAACTCATTTCAGGCTTCTCCTCTGGTGGCGCGATGTGCGTTGGCAGACTATAGCGCAAATTGCTAGCACGCTAGCAGTTTCATAGCTCTTGGGGGCGGGTTACCGTGGGGAAGGCGCTACAAATTGCTTACCCGGTCTTGACCTGGTGTTCGAGATGCGGCTAGGGGTCTACTCGCTGCGATACACCTTTTGCAGCAGGCGATTGAGGGTGCGGCGCTCGGCGGGGGTGAGGGCGCGGGTGACGTCTTTTTCCAGCTCGAAGGCGGTGGTTTCGGCCTGCGCCATCAGCGCGTCGCCTGCGGCGGTGAGGTGCAGGCCCAGCGCGCGGCCGTCTTGCGGGTGGGGGCAGCGGGTGAGCAGGCCGCGCTTGTCCAGCGCGCCGATCTTGCCCACGAGGTTGGGGGGCAGCAGGCTGAGGGCGGTGCACAGCTGCTTGGAGGTGATGCCGGGGTTGTGCCGGATGACGGAGAGGATGGAGAAGTCGACCGGCCGCAGACCATAAGCGGCCATGCGGGGCACGAACAGGGCGATGACGGTGAGGGCGGCGCGGCGTGCGTTGTAGCCGAGCAGGGTTTGCAGGTAGGCGGTGTCCACTTGCAAGGCGGGGGGGCAGGCGGGGGCTTTTTTGTCGGTGGGTGGGGGCATCGTGGCAGGCGGCTGCGGGGTTGGCCGCAGGGCGCGTGCTGATGATGGCATGGCGCGGCGGGCCGCCGGACGCAGAGGACGCCACGGGCGAGGCAAAAGGGTGCCCCGCTTGCGGCGTGCGCTGCGGTGTGTCCGCAGGGCGCGTTTACTTTTCGACCTTGAACTCGCCGCCGGTCACGCGCATGAGCACGCCGGTGTCCTGGCTGTAGCCCCAGTGGTCTTGCGGCGTCCAGTGGAGCACGCCGTGGGCAAGGGTGACGGGGCCCATGTGCTCGAAGGCGTCGCGCAGGGCGGCGCGGAATTCGGGTGTGCCGGGCTTGGCTTTTTGCAGGGCGATGGGCACGGCTTTTTCCAGCACCAGGACGGCGTCGTAGGCGTGGCCGGCGAACTGGTTGCGCGAGCCGGGGCCGTAGGCCTTTTCGTATTGCTGCACGAACTTGATGGCTTCGGCCTTGGCGGGGTGGGCGTCGGGCAGCTGCTCGGCCAGCACGGCGGGGCCGCTGACGACGTAGCCGCCTTCGACCTGTTTGCCGCCCACGCGCATGAGGTCGCGCGTGGCGGCGGCGTGGGTCTGGTAGATGGTGCCTTTGTAGCCGCGGTCGACCAGCGCCATGTGGGGCATGGCCGCGCCGCTGCCGGAGGCGACGACGAGCATGGCGTCGGGGTTGGCGGCGACGAGCTTGAGGGCCTGGCCGGTGACGCTGGTGTCGGCGCGGGCAAAGCGCTCGACGGGACCGAACTTGATGCCGGCTTTTTCGGCCTGGGGGCGGAAGTCGTTCAGCCAGGTTTCGCCGTAGGCGTCGCTGTAGCCCAGAAAGCCGACGCTTTTGATGCCCTGCTTTTGCATGTGCTGGATGATGGCGTGGCCCATGACGGCGTTGGACTGGGGCAGGCGAAAGAGCCATTTGTCCTTGCCCGCAGGCATGGCCAGGGGCGACCAGGCGACTTGCGGTGTGCCGGATTCTTCGGCCACCTGGGCGATGGCGGCGGCCACGGGCGTGGCGACGGAGCCCATGATGACGTCGACCTTGTCGTTGGCGACAAAGCGCTTGGCGTGGGTGACGCCCTGGTTGGGGTCGGTGGCGTCGTCCATCACGATCACGTTGAGCTTTTGCCCGGCAATTTCCTTGGGCCAGAGCTTGACCTGGTTGCCTGCGGGAATGCCCAGGCCCGAGGCGGGGCCGGTCAGGGGGGCGATGACGCCCACGGTGATTTGCGCCAGCGCAGCGCCGCTGGCGGCCAGTGCGGTGGCTGCCACAAGGGCTTTGAGGGTGAAACGGGTCATGGCTTTGTCTCCGGGTGGTGGGAAGGGAAAATTTAATTTTTTGATAGCTGTTTGCGTATGTTTTTAAACATTTTTATATATAAAGCTATTTTAAAATGTTTTAAAACGTACGCAGGCAGCTACTTTTTTTATTGGCTTCAACTGCACTTCTGCTTGATGAAGTCGGGCACTTCGATGGCCTTGAGGCGGTCGGGCTCGCCATCGGGGTGGATGACGAAGGCGCGGGTTTCGCGGCCTTCGCACAGCACCACGCCGTCTTTCTTGACGAGGTGTTTTTGCACGAAGGTCTTGGTGGCCCAGGATTCGATGCTGGTGTGTACGTGCAGCGTGTCGCCGTAGGTGGCGGGCTTCATGAAGCGGGTGTGGATCTCCAGCAGGGGCGTGCCGATGATGCCGTGCGTCTTCTTCAGCTCGCGCCAGGGCGGGATGCCGCACTGCATGAAAAAGTCGAGCGAGGAGGCGTCCATCCACTTGCTGAAGTTGGGAAAGAAGACGATGCCGGCGGGGTCGCAATCGCCGAACATGACCTTGACTTCGTAAACGGTGGTTTTCATGGGGTGGAGCGTTGAGGGTTGAGCGTT
>JAUNTQ010000001.1:111884-172549 GCA_030538605.1 Pseudomonadota bacterium
GAGAGCGGCGGGTTCGGACTTTCACGCCCAACGCCGAACGCTCAACGCTGAACCCTTCATGCGGCGGGGTTTTCGAGCAGCAGGGCCATGCCCTGGCCGCCGCCGACGCAGGCGGAGCTGATGCCGTATTTGATGCCTGCGCGCTGCATCTCGCGCGCCAGGGTGAGGGTCAGGCGCACGCCGGTGGCGGCCAGCGGGTGGCCCAGCGCGATGGCACCGCCGTTGACGTTGAGGCGGGTCATGTCCAGGCCCAGCTCCTGGCCGACGGCCAGGGTTTGCGCGCCTTGGGCTTCGTTGATCTCGAAGCGGCCAATGTCGTCCAGCGTGAGGCCCGCGCGCGCCAGCAGCAGGCGGATGGCGGGCGCGGGGCCGATGCCCATGATCTCGGGCGGCACGCCGACGGCGGCAGCGCCGACGATGCGCGCCAGCGGCTGCTTGCCGTGCGCCTTGGCATACGCGCCCGAAGCGACGACGGCAGCGGCGGCGGCATCGACCAGCGCCGACGAGTTGCCGCCGGTCTGCACGCCGCCTTCGAACACGGGGCGCAGCTTGGCCAACACCTCCAGCGGCGAGGGGCGCGGGTGGGTGTCTTGCGCGACTTCGGTCAGCTTGCCTTGCAGCTTGATGCCGCGTGCCCGATAGCCCGCGAGCTCGAATTTTTCGCTCACCACGGGCACGATCTCGCCCGCCAGAAAGCCGCTTTGCTGCGCGGCCACGGCCTTGGCGAACGACGCGGCGGCGAATGCATCGACCTGCTCGCGCGTGATGCCGTATTGCTTGGCCAGGTTCTCGGCGGTCTGGATCATGTTGATGCCGGCGGCGGGGTCTTTGAGCGCCTCCCACATGTAGTCCTTGAAGCCCACGGGCGCGCCCAGCTTGAAGCCGGTGCGGTGGTCGAAGGCGGCGATGGGGTTGCGCGTCATGCTTTCGGTGCCCACCACCAACGCCGCTTCGCACGCGCCGCCCTGGATGTGTTCGCCCGCCTGCCTAAACAGCTCGAAGCCCGTGCCGCAGATGCGCTGCGCCATGATGGCCGGCACCTCGATCGGCACGCCCGCGTACAGGCCGATGTGGCGTGGCAGAAAGAACTGGTCGAAGTCGCCCGGTGCCATGTTGCCGGTGACGACCGAGCCGATGTCCGATGGCGCGACGCCTGCGCGTTTGAGCGCTTCGCGCGCGGCCTTGATGCCTAAGTCGGTCGGGCTGATGTGACCCAGTGCGCCGCAGTAATCGACCATGGGCGTGCGCACGCCTTGCAGCAGCCAGACGTCGTTGAAGGGGGTGAAGAAGCCTTTGGGTTTCATGGGGTTCCTTTGTTGTCACGCAATGACGAATGAGCTTGCCGCTGCGCGGCGTCGATGACAAATGACAAAAGCGCCTGGTCGCAATGCCGTTTGGTCATTTGTCATGGGCCGGCGCAGCCGCCGTCATTCGTCATAGATCCACGCCCGGCTTGATGACGGTGTGGCCCGGCGTTTCGTCATACAGCGCCTGCACCAGATCGTCGCGGTGCTTCAAGACGGCGCGCTGGTTGACGCTGCCCTTGTCGGTGACTTCGCCCAGATCTATGGAGGGCGGCTCGGCCATCAGCATCAGGCGGGTGACGCGGTTGGCGCTGCCGGTGGCGGTGAGGGACAGGTCGGTCACCAGGCTCTGGAATTTCTGCAGCACGGTGTGCTGCTTCAGGACCTGCGCCAGCGGCGCGTCGGCGGGCAGATCGACCAGCGAGCGCACGGCCTGGGTGGGAAAGACGAGCGCGCCGACTTCGGTGCGGTTCAGCCCGGTGACGACCACGTCCTGGATGTAGGGCGCGCCGCCCGCGATGACGCGCCCGCGCAGCGGCCCCACGCTGACGAAGGTGCCGGTGGCGAGCTTGAAGTCTTCGGCGATGCGGCCATCAAAGCGCAGGCCCCGGTGCGGGTCGGCGGCGTCGACCCACAGCACGGCGTCGCCCGTGCGGAAGAAGCCTTCGTCGTCGAACGCCTCGGCGGTGGCCTGCGGGCTGCGCCAGTAGCCGGGCGTGATGTTGGGGCCGCGGTAGCGCAGCTCGGTCTTGCCGTCTGCGGGCACCAGCTTGCATTCCATGCCGGGCGTGGGCAGGCCCAGCTCGCCCGCCTGGATGGCGTGGCTGCCGGGAAACAGGCCGTAGGGGCCGGATTCGGTCATGCCGAAGCCGCAGGTCATGACGATGCGCTCGCCCACCTCGCGCTCGGCAGCGTCGAACAGCGCGTTCCACACCGGCTGCGCGAGCGAGGCACCGGCGTAGAAGAGCATCTTCACGCGCGAGAGAAAGTTGCGGCGCAGCGCGTCGTCGGTCTTCATCGCGTGGGCGATGGCCTCGAAGCCGGTGGGTACGTTGAAGTACATCGTCGGCGCAATCTCGCGCAGGTTGCGCAGCGTCTCGCCCACCAGCGCGGGCGTGGGCTTGCCTTCGTCGATGTAGAGCGTGCCGCCGTTGTTCAGCACCAGGCCGACGTTGTGGTTGCCGCCGAAGGTGTGGTTCCAGGGCAGCCAGTCGATGAGCACCGGGCGCTCTTGCGTCAGGATGGGCATGGACTGGCGCATCTGCTGCTGGTTGGCGCACCACATGCGGTGGGTGTTGATGACGGCCTTGGGCAGTTTGGTGGAGCCGCTGGTGAAGAGGAACTTGACGATGGTGTCGGGCGTGGTGGCGGCTTGCGCGGCGTCGACGGCGGGTGTGGGTTCGGTGGCCAGCAGATCGGCCAGCAGGGTGATGGGGCGGCCTTCGAGGTGGGCGTGATCGGCATGGCGCGAGACGGCGATTTCGCAGCCCGCCGGTGTCACAGCGGCCAGCGCCGGGCCGTAGCGCTCGCCGTCTTCGGCCCAGACCAGGCCGGGCGTGAGCGTGTCGATGACGTGGCGCAGCTTGCCGAAGTCCTTGCTGATGGTGGAGTAGGCGGGCGAGGCGGGCGAAAACGGAATGCCGGCCTGCATGCAGCCCAGCGCCAGCAGCGCGTGGTCGATGCCGTTTTCACTGAGGATCACCACCGGGCGCTCTTCCGACAGGCCGCGATCGAGCAGCGCCTGGCCAATGTGGCGCGCGGCAGCCAGCGCCTGCGCGTAGCTGACGCGACGCCAGTCGCCCAGCTGGCCGCCTTGCAGGCGCTCGCGCTGGGCGATGAAGGTTTCGTTGGGCGTGGTGCTGGCCCAGTGGATGAGGCGGTCGGACATGCGCTCGCCAAAGGGCTGCAAGCGCTGCTCGGCATGCAGGTATTGCACGCCGCCAGCGCCCCCGCGCACGTTCACGCGCGTGACGCCAAAGGGGAGCGGGCGGTAGCGGGGCGGGGCGGTGGCGTTCATGTTTGTCTCTGGTTGCTCTGTTTTTTGTGGCTGCTTGCGCTTGCCCATCAAGCGGTGGAGGTCTTGAATGACCAAAGGCCGCGGAGCAGGCCGTGCGGGGGGCGTGGAGCGGGCTTGGCCCGGCCACTGGCGTCGTCCCCCTCTGGGGGAAGGTGCCGCAGGCGACTCAGGGGGTCTTCTTCACCTTGGTGCCGGCCTTGCCTGCAAGGAAGTCGCGCACGCGCTGTTTGGCTTCGGGCGCGGCCTGGGCGATGGCGCTGATGAGGGCTTCGGTCATGTAGCCGTGGTCGGCGGGCTGCTCGGCGATGCGGGGCAGGGCGTGCATCAGCGCGTAGTTGGTCAGCGGCGCGTTGCCCGCGATGCGCTCGGCCAGTGTCATGGCCTGCTCAAACGCCTGGCCTGCGGGCACGAGGTATTGCGCAAAGCCCAGGCGCTCGCCTTCTTCGGCGTTGTAGACGCGGCCCGTCATCATCATGTCCATCATGCGCGCCACGCCGATCAGCTTGGGGATGCGCACCGAGCCGCCGCCGCCCACGAAGATGCCGCGCGAGCCTTCGGGCAGGGCGTAGAACGCCGTGCTGTCGGCCACGCGGATGTGCGCGGCACTTGCCAGCTCCAGCCCGCCGCCCACCACCGCGCCGTGCAGCGCGGCGACCACGGGCACGGGGCCGTATTGCAGGGCATCGAGTGCGGCATGCCACATGCGCGAGTGGTGCACGCCTTCGCCCGCGTCGCGCTCTTTCAGCTCGCTCAAGTCCAGCCCGGCGCAGAAGTGATCGCCTTCGCCATCGAGCACCACGGCGCGCACGCTTTTGGGCAGGGTCTGGAAGGTGCCCTGCAGCGCCTGGATGAGGCCATCGGACAGCGCGTTGCGCTTCTTGGCGCGGGTCAGCCGCACGATGGCGATGTGCTGGCCGTCGCCCGTGGTTTCGAGTGACAGATCGTGGCTCTTGCTCATGCGGGGGTATCTCCTGTGAGGGTCATTATGATTATTTTAGATAATCAAATTCAAGCCGTTTTCGGGCTTGTGAACTAGGTGAATACCCGCGCATACGCCCATGGTGCGGGTGGCTCGGCACAATGCAAGCACCCGTGGCAGCACCCACGAATGAGGGCATGACGGACGCAATCCGGCCTGATTGGGCCGTTCGGCAACTTGCGATGCCTTGGGGCTGTTCCTTTTTGCGTAAGTCGTGAAAAAAGAGAGAGGAGACATTCCATGCGTCGCCGTCGTTTCATGGCTGGCACCGCTGCGCTGCCCGTGGCCTGGCCGGGCGCGCTCAGGGCGCAGGCGGCGTTTCCGGCCCGGGCCGTGCGCATCGTGGTGCCCAACGCGCCGGGCGGCGGGGCCGACCTGACGGCGCGCGCCGTGGGCGAGCGCATGGCGCGCACGCTGGGCGAGCCGGTGGTGATCGAGAACCGGGCTGGCGCGGGCGGCGTGGTGGCGGGGCAGGCGGTGGCGTCGGCCGCGCCGGACGGGCACACGCTGCTGCTCATCTCCAGCGGCACGGCGGTGAGCCAGGCGCTGTTCAAGTCGCTGCCGTTCGACGCGCTCACGGCTTTTGCGCCGGTGGGGCTGATGGCGCAGTTCGACCTAGTGGTCGTGAGCGCCGAAAACGGCCCGTTCAAGCGTCTGGCGGATATGCTGGCTTTTGCGCGGCGCGAACCCGGCAAGCTGAACCTGGGCACGCCCAGCATCGGCACCACGCAGCACCTGGCGGCCGAGTGGCTGGTGGCGGCGGCGGGCTTGAGCGCGCAGGTGGTGCCGTTCAAGGGCACGCCGGACGTGATCACCGCCGTGCGCAGCGGCCAGTTGCACGCGGGGCTGGACATTCTCAGCCCGCTGCTGGCGCAAATTCAGGGCCGGGCGCTGCGCCCGCTGGCGGTGACCGGCGCGCGGCGTTCATCCGTGCTGCCCGACGTGCCCACCGCGCAAGAAGCCGGCGTGGCGGGGCTGGACGCCACGTCATGGAACGGCCTGGCCGCGCGCGCAGGCACGCCGCCCGATGTGGTGCAGCGGCTCAACGAGGCGCTGAACGCCGCGCTGGCCGACGCCGACGTGCGCCGCCGCCTGCAAACGCTGAACCTGGAGCCGTGCCCCGGCACCCCGCAGGACGCGGCCGAGCGCCTGTCGGGCGATGTCATGCGCTGGGCCGAGGTGATTGCCCGCGCGAGGATCGAGCGGCAATGAGCGCGCCGCCCCGGCAGCGGGGCATGGCCAGTGCCATCTCGCGCGCTACACTGATTTGGCACCCCTCCCCCGCGCATTGGCGCACACGAGAAAGAGACGACCCATGCCCGGCATCATCCAGAGCCTGCTCGACACCGATCTGTACAAGTTCACCATGATGCAGGCGGTGCTGCACCAGTTTCCGGCCGCGCAGGTGGAGTACAAGTTCAAGTGCCGTTCGCCGGGCGTGCAGCTGGCGCCTTACATAGACGAGATTCGCGACGAAATCCGCCAGCTGTGCGAGCTGCGCTTTGACGAGGGCGAGCTGGCCTACATGCGCGAGATGCGCTTCATCAAGAGCGATTTCGTCGATTTTCTGGGGCTGTTCAGGCTCAACGAAAAGTACATCACCGTGACGCCTCTGCCCACGGGCGAGATCGACATCCGCGTGCGCGGGCCGTGGCTGCACACCATCATGTTCGAGATTCCGGTGCTGGCCATCGTGAGCGAGGTGTATTACCGCCGCACCGCGCCGCAGCTCGACTGGGCCGAAGGCCGCCGCCGGCTGGACGAGAAGCTGGGCCTGATCGACGCGCCCGAGCTGCGCGGCCTGCGCATCTCCGACTACGGCACGCGCCGGCGCTTTTCGGGCGCGTGGCAGCGCGAGGTGCTGCTGACGCTCAAGCACCGGCTGGGCGTGGGCGAAGGCAGCCAGCTGACCGGCACCAGCAACGTGTGGTTTGCCAAGGAACTGGGCCTGCGCCCCATGGGCACCATGGCGCACGAATACCTGCAAGCCTGCCAGGCGCTGGGCCCGCGCCTGCGCGACAGCCAGGTGTTCGCCTTCGAGAAGTGGGCGCAGGAGTATCGCGGCGACCTGGGCATTGCGCTGTCCGACGTGTACGGCATGAACGCCTTTCTGCGCGACTTCGACATGTATTTCTGCAAGCTCTTCGACGGCGCGCGGCACGACTCGGGCGACCCGTTTCAGTGGGGCGAGCGCATGATCGCGCACTACCAGGCCAACCGGTGCGACCCGCGCACCAAGGTGCTGGTGTTCAGCGACGGGCTGAACATGCCGCGCTGCATCGAGCTGTTCAAGCGCTTTGACGGGCGCATTCAGGTGGCCTTTGGCGTGGGCACCAACCTGACCAACGACCTGGGGCCGGAGCCGCTGCAAATCGTGCTGAAGATGGTCGGCTGCAACGGCCAGCCCGTGGCCAAGATCTCCGACACGCCGGGCAAGACGATGGTGGAAGACGAGGGCTACCTCAGCTACCTGCGCCAGGTGTTCAGCCTGCCCGAGCCACCGCCCGGGCCGATCAACCATTCGACGTCGGTAATGAACTGAAGTTTAAAAAGATAGCTGCTTGCGTACGTTTTTAAACGTTTTCAGATAGTTTTATATCTGAAAACGTTTAAAAACGTACGCAAACAGCTATTGTTTTGGTTGAATGCCTTCACCGCAGAGGGGCAGAGAACGCAGAGCTTCGCAGAGGAAAAACAAGGACTTTCTCTGCGAAGCTCTGCGTTCTCTGCCCCTCTGCGGTGAGATGAACGTCAATGGCTCGCCTGCTCGATGCCCGCTTTGCCGAGCATGTCGGCCACCAGCTCCAGCCGCAGCAGCGGGTTGTCCAGTGCCATGAGCTGCTGCTTTTGCGGCAGGGGAAGCGGCAGCAGCTCGCACCAGCGGTTGGCCACCCAGGCGCAGTCGTCGAACTGGTGCTGGCTTTCAGGCGGCAGCGCGGCGCCGGGGCGCTGGCGCAGTTGGGCCAGCACCTGGCGCAGCGCGGCGGCGGTGTGCGCCAGGTCTTGCGGAATGGCCACGGGGGTGTCGGCGGGCAGCAGGCTCACGTCGGCCACCCACAGGCCATGCGCCAGGCGCGAGGGGCGGTCCACGCGAAAGCGCTGCGTGCCGGCGCATTCCACATGCAGCAGGCCGGGCTGGTCTTGCCGCAGGCTGCGGATGTGCGCCAGCGTGCCCAGCAGGTGCAGCTGCTCCTCGGGCGCGCCGGGCTGGCGCACTTCGCTGCCCTGGCGCAGGGCCACCACGCCGAAGGGCGCACCGGCCTTGTGGCATTTGCCGATCATGTCGAGGTAACGCACCTCGAACACGCGCAGCGGCAGCACGCCGCCGGGAAACAGCACGGTGCCCAGCGGAAACAGGGGCAGGGAGGCGAGGGCAAGGGAAGAAGCGGTCATGCGGGGGGAGCTGAATCAGGGCGGTGCGCCACGTGCGCGTGCCGTGCGGAATGCGCCAGCGGCGGGCGCGCAGGGCGCGGCTATCATCGCACGCAGGCTGGCGCGCGGCTCGCCCGCAGGGCGCTTGCGCCGTGAACAATGTCCGCCCGCATGGCGCTTTCCCGGTGCCGTTTTTGCGATGCCGTTTACGGCGGCTTTTCTTCCATTCCATTGTTGTGCCGCTGCCGGTGCAGCGCCTTGACCGACCATGCTGTTCCAGATCGTTTATTTCCTGCTTGATGTGGCCGTGACGCTGGTGGGCGGCGCTTGCCTGCTGCGCTGCTACATGCACTGGCGCGCCATGCCCATGCATCACCCGGTGGGCCAGTTCGTGCTGGCGCTCACCGATTGGCTGGTGAGGCCGCTGAAAAAAGTGCTGCCGTCTTCGCGCCGGCTGGATGTGGCCAGCTTCACGGCGGCGTGGCTGCTGAAGCTGGTGCAGTTTCTGGTGCTGATGGCCTTTGCGGGGATCAGCAGCTGGGCGCTGGCGCCCCTGCTGGCCTTGCTGGGCGTGGCGAGGCTGGCGGTGTCGGTGGCCACGGCGGTGATCGTGGTGACGGCCATCCTGTCGTGGCTGGGCAGCCCGTCGCTGGTGCGCGACATGCTCGCGCGCCTGTGCGAGCCGCTGCTGGCCCCCATTCGCCGCGTGTTGCCGCTGGTGGGCCGGGTGGACTTGTCGCCGCTGGTGGCGGTGGTGGGCTTGCAGGTGGTGTCAATGGTGCTGGGCAGCTGGCAGGGCCGCTTGCTGGGCGGCGCGCTGTCGATGCCCACCGTCTTCGGCTGAGCGGGCAAGCTCAAACCCGCGCCACGGGCAGGCCCGGCGTGCGGCTCCATTCGCTGAAGCTGCCTGCGTACAGCCCCGCAGGCGGGTAGCCGGCCAGCTCCAGCGCCAGCAGGTTGGGCACGGCGCTCACGCCGCTGCCGCAGTAGGCCACTACGCTGCCCGGCGCGCGGCCTGCCAGCAGGGCGTCGAACTCGGCCTTCAGCATGGCGGCGGGCTTGAAGCGGCCATCGGGCGTGAAGTTCTCGGTGAAAGGGCGGTTGAGTGCGCCGGGGATGTGCCCGGCCACGGGGTCGAGCGGCTCCACTTCGCCGCGGTAGCGCGGCGCGCCGCGCGCGTCGATCAGCGTTTGCGTGCCCTCGTTTTGCACCACCTCGCTTTGCATGACCAGGCGGCGCAGCGGGGGCTTGAGCGCGAAGTTGCCCGCCGCGCGTGGCTCGGCGGGGCCGGATGCCAGCGCGCCGCCCGCCGCCGTCCAGGCTTGCAGGCCGCCGTCGAGCACGGCCACGGCCTCATGCCCGGCCCATTTCAGCATCCACCACAGGCGGCCGCAGTAGTTGGCGGCGTTGCGGTCGTACACCACGGCTTGCATGTCGTTTTTCAGGCCCAGCGCTTGCATCGTCTGCGCGAACAGCTCTCTTTTGGGTACCGGATGGCGGCCGCCATTGACGGCATCGGCAGTGCTGTGCGCGCTCAGGTCGCGGTCAAGGTGGGCCTGCACGGCGCCCGCGATGCGGCTGTCGGCAAACATCGCGTCGGCCCTGGCCGGGTCGGCCAGATCGAACGAGCAGTCGAACACCAGCAGGGGCTTGCCGGTGGCTTGCAGCGACTGGAGTTCGGCAGCGGATATCAGGTGCGTGTACATATGGCTCAGCGTTCCTCGGCAGGTGGGTTGGGCAGGGCGCGGGCGCGCAGGAAGGTGGCGGTCATGCCGCTGGCAATGATGGTGGCCATGCCCAGCCAGCCGATCAGCGGAATCTGGTCGCCAAAGAGCACCAGGCCAAACAGGGCGGCGAAGACGATGCCCGAATATTGCAAGTTGGCCACGATCATGGTGGCGCCGCGCGTGTAGGCGCGCGTCATGCACAGCTGGCCCAGCGCGGCCAGGATGCCGATGGGCAGCAGCCACAGCGCCTGCGGCGTGTTCAGCGGGTGCATGTCGAAAAACAGCATGCCGATGCCGCCCGCCAGCGCCGCGCCGACCGAGAAATAGAACACCGTGCGCGCCTCCGGCTCGCCCACGCGGCCGAGCGCCGCCACCTGCATGTAGGCCAGCGCCGACATCAGCCCCGACAGCAGGCCGATCAGCCCGGCGAACAGCTGGTCCTGCGCCAGCGTGGGGCGCAGCATCATCACCACGCCGGCAAAACCGGCCATCACCGCCAGCACCAGCGGGCCCTGCCGCCGCACGTCGGCGATCTTGCCCATCAGCAGCGTGCCGCCCACCAGAAAGGCGGCCACCCACACGCCGCTCATGTAGTTCAGCGTCATGGCCGTGGCCAGCGGCAGGTAGGCGATGGCGTAGAACCAGCACACCAGCGCCGTCACGCCGACCACGTTGCGCCAGACGTGCATCATCGGCACGGTGGTGCGCAGCGTCACGCCACGCGAGCGCGCGAACAGCCACATGAACACGATGCCGATCGCGCCGCGGTAGCACACGATCTCCAGCGGGCCGAAGTGGGCCGAGGCGTATTTGATGCACACCCCCATGCTGGCGAAAAACAGGGAGGCGGCGATCATCCAGGCGGCTTGCATGGGGCGCGATTATGAGGCAAACAACTGCTTGCGCACGCCAATCAAGCGCAAGCAGCTATCAAAACAAAAGCGCTGGTTGACGCAGCAACCAGCGCTTTCGGGGGGCTGCTTTCGTCAAGCGCCGTCAGGTGTTCAGGGGCGCGGCCCCCATTTTCCTGCGGTACCACTCGTGGAAGTGCTGCATGCCGTCTTCCATGGGGCTCTGGTAGGGGCCGACTTCGTTGTCGCCGCGCGCCAGCAGTGCCTTGCGGCCCGCGTCCATGCGCTCGGCGATCTCGTCGTCCTCGATGCAGGTTTCCATGTAGGCGGCGCGCTGCGCCTCGACGAACTCGCGCTCAAAGCAGGCGATTTCCTCGGGGTAGTAAAACTCCACCATGTTCAGCGTCTTGTCGGGGCTGACCGGGTGCAGCGTGCTGACGGTGAGCACGTGCGGGTACCACTCGACCATGATGTGCGGGTAGTAGGTGAGCCAGATGGCCCCGCGCGTGGGCTTTTCGCCGCCCTGGTAGTTCAGCAGCACCTCGTGCCACTTCCTGTACACGTCGGAGCCGGGCTTGAACGCGGGGGCCACGCCCACGGTCTGCACCGAATACTCGTGCCCGAACTGCCAGCGCAAGTCGTCACAGGTGACGAAGTTGCCGAGACCCGGGTGGAAAGGCCCGACGTGATAGTCCTCCAGATAGACCTCGATGAAGGTCTTCCAGTTGTAGTGGCACTCGTGCAGTTCCACGTGGTCGAGCTGGTAGCCGTCGAACGACAGGTTGGCCGCCTCGGCCATGCCGGCCAGGTCGGCGGTGATGTCGCGGCCGTTGTCCTCGAACAAAAGGCCGTTCCACTCGCGCAGGCGGTAGTTGTTCAGGTTCAGGCAGGGGTCGTGGCTGAAGTGGGGCGCACCCAGCAGCTGGCCCTTGTCGCTGTAGGTCCAGCGGTGCAGCGGGCACACGATGTTGCCGCCCGCATGGCCCTTGCCCTGCGCGCGCAGCGAGCCACGGCCCTTGAGCATGACGGCCTGGCGGTGGCGGCAGACGTTGGAGACAAGCTCAAGGCCGCCCTGCGCGTTGCGCACCAGCGCGCGGCCTTCGGCCTCTTGCGGCAGGGCGAAATAGTCGCCCGGGTGGGGCACGGCAAGCGAGTGGCCAACGTAGCGGGGGCCGGCATCGAAGAGCAGCTCCTTTTCGCGTGCAAAAAGGGCCGCATCGAAGTAAGAGGGGACGGGAAGTTGACTTGCCGCCTGCTGTAATTGAAGACTTAAATCAGACATGGGGTTCCGACCTAAAGGCTCCCCCTATGAAGGGGCAGGAAGTAAGCGCCTGGCATCCGAGGATATTGCGCGCGTGAACCGCTTCGCGATTTTTGCGAAGGGAACTGCGAATTTTAGCCGACGGCCGCGTTTCATGCCCGCTCGATGCCCGCCTGGGCCGCGTGAACAGGGGCCGAACGGGCAGCCGCGCCGCGCAGGCGGAGCGGCAGCGTGTGACAACTCCATAAAATGGGGCGCTTTGCCTTGCCCTGAAGTGATGTCCAAGAAAGCCACCGCCCGAGCCGCAACGCCCGCCAGCTATGGCGATGCCGTGCGCGAGCTGGAGCAATTGATCGCCGGCCTCGAGTCAGGCCAGTTGCCGCTGGAGGAGTTGCTGGGCCAGTACCAGCGCGGGACCGAGCTGCTGCACTGGTGCCGTGAGCGTTTGCAGACGGTGGAAGAGCAGGTGAAGGTGCTGGACGACAGCGGCGCTGCCAAGCCCTGGAAAGACGAATGAACACCCCCGACCCCCGCCCGGACTTCGCCGCCTGGAGCCAGGCCCAGCTGACCCGCGTGGAAGACGCGCTCACCGCCTGGGTACCGGCCGATGCGCCTGCGGGCCTCGGCCAGGCCATGCGCTACGCCGTGCTGGACGGCGGCAAGCGCCTGCGCCCGCTGCTGGTGCTGGCCGCGTGCGAAGCCGTGCAGGGCCAGCCGCACGCGGCCTTGCGCGCGGCCTGCGCGGTGGAGCTGATCCATGCCTACTCGCTGGTCCACGACGACATGCCGTGCATGGACAACGACGTGCTGCGCCGCGGCAAGCCCACCGTGCATGTGCAGTTTGGCCAGGCGCAGGCGCTGCTGGCGGGCGATGCGCTGCAAGCGCTGGCGTTCGAGCTGCTGACGCCGGATGAAGCGCAAGTGCCCGCCGCGATGCAGGCCGCGCTGTGCCGCCTGCTGGCACGCGCTGCCGGTGGCGAAGGCATGGCTGGCGGCCAGGCCATCGACCTGGCGAGCGTGGGCAAGCCCCTGACCGAGCCCGAGCTGCGCGCCATGCACCGCCTGAAGACCGGCGCGCTGCTGCAAGCCAGCGTGCGCATGGGTGCGGCCTGCGCGCCCGCTGACCTGCCTGCGGCCACCCTGGCCGCGCTGGATGACTACGGCGCGGCCATCGGCCTGGCGTTTCAGGTGGTGGATGACGTGCTGGACGTCACTGCCGATTCTGCCGCTTTAGGCAAGACGGCGGGCAAGGACGCCGCCGCCGACAAACCCACCTATGTCTCGCTGCTGGGCCTGCCCGCGTCCGAGGCGCTGGCCGATGAACTGCTGGCGCAGGCGCACCGCGCGCTTAACGCCACCGGCCTGCCCGATTCCGCACGCCTGCGCGCCCTGGCCGATCTGGTCGTGAACCGCAAGAACTGAAATGAAACATGACTTCGCTGCGCTCCATGACTGGCGCTGGCGCGCCATGACAAATGACAAATGCATCGTGCACACCGATGTCGCGAGTCATTTGTCATGCGCTCGCCAGAGCGCAGTCATTCGTCATCGCGCACCGCTGGCGTTTCATGCCATGCGGGTAGTGCGCAGCGCTATGGATAACTGACATGCCCACGAACCTTCTCGAATCCATTCAAAGCCCTGCCGATCTGCGCCGCCTGCCGCGCACACAACTCAAGAGCCTGGCCGACGAGCTGCGCGAATGCGTGCTGCACAACGTGGCGCGCACGGGCGGGCACCTCAGCTCCAACCTGGGCACGGTGGAGCTGACCATCGCGCTGCACTACGTGTTCAGCACGCCCGACGACCGCCTGGTGTGGGACGTGGGCCACCAGACCTACCCGCACAAGATCCTCACCGGCCGGCGCGAGCGCATGCCCACGCTGCGGCAGTCGGGCGGCATCTCGGGCTTTCCGCGCCGCGAAGAAAGCGAATACGACACCTTCGGCACCGCGCACTCGTCCACCAGCATCAGCGCCGCCTTGGGCATGGCCGCCGCCGCGCGGCACAAGGGCGAAGACCGCAAGGCCGTGGCCATCATCGGCGACGGCGCCATGACGGCGGGCATGGCCTTCGAGGCGCTGAACAACGCGGGTGTGGAGCGCGATGCGCGCCTGCTGGTGGTGCTCAACGACAACGACATGTCCATCAGCCCGCCCGTGGGCGCGCTCAACCGCTACCTGGCGCAGCTGATGAGCGGCGGCTTCTACGCCGCCGCCAAGAACGTGGGCAAGACCATGCTCGGCCCCGTGCCGCCGCTGTTCGAGCTGGCCAAACGGCTGGAGCAAGGCGCCAAGGGCATGGTGGTGCCCGCCACGCTGTTCGAGAAGTTCGGCTTCAACTACATCGGCCCCATCGACGGGCACGACCTGGATTCGCTCATCCCCACGCTCGAGAACATCCGCGACCGCATGGCCGCGCAGGAGGGCCCGCAATTTCTGCACGTGGTCACCAAAAAGGGCCAGGGCTACAAGCTGGCCGAGGCCGATCCCGTGGCCTACCACGGGCCGGGCAAGTTCGACCCCGCCATCGGCCTGGTCAAGCCCGCTGCCGCGCCCCGGCAGACCTTTACCCAGGTGTTCGGCCAGTGGCTGTGCGACATGGCCGAGCAGGACGAGCGCCTGGTGGGCATCACCCCCGCCATGCGCGAAGGCTCGGGCATGGTCGAGTTTCACCAGCGCTTTCCGGGGCGCTATTACGACACGGGCATTGCCGAGCAGCACGCCGTCACCTTTGCCGCCGGGCTGGCGTGCGAGGGGCTGAAGCCCGTGGTGGCGATCTACTCCACCTTCTTGCAGCGCGCGTATGACCAGCTCATTCACGACGTGGCCATCCAGAACCTGCCCGTCGTCTTCGCGCTTGACCGCGCGGGGCTGGTGGGGGCGGATGGGGCCACGCACGCGGGCAATTACGACATCGCCTACCTGCGCTGCATCCCGAATGTGAGCGTGGCCTGCCCGGCGGACGAGCGCGAATGCCGCCAGCTGCTCACCACTGCATATGAGCAAGACCACCCCGTGGCCGTGCGCTACCCGCGCGGCGCGGGCGTGGGCGTGGCGCCGCTGGCCAATTTGAGCGCGCTGCCCTTTGGCAAGGGCGAGGTGCGACGCGAGGGCGAGCGCATCGCCCTCCTGGCCTTTGGCACGCTGCTGTACCCCGCGCTGCAAGCGGCTGAGGCGCTGAATGCCACGGTCGTCAACATGCGCTGGGCCAAGCCGCTGGATGCCGATCTGCTGGCCCAGGTGGCCGCCACGCACGACGCGCTGGTCACGCTGGAAGAAGGCAGCGTGATGGGCGGCGCCGGCAGCGCGGTGGCCGAGGCGCTGGCCGCCAGCGGCACGGTGATGCCGCTGTTGCAGCTGGGCCTGCCCGACGCCTTCATCGAGCACGGTGACCCGGTGCGGCTGCTGGCGGCGCAGGGGCTGGACGCGCCGGGCATCGAAGCGGCCATCCGCGCCCGCTTTGCCGAGCTGGCCGCGCCCGCGCAGGTGGGCTTGAAAGTGGTGGGCTGAAGCGCGCCGCTGCCTTAGCTGGTGGTGCTCAGTTCACCAAACAGATCGCTGTATATTTTATAGCGGATTGCGCTTATTCTACCGACGATTTCACCTGATTTTATGGCGGATATGACGCCGCAACCCGGCTCGTGCAGGTGCGTGCAGTTGTAGAACTTGCACGCGGCCACGTGTGGCTTGATGTCGGGCATGTAGGCGGCCAGCTGCATGGGGTCGATGTGGCGCAGGCCGAATTCCTGAAAACCGGGTGAGTCGATCAGGGCGCTGGTGCGGGCAGCGTCCAGCCAGTGCCAGGTGGTGGTGGTGGTGGTGTGCTTGCCCGAGTTGAGCGCTTGCGAGATTTCGCCCGTGGGCACGTTTGCGCCGGGCACGGTGCGGTTGATGAGCGTGCTCTTGCCCGCGCCGCTGGGGCCGAGGATGAGGGTGGCGCGGCCTTGCAGGCGCGCGAGCAGCGCGGGCATGCCGTCGCCCTGCGCGAGTGCGTCGCGCGGCTCGGCAGCCAGCGGCAGCACCGTGTAGCCCATCGCGCGGTAGGGCGCAAGGCGCTGCCAGGCGTGGGCAAAGGCCGCGCCCAGGTCGGCCTTGTTGAGCGCAATCAGCGGCGCGATGTGCGCGGCCTCGCAGGCAATCAGGGCGCGGGCGAGCTGGTGCTCTGAAAACGCCGGCTCGGCGGCCACGAGGATCAGCACCTGATCCAGGTTGGCGGCGAAGGACTTGGTGCGCACCTCGTCCTGGCGGTAGAGCAGGTTGCGGCGCTCGTCGATGCGCTCAACGGTGCCTTCATCCTGGCTGGGCAGCCAGCGCACGCGGTCGCCCACCACCACGGTGAGTTTCTTGCCGCGCGGGTGGCAGATGACGCGCTCGCCGTCCGCCGTTTCAACCACGCAGTGCCGCCCGTGGCTGGAGACGACCAGACCCGCCGTCATGGCCGCCGCATCGGCGGGGGGCGGGGCGCGGCGCGGCTTGCCCATGCGGCGCTCAGACGCGGGGGAGGGCCGTGGCGGCGGCCTCGGGCAGCGCGTCCACGGCTTCGGCGGCAGCGAAGTCGCGTGTGCTCACGCCGCCTGCGTCGTGTGTGTGCCAGCGCACGGTGCAGCGGCTGTGACTCACCACCAGCTCGGGGTGGTGATCCAGGCGGTGGGCCACGCCCGCCACGGCGTTGACGAAAGACATGGTGCGGTGGAAGTCGGCAAAGCGCCAGGTTTTCTCGATCGCGTGGGCGGTGTGCAGCCAGCCGGGGTGTGTCTGCACGAAGGCGTCGATGGCGGGCGCTGAAAGGCGGGGTGGGGCGCTCATCTCAGTCATCCATTGTGCTGACGCGCTGCCCGCGCGGCATGAAACGCCAGGGGTGCGCGATGACGCATGACCGCGCCTTCGGCGCATGACAAATGACCGGACGCATCCATTGGCACGGCGCCTTTGTCATTCGTCATGGCGCGCCAGCGCTGGTCATGGAGCGCAGCGAAGTCATGTGTCCTTGCAGCCTCGCGATGCGCTCGCTGGCGGGCGGGTGCGAGTAGTAAAAGCGCACGTACAGCGGGTCGGGCGTGAGCGTGCTGGCGTTGTCCTTGTAGAGCTTGACCAGGGCGCTGACCAGGTCTGGCGCGCTGGCCTGGGCGGCGGCGTAGGCGTCGGCCTCGAACTCGTGGTGGCGCGAGAGCCGGGCCATGAGCGGCGAGAGGAAAAAGCTGAACACCGGCACCGTGAGCATGAACAGCAGCAGGGCCAGCGCGTGGTTGGGCACGGCCCCGCCCATGGCGGACGGCAGGTTGGGGGTGACGCCCAGGCCGGCATAGAACCACGGCTGCGCGGCCAGCCAGCCCAGCAGCGCCAGGCCCGCGAAGCTGAAGGCGAACAGGCCCGCAATGCGCTTGGCCAGGTGCCTGTGCTTGAAGTGCCCCAGCTCGTGCGCCAGCACGGCCTCGACTTCGGGCGGGCTGAGTTGCTCCAGCAGGGTGTCGAAGAACACCACGCGGCGCGCTGCGCCGTAGCCGGTGAAATAGGCGTTGGCATGCGCGCTGCGGCGGCTGCCGTCCATCACGAACAGGCCTTTGGCCGCAAACCCGCTGCGCGCCATCAGCCGCGTGACGCGCTCTTTCAGCGCATCGTCTTGCAGCGGCTTGAAGCTGTTGAACAGCGGCGCGATGAGGGTGGGGTAGATCACCATCAAGGCCAGGCTCAAGCCCATCCACGCGGCCCAGGTCCACAGCCACCACAGGCTGCCGGTGGCCTGCATCAGCCACAGCGCGCCCAGCGCCAGCGGCACGCCCAGCGCCAGGCTGAGCAGGGTGGACTTGAGCAGGTCGGCCAGCCAGAGCTTGAGCGTCATCTTGTTGAAGCCGAAGCGTTGCTCCAGCACGAAGGTGTGGTACAGCCCCAGCGGCAGCTCGATGGCGCTGCCGATGAAGGAAAACGCCAGCAGCAGCGCCAGCGGCTGCATGAGCGGGCGCGGGCCGATGGCGTCCAGCAGCAGGTTGTTCAGCCAGTCCAGCCCGCCCAGCAGCGTCCAGGCCAGTAGCACCATGGTGGCCAGCGCCATCTCCAGCAGGCCCACGCGCAGCTTGGCAAGCGTGTAGTCGGCGGCGCGCCGGTGTGCTTCAAGGCTGATGCTGGCGGCGAATTCGGCGGGCACCGCGCTGCGGTGGGTGGCCACGGCCCGCACCTGGCGCGAGGCCAGCCACAGCCGGGTGATCACGTTGGCCATCAGCGCCAGGCAGAACACGGCGCTGGTCAGCAGCGCGGGCGACAGGGTGGAGAAGGGCGAGTCGGTCAAGGGTGGGCCACGTGGGAAAAGGGCGACAAGTGTAGGGCTTGAAGAAAGAGGTTGGGCGTTGGGCGTGCATGCCGAACCCCGTCTGTGCCGGGCGATGGACAATCGCGCACCATGACTGACACTTCAACACCTTTTGAGGCAACCGCGCCCGTTGCCGCGCCCGCGCTTGCTTTGTCCGACCAGAACCTGGTGTGGCTTGACTGCGAGATGACCGGGCTTGACCCCGAGAAGGAGCGCATCATCGAAATCGCGGTGATCGTCACCGGCCCCGATCTCACGCCGCGCGTGGAAGGCCCGGTGCTGGTGGTCCACCAGCCAGACAGCGTGCTGGACGCGATGGACGCCTGGAACAAGGGCACGCACGGGCGCAGCGGCCTGATCGAGAAAGTGAAGGCATCCACCCTGACCGAGGCCGATGCCGAGGCGCAGCTCATCGCCTTCTTGCAGCGCCACGTGCCCAAGGGCACATCGCCCATGTGCGGCAACACCATCGGCCAGGACAGGCGCTTTCTGGTGAAGTACATGCCCCGGCTGGAGGCGTTTTTCCATTACCGCAACATCGACGTCAGCACCTTGAAGGAGCTGGCCCGCCGCTGGCGCCCCGCCGTGGTGGAGGCGTTCAAGAAGCAGCAGGCGCACACGGCCCTGGCCGACGTGCACGAATCCATCGACGAGCTGGCGCACTACCGCGCGCACTTCATCCGGCTGGCCTGAGCGCTGTCAGGCGCTTGTGCATGCACACATCTCACGCTGTTGCACGAGAGATGCCCTGAAGCGCGCGGGATAGGCTTGCAGGGTTGTCGTTGCAGGGGCGTGCGCTACTTCAGGCTGCCCGTTCGGCTGTCGAGCGCGCCCAGGAAGGAGTTGGGTTGCGGCCAGGGGGTGACGTCGGCGTCGGGGCCGTTGCCGTTCTGGCTCAGTGCCTGGTGGTAGCGCTGGCCGCGGTTGCGGTCGAGCATTTCATGCAGGTGCTGGCGCATGCTGTCGAGGCGGTGGCTTTCGGTGGACGGCGGCAGCGAGTCCTCTCCGGCGGCGCCCAGAAACTCGGTGCGCAGCACCTCGGGCGCGGGCAGCGCCTCGTGCGACAGCACCCAGTAGCCGATGCCGCACTGGCCCAGCAGGGTCTGCTTCAGATGCCGGTTGGCGCGAGAGATGCCGCGCGGCCCCAGCACGTCCACGCAGCCGACCACGCGTGCTTCGTCGTTGCAGATGGTGAAGCTGCAATACGCGCCGCTGAGCATCTCGAACCACTCGTTGCCCTGACCCGGCTCGCGCGGCATGGTGAAGCGCGTCAGCGGCAGTTTGGGCAGCACATGGTGCTCGGGAAAAGTGTTGTGCAGCCAGTGCCACACGCGCCGCTCGGCCGTGCTGGCCAGGGGCCGCGGGTTCAGTGGCCACTGGCGCGGCAGCACACGCCGCTTGGCCGGCGCTGCCTTGCGCTTGCGGCGCTGCGCCAGCAGGAAACCGGCGTAGACAACGCCGATCAGCAGGCCGATGGCACCCAGTACGACGAGGACGACCCCCATGGGGCCGGACAATGCGTTCACAACTTTTGACTCCCTGATATCCAGTTACTCGTAATGGTATCTCCGGGCGATAATAAATTGCTTCAAGCTGTTACCCGGTTACCTATTGTCCCTGTCATGCCGTGACGCAGCGCACGCGACGGCCCCGGCGTGTCGGCAGGCGCCATGCAAAACGGCATAAAGTCACGGATGAAGGGCGCTGCGTTGTTGTCACGGCTTGCGCAAAAAAAGCAATCTTGCCGGGCATCTCAAGGCGCCCGGCGGGTCACATCCAGCCGGATGGCGTCCATCCTGATGTCGCGACACCCGTTGTTTTTCACCTGTTTTCATGCGTCTTGACCATTTGTTGTTCACCCAGGGTTTCGGCACCCGCCGCGTGTGTGCGGGGCTGATCGAGCAAGGGCTGGTGCGCCTTGGCGGGCAGGTGTGCACCGACCCTGCCACCGAGGTGGACACCGGCGGCGAGGGCCTTGCGTTTGGCGTGCAGGGGCAGGACTGGCTTTACCAGCCGCGTGCCTATTTGATGCTGCACAAGCCGGTGGGGCATGAGTGCTCGCAAAAGCCTGGCGCGTGGCCGAGTGTGTACACGCTGCTGCCCGCGCCGCTGCGCCAGCGCCCGCCGGCCACCAAGTCGTCGGCCAAGGTGATGGGCGTGCAGGCCGTGGGGCGGCTCGACCAGGACACCACCGGCTTGCTGCTGCTGAGTGACGACGGCGCTTTCATCCACCGCATGAATTCGCCCCGCCGCCATGTGCCCAAGGTGTATGAGGTGCGCACCGCGCGGCCACTGGATGCGCAGCAAACCCAGCGCCTGCTGCAAGGCGTGGTGCTGCGCGACGACCCCGCCCCCGTGCGCGCTGCCGCGTGCGAGATCGTGGCGGCGCACCAGCTGCGCCTGACGCTGACCGAGGGCAAGTACCACCAGGTCAAGCGCATGCTGGCTGCCGTGGGCAACCATGTGGAGGCGCTGCACCGCTTGCGCATCGGTGCGCTGGCGCTGCCGGACGATCTGGCACCCGGCCAGTGGCGCTGGCTCAGTCAGGCCGACTTGTTGGCGTTGAATGAAGGGTGATTATAAAAAACATAGCTGCTTGCGTACGTTTTTAAACGTTTTCATAGTGTTTTATATATGAATTTGTTTAAATACATACGCAAGCAGCTATGTTTTTTTGAAGAAGTCAGACGTCATGCGATGGCCTTGCCAGAAAGTGCGGCCAGACTTTTTCTGGCAACGACACCGCCGCGCTCAGGGCTTGGCCGCATCCAGCTCGCGGTGGCGGCAGAGGGTGAGCCAGTCTTGCGCGAAGCGGGCCGCGAGTTTTTCGACCAGGTAAACCGAGCGGTGCTGCCCGCCGGTGCAGCCGATGGCCACGGTGACGTAGCTGCGGTGGTCGCGCGCCAGCGCGGGCAGCCAGGTGTGCAGAAAGTCGGTGATTTGCGCCAGCATGCGCTGGGCGTCGGGCTGGGCGTCGAGGAAGTCGATCACGGGCTGGTCGCGCCCGGTGAGCAGGCGCAGGTCGGCGTCGTAATGCGGGTTGGGCAGCATGCGCACGTCGAACAGGTAGTCGGCATCGAGCGTGATGCCGCGCTTGAACGCGAAGGACTCGAACACCAGCGTCAGGTGCGCGGGCGGCGCGGCGATGAGCGCCTTGACGTTGGCCAGCAGCTGCGCGGTGCGCAGGTGGCTGCTGTCGATGACGTGCGAGCGCTCGCGCAGGTCGGCCAGCAGCTCGCGTTCGCGCGCGATGGCTTGCATCAGCGCGGACTGGCCGTGCGCGTCACCCGGCAGCGACAGGGGGTGGCGGCGGCGCGTTTCGGAAAAGCGCCGCACCAGGGTCTGGTCGCTGGCGTCCAGAAAAATGGCGCGCAGCGTCATGCCCTTGGCGCGCAGGCCGTGCAGCAGCAGCGGCACCTGCGGCAGCGATTGGCCGCTGCGCACGTCCATGGCAATGGCCAGGCGGCGCAGGCCGCGGGTGCTTTCCAGCGCGATGAGGGGCTCCAGCAGCTCGGGCGGGAGGTTGTCCACGCAGTAGTAGCCCACGTCTTCCAGCGCGTGCAGCGCCACCGACTTGCCGGAGCCGGACATGCCGGTGATGACGACCAGCTCGCGTGCGTTGGCGCTGGTGTTCGTGCTCATGCGCGTGCCTTGCGCGGGCGCGGGGTGGCGGCGCTGTTGGCCGGGCTGGCGAGCATTTCGCGCGCGTGTGCCAGCGTGGCGTCGGACAGGGTTTCGCCGCCCAGCATGCGGGCGATTTCGGCGGTGCGGGCATCGCCCGCAACGGGGGCGACGTGGCTGACGGTGCCTGCGGCTTCGGCCTGCTTGGCCACGCGCAGGTGGTGGTCGGCGCAGGCGGCCACCTGCGGCAGGTGGGTGACGCACAGCACCTGCCTGTCGCGCCCGAGCTGGCGCAGCAGCTGGCCCACGGTGTTGGCCACCGCGCCGCCCACGCCCGCGTCCACCTCGTCAAAGACCAGCGTGCCGGCTTCGCCCAGCGCGCTGGTGGTCACGGCAATGGCCAGCGCCAGGCGCGACAGCTCGCCGCCGGAGGCGACGCGGTCGATGGCGCGCGGGGTGCCCCCGGCATGGGCGGCCACTTGCAGGGCCACGTTTTCCAGCCCGTGCGCGGCGGGCGCGGGCAGCGGCTCCAGCGCCACGGCAAAGCGGCCACCGGCCATGCCCAGGCTTTGCATGGCCTGGGTGACGGCATCGGCCAGGCGCGGGGCGGCAGCGCTGCGCTGGCGCGAGAGCTGCTTGGCCGCTTGCGTGTAGGCGGTGTGCGCGGTGTGCGTGGCCTGCTCCAGCCGGGCGAGGTCGGCGGCGGAGTCGAGCTGCGCCAGCTCGCCGCGCCAGCCGGCCAGCAAGGCGGGCAGGTCTTCAGGCGGGCGGCGGTAGCGGCGCGCCAGGGCCATCCACTGGCCCATGCGCTCGTCCAGCGTGGCGAGCTGCTCGGGGTCGTCCGGCTCGGCGCGGCGCAGGTAGGCGTGCAGGCTGTGGGCGGCGTCTTGCGCCTGGGCGATGGCCGCTTCCAGCACGTCGACCAGCGCGGCAAAGGCGGGTTCGATGGCCTGCTGGTCTTGCAGCGCGTCTTGCGCGCGGGCCAGGGCGGGCAGGGCAGCGGCATCGCCGTTGTCGCTGCCTTCTGCCTCGCCGCCGGTCAGCGCGGCGCTGGCGGTGTGGGCGGCGTCGATCAGTGCTTGCGCGTGCGACAGGCGGGCGTGGCGCTGGTTCAGCTCGTCCCATTCGCCTTCGGCGGGGGCCAGCTTGTCCAGCTCGCCGATCTGCCACAGCAGGCGCTCGCGCTCTTGCGTGAGGCTGTCTTGCGCGGCGCGCGCCTGTTGCAGCGCGGCCTGCGCGTGTTGCCAGGCCTGCCAGGTGGCGGCCACGGGGCGCGCATCGGCGCTGGCGTAGGCGTCGAGCAGGGCGCGCACGGCGGCGGGGCGCGTCAGGCTTTGCCAGGCGTGCTGGCCGTGGATGTCCACCAGCCACTCGCCCAGGGCGCGCAGCTGCGCCACGGTGGCGGCGCTGCCGTTGATCCAGGCGCGGCTTTTGCCTGCCGCGTCAATGGCGCGGCGCAGCAGCACGGTGTCGCCATCGTCGCTGTTGTTGTTGGTGGTGTCGGTGCCGGCAAAGCCATGTTCGGCCAGCCAGGCGCGCGCGGGGGCGGGCGTGTCGAAGGCGGCGGCCAGCTCGCAGCGGGGCTGGCCCTCGCGCACCCACAGCGCATCGCCGCGCCCGCCCAGCAGCAGTTGCAGCGCGTCGATCAGGATGGACTTGCCCGCGCCCGTCTCGCCCGTCAGCGCGGTAAAACCGCCGGCCAGATCCAGATCGAGCGCGGGCACGATCACGAAATCGCGCAGGCTCAAGGTCAGCAGTGCCATATCAGTTATCCATAGCGCTGCGCACTACCCGCATGGCATGAAACGCCAGCGGTGCGCGATGACGAATGACTGCGCTCTGGCGAGCGCATGACAAATGACTCGCGACATCGGTGTGCACGATGCATTTGTCATTTGTCATGGCGCGCCAGCGCCAGTCATGGAGCGCAGCGAAGTCATGTTTCATTTCAGTTATCCATAGCGCTGCGCACTACCCGCATGGCATGAAACGCCAGCGGTGCGCGATGACGAATGACTGCGCTCTGGCGAGCGCATGACAAATGACTCGCGACATCGGTGTGCACGATGCATTTGTCATTTGTCATGGCGCGCCAGCGCCAGTCATGGAGCGCAGCGAAGTCATGTTTCATTTCAGTGGTCCATAGTGCTGGCACGCCGTCTGCGTGGCATGAAACGCCAGCGGTGCGCGATGACAAATGACCGCGCTCTGTCGAGCGCATGACAAATGACGAACCCCATCCGCCCGCATGGCGGTTTTGTCATTTGTCATGGCGCGCCAGCGCCGGTCATTGAGCGCAGCGAAGTCATCTTTCATCTCAATGGTCTTCCCCGAGATAAGCGGCCTGCACGCCGCGGTCGACACGGATGGCAGCCGGCTCCCCGCTGGCAATCACCGTGCCGTTGACCATCACCGTCAGGTGGTCGGCCAGCGCGAAGATGGCGTCGATGTCGTGCTCTACCAGCATCATGGCGTGCGCGGGTTTCAGGCGCAGCAACAGCTCGACCATGCGCTCGGCCTCGGCCACGCCCATGCCGGCGAGCGGTTCGTCCAGCAGCAGCACCTGCGGGTCGGTGGCCAGCGTCATGGCGATTTCAAGCTGGCGCTGCTCGCCGTGGCTGGCCGCGCCCGCTATTGAATGGCGTCGCGCCGTCAGGCCCGCGAGTTCAAGCGCCTTTTCGGCGCGCTCGTTCACGGCCGCGTCGGCGCGTGCGTTGGCCAGCCAGCGCAGCGGGTTGAAGGGCTGCTGCGCGGCGCGCGACTGCGCGGCCAGGCGCACGTTTTCCCACACGGTGAAGGGCAGGAAGATGTTGGTCTTCTGGTAGCTGCGGCCCAGGCCCCGGCGCGAGATCTGCTCGGGCGAGGCGCGGGTGATGTCGTGGCTGCCCAGTGCAATGCTGCCCGAGGTGGGTGGCAAGTCGCCCGAGAGCAGGTTGGTGAGCGTGGATTTGCCCGCGCCGTTGGGGCCGATGACGCAGTGAATGCGCCCACGCCAGAGATCGACCGACACGTCGTTCACGGCGGCCAGGCCGCCGAACTTCTTGGTCAGGCGCTGGGCCGAGAGCAGCACATCACTCATGCGTGCCCCCTTTGCGGCCCGTGAAGCGCTCCACCAGCCCCAGCAGCCCGCGCGGTGCCAGCACGATGATGGCCACGATGAACAGGCCCATCCAAAGCTGCCAGTGCTTGCCCAGGTTGACGCCGCCTACCTGCGGCAAGTCCTTGAACAGGTGCAGCAGGTATTCAAACGCGAACGCGCCCACGATGGCCCCGGCAAAGTTGCCCATGCCGCCCAGGATGACCATCATGATGGCGTGCGCGCTTTTGTGAAAACCCATCAGCTCCGGGTTGACGAAGCCCGTGCTTGCGCCCCACAGATAGCCCGCCAGCCCGGCCAGCGCACCGGCCAGCGTGAAGGCCGCGAGCTTGTAGCCGAAGGTGCCAAAGCCCACGGCGCGCATGCGGTGCTCGTTCACGCGGATGGCCGCCAGCGCGCGCCCGAAGGGGCTGAACAGCACGCGCCGCAAGAAGAAGTACACCCCCACCAGGCAGGCCAGCACGAAGAAGTACATGGTCAGGCGGTTTTCCAGATCGAACACGCCCGCTTCGGGCTTGAAGTTGATGTAGATGCCGTCCGAGCCGCCCAGCGCGCGGTTGTCGAAGAACAGAAAGAAGATCATCTGCGCGAAGGCCATCGTCACCATGATGAAGTAGATGCCCTTGGTGCGCACGACGAAAAAGCCGATCACCAGCGCCGCCACGCCCGAGGTCAGCACGGCCAGCGGCAGCGTCCACCACAGGCTCACCGGCTCGCCCTGCGGCGTGAGAAAGGCCAGCGCATAGCCTGCCAGGCCAAAGTAGGCCGCGTGGCCGAGCGATACGAGGCCGGTGACGCCTTGCAGCAAGTCGAGGCTCATGGCGAAGATGGCCATGATCATCATGCGCGTGACCATCTGCACGTAGAAGTCGCCCCCCACGAAGGGGAACACGGCCAGCGCGACCAGGCCCAGCGCCAGCACCACCTGGATGCTGCGCGGCAGGCGTTCGAGATTGGCTTGAGGGGCGCTCATTGCTTGAACAATCCTTCGGGTTTGAACAGCAGCACGCCCGCCATCAGCAGATACACCAGCATGCCCGAGACCTGCGGCAGCAGCACCTTGCCGAAGGTGTCGACAAAGCCGACCAGCAGCGCCGCGATCAGCGCGCCGCGCACCGAGCCGATGCCGCCGATCACCACCACCACGAAGCACATGATGAGCACCGTGCTGCCCATGTTGGGGTAGACGCTGGAAATCGGCGCGGCGATCATGCCCGCCACCGTGGCCAGGCCCACGCCCAGCGCAAACACGATGGCGTGGATCAGCCGGATGTTGATGCCCAGCGACTCGGTCATGTCGCGGTTGAACGCACCGGCGCGAATCTTCATGCCCAGCCGCGTCTTGTTGATGAGCAGGTACAGCCCCACGGCCAGCAGCACGCACACGGCCATCATGAAGAGGCGATAGACCGGGTAGCTCATGGTGTCGGTCAGCCGCACCGAGCCGGCCAGCAGGGCAGGCATGGCCACGCCGTGCACGTCGTCGCCCCAGAGAATGGAGCGCAGCTCTTCAAAGATGTAGATCAGCCCGAAGGTGAGCAGCACCTGGTCGAGGTGGTCGCGGTGATAGAAGTGGCGAAACAGCAGCTTCTCCAGCACGAAGCCAAAAGCCACCGCCAGCACCGTGCCCAGCACGATGGCGAGCGTGAAGCTGCCCAGGCCGCTGGTGAGCGAATACGCCAGGTACGCGCCCAGCATGTAGAAGCTGCCGTGCGCCAGATTGACCACGCCCATGATGCCGAAAATCAGCGTCAGGCCCGCAGCCAGCATGAACAGCAGCAGGCCGTACTGCACGCTGTTGAGCGTCTGGATGAGAAAGTTGGAGAGGTCCACGGGTGTTCAGGTTGGGGTTGGGCGTGTGGCTTGGGCTGTGGCTAAGCCTCAAACGTGCCGTCAGCGGCTTCGGGTTTTGGCCCCTTCCCCCGTTGGGGGAAGGCCGGGATGGGGGCCGACCACCTTTGAGCATCCACCGTGGTCAGCCCCCACCCCAGCCTTCCCCCAGCGGGGGAGGGAGCCACAGCCGTCTGATGCTGCGTCTTTCGCGGAAGCTTCGCGCCCGGCTGTTCGTCAGGCCATCCGACAGCCCGTGGCCGGGTCGGCCAGCGCCTTGGCGGCTACGCCAATCACCTTGTTCTCGCCTTTTTCCACGCGGCGCAGGTAGATGTCCTGCACGGGGTTGTGCGCCTTGCTCATCGTCCACTGGCCGCGCGGGCTGTCGATGACGGCGTTCTGCAGCGCGGCATACAGCGCCTTCTTGTCGCCCATGTCGCCCTTGACGGCGGCCAGGCCCTGCACCAGCAGCTGGCCCGAGTCGTAGCCCTGCACGGCGTACACGTCGGGCTGGCTCTTGAACCGATCGGCGTAGGCGGCGCGGAACTGCTTGTTGCGCGGCGTGTCGAGCGAATCGGCGTAGTGCATGGTGGTGGTCACGCCTTCGGCAGCAGGGCCAGCGGCCTCGATCACGCCTTCGGTCAAGAAGCCCGAGCCATACAGCGGAATGCTCTTTTGCAGCCCCGCCGCCGCGTAGTCGCGCATGAACTTGGCCGCGCCCGCGCCGGCGAAGAAGCAGGCCACCGCGTCGGGCTTGAGGCTGGCGATCTCGGTCAGCAGCGCCTGGAACTCCACGTTGGGGAAGGGCAGGGCCAGCTCTTTCACGATCTGCCCGCCAGCCTTGGTGTAGCTGTCCTTGAAGCCCTCGAACGCCTCGTCGCCCGCCGCGTAGCGCCAGGTGATCCACACCGCTTTTTTGTGGCCCGCGTCCACCATCGGCTTGCCCAACGCCAGCGTGGGCTGCGCGTTGCTGAAGCTGGTGCGGAACACGTTGGGCGCGCACAGCCCGCGCGTGGCCGCATGCACCCCGGCGTTGGGGATGATGCTGAGCACGCCCGAATCGCGCGCGACGCGCTGAATGCCCATCTGCACGCCCGAGTGCACGGTGCCGATCAGCACGTCCACCTTGTCGCGCTGCACCAGGCGGTTGGCGTTTTCGATGCCTTTGGACGGCTCCGACTCGTCATCCACCTTGAACCACTCGATCTCGCGCCCGCCCAGCGTGCCGCCCTTTTCGGCAATCGCCATGCGCACGCCGTTTTCGATGGCCACACCCAGCTGCGCAAACGTGCCGGTGTAGGGCAGCATGAAGCCCACGCGCACGCGGTTGCTTTGCGCACGCACGATCTGCGGCAAAAGCAAGCCGGCGGAGCTGGCCCCCACCACGGCGGCGCTGCGGGAAAGCAGCAGGCGGCGGCTGAGGCCGCTGGCAACAGGCTTGGAATTCATCGCGTGTCTCCTGGAAAGGTTTGTTACATGTTCGGGCCGCACGCATTGTCCGGCACGGGTGCTGCATGTCAGATGGCGACTTTCCCTGACAGAGGCAGATACATGCAATAAAGTGCGTGTTGACAGGCAGTATAGTTCTTGACTTCAGGGGTGGGCCTAGGGTTTTTCCGGGGCGCAGGCGAGCGTGCGGGGTGGTGAAGAAAGCCCGGACAAGCCCTTCGCGGCAGCCTCTCGTGCAAGCGTGTGCATGCGCCAGAACCGCAGGGCAGACGCCTTGGGCGGCAAGTGAGTGAAATGATATTTTGATAGCTGCTTGCGCACGTTATAAAACGTTTTCATATATATGAGTATTTGAAAATGTTTTATAGCATGCGCAAACAGCTATATTTTTAATATTTCCTCATGACATTGCAGTCTGCGCGGCGTGGAGGACAATCGCGCATCCGCATGCTGGTGCCCTGACGGGCCCTCACATCGTCTGGTTCATGTACGCCCTTGCTCTCTTTCTGCACGTGCTGGCCGCCACCGTCTGGACGGGCGGGCACCTGGTGCTGGCGCTGGCCTGGTTGCCGCGCGTGCTGCGCGAGCGATCGCCCGAGCAGCTGCTGCGCTTCGAGCAGGGGTATGAGCGCATTGGCATGCCCGCGCTGCTGGTTCAGGTGCTTACCGGCTTGTGGATGGCCCATCTGCTGGTGCCCGACGTGGCCGCGTGGCTGGCACCCGACACCCCCATTGCCCGCGCCATCGCGCTGAAGCTGGCGCTGCTGGCGGCCACCGCGCTGATCGCGCTGCACGCACGCTTTCGCGTCATCCCGCGCCTGTCCGCCGCCACCTTGCCGCTGATGGCCTGGCACGTGGCGGCGGTCACGCTGCTGTCGGTCGGCTTCGTGGCCGTGGGCGTGTCGCTGCGCTTTGGCGGGGTGTGACCGAGCCGGCTTGCTGGGTTTCGCTTCGCTCTACCCAGCCTGCAAACGCCAACCCACCAGCGGCTGCGCAGCAAGCCGCCCCCAAAGGCCGCGGAGCAGGCCAGTCCAGAACGCCGTGGCCGGGGTCCCCCCGGCCACCAGCGTTGTCCCCCTGGGGGGATGGCGGCCGAAGGCCGACTCAGGGGGGGTTATTTCGTGCCAAAAATCCGGTCGCCCGCGTCCCCCAGCCCGGGCAGGATGTAGCCGTGGCTGTTCAGCTCGCGGTCGATGGCGGCGGTGTAGATGGGCACGTCGGGGTGTGCGGCTTGCAGGGTGGCGATGCCTTCGGGCGCGGCCAGCAGGCACAGGAACTTGACCGAGCGTGGGCCGGCGCTTTTCAGCTTGTCGATGGCGGCCACGGCGGAGTGGCCGGTGGCCAGCATGGGGTCAACGGCGATCACGTCGCGCTCGGCCATGTCGGCGGGCATCTTGTAGTAGTACTCCACGGCCTCCAGCGTCTCGGGGTCGCGGTACAGGCCGACGTGGCCCACGCGCGCGTTGGGCACCACGCGCAGCAGGCCGTCGAGCATGCCGTTGCCCGCGCGCAGGATGGATGCAAAGACCAGCTTCTTACCGTCGATCATGGGGCTTTGCATGGTCTCCAGCGGGGTTTCGATCTCGACCAGCTGCGTGGGCATGTCGCGCGTGATTTCGTAGGCCATCAGCATGGCCAGCTCGCCCAGCAGGGTGCGGAAGGTGGTGCTGCTCGCGTTCTTGTTGCGCATGAGCGTGAGCTTGTGCTGCACCAGGGGGTGGGTGACGTGGTGGACTTGGGGCATGGCTGGAACAGGTTGGGCGTTGGGCGTTGAGCGCGTGTGGGGCGGGTGATTTTCACGCTGAACACCGAACGCTCAACGCTGAACCTCCATTTCAGTTATCCATGCGCTGGCGCACCACCTTCACGGTATGAAACGCCAGCGGTGCGCGATGACAAATGACCGCGCCTTCGGCGCATGACAAATGACCGGACGCACTCACTGGCACGGCATTTTTGTCATTTGTCATGGCGCGCCAGCGCCGGTCATTGAGCGAAGCGAAGTCATGTTTCATTTCAGCGCTTCTTGCCCCCGCCCAGCAGGCTGCCCAGCGCGCCGCGCACCAGCTCGCGGCCCATGCGACGCACCTCGCCTTTGACCACGTTCTGCACCAGACCGTCGTACTGGCCGCCGCGCGGGCCGGTGCGGCCGAACAGGGCTTCCTTGCCCATGGTCATCAGCCCGCCCAGCAGGCCGCCGTCGTTGGCCGCTGCGCCGGGGGCACCCGCCGCGTTGCTGGCTGGGCCTTGGCCTGCGCGCGCCTGCAGCACTTCGTAGGCGGATTCGCGGTCGACCGCCTGTTCATACGTGCCCGCCACCAGCGAGGTTCTGATGAGGTCGGCGCGCTGGGCATCGGTGACAGGCCCGATCTGGCTGCCGGGCGGCAGCACGTACACGCGTTGGGTCACGCCGGGGCGGCCTTTGTCGTCGAGCAGGCTGATCAGCGCCTCGCCCGTGGCCAGCTCGGTGATGGCGCTGGCGATGTCCAGGCCGGGGTTGGCGCGCATGGTTTCGGCGGTGGCCTTCACGGCTTTCTGGTCGCGCGCGGTAAAGGCGCGCAGCGCGTGCTGCACGCGGTTGCCCAGCTGGGCCAGCACGCTGTCGGGCACGTCGATGGGGTTCTGGGTGACGAAGTACACGCCCACGCCCTTGCTGCGGATCAGCCGCACCACCAGCTCGATGCGCTCCAGCAACACCTTGGGCGCGTCGTTGAACAGCAGGTGCGCCTCGTCGAAGAAGAAGACGAACTTCGGCTTTTCAGGGTCGCCGATCTCGGGCAGGCGCTCGTACAGGTCGCTCAACAGCCACAGCAGGAAGGTGCCGTACAGGCGCGGCGACTGCATCAGCCTGTCGGCACTCAGGATGTTGATGACGCCCCGGCCGCCCACGGTCTGCATCATGTCTTCGAGGTTGAGCATGGGCTCGCCGAAGAACTTGTCGCCGCCCTGGCCCTCCAGCGTGAGCAGGCCGCGCTGAATGGCACCGATGCTGGCCGTGCTGACGTTGCCGTATTGCGTGGTGAACTGCTTGGCGTTCTCGCCCACGTAGGTGAGCATGGCGCGCAGGTCTTTCATGTCCAGCAGCAGCAGGCCGTTGTCGTCGGCGATCTTGAAGACCAGGTTGAGCACGCCGGTCTGCGTGTCGTTCAAGTCCAGCATGCGCGACAGCAGCAGCGGCCCCATGTCGCTGACGGTGGCGCGCACGGGGTGGCCCTGCTCGCCAAACACGTCCCACAGCGTGGTGGGGCAGGCCACGGGTTCGGGCGTGGGCACGCCGCGCTCTTTCAGCACGTCGGCCATCTTGGGTCCGATGCTGCCCTTCTGGCTGATGCCCGTCAGGTCGCCCTTCACGTCGCTCATGAACACGGGCACGCCGATCTGGCTGAAGGATTCGGCCAGCTTTTGCAGCGTTACCGTCTTGCCGGTGCCGGTGGCACCGGTGACCAGGCCGTGGCGGTTGGCCAGGCCGGGCAGGATGAAGCACTGGGTGTCGCCGTGCTGGGCGATGAGGATGGGGTCGGCCATGTCGGTGTCCTGCAAGGGTGCGAAAAGTAGAATGGGCGATTATCCAGAACCCACATTTCACAAAGGCAGAAGCTTCATGGCCGGACACAGCAAATGGGCCAACATCCAGCACCGCAAGGGGCGGCAGGACGAAAAGCGCCAGCGCATCTGGACGCGCGTGGTGCGCGAAATCATGGTCGCCGCCCGCACCGGCGGCGGCGACCCCACCGCCAACCCGCGCCTGCGCCTGGCCATTGAAAAGGCCAAGGCCGCCAACATGCCGGCCGACACCGTCAAGCGCAACATCGACAAGGCCACGGGCAACCTCGAAGGCGTGAGCTACGAGGAAATTCGCTACGAGGGCTACGGCATCGGCGGCGCGGCCATCATCGTCGACACCATGACCGACAACCGTGTGCGCACCGTGGCCGACGTGCGCCATGCGTTCAGCAAGTACGGCGGCAACATGGGTACCGAGGGGTCGGTGGCCTTCCAGTTCAAGCACGTTGGGCAACTGGTTTTCGCGCCGGGCGTGAGCGAAGACAAGGTGATGGAAGTGGCGCTGGAAGCCGGCGCCGACGACGTCATCACCGACGACGACGGCGCCATCGAGGTGCTGACCGACCCGGCCGCCTTCGAGGCCGTGAAAAACGCGCTGGAAGCTGCGGGCCTCACCCCCGAGCTGGCCGAAGTCACCATGCGCGCCGAAAACACCATTGACCTCGCCGGCGACGACGCCGCGCGCATGCAAAAGCTGCTCGACATGCTGGAAGACCTGGACGACGTGCAGGACGTGTTCCACAACGCCAACGTGGAGCTGGCGTGAGCCTTGCGCCGCATGCCGCGCGGCGGCTGGTCTTGCCGGTGCTGCTGGCATTGGTCAGCGCGCTCGCGGCCTGCGGCGGCGACGTGTCCTGGTGCTTTGGCGGGGGCGACAGCGGCGTATCGGCCGGCTACAACACCGACCAGTGCCCGCCCGATGCGGCCGACCGCAAGGGCCTGGACGCACCGGATGCCCCCGACATGCCCCCGACCGCAGCCAGCCCTGTGTCGCATGATGTGTGATGAGAGCCCCTGGCGGCGCCCGCCACATTGAACCAAGATTCCCTTTTTTCATGAAAATCCTCGTCATCGGCTCTGGCGGGCGTGAACACGCCCTGGCCTGGAAACTGGCGCAATCGCCCAAGGTGCAGCAGGTCTACGTGGCCCCGGGCAACGGCGGCACGGCCACCGCGCCCAACTTGAAGAACGTGGCCCTGACCGATCTGGCCGCGCTGCGCGACTGGGCGCTGGCCGAAAAAATCGCCCTCACCATCGTCGGCCCCGAGCAGCCCCTGGCCGCCGGCGTGGTGGACGACTTTCGCGCCCACGGCCTGCGCATCTTCGGGCCTACGAAGGCCGCCGCGCAGCTCGAAAGCTCCAAGGCTTTCAGCAAGGACTTCATGCGGCGCCACGGCATTCCCACCGCCGCGTATGAAACCTTCACCGACCCGCAAGCCGCGCATGCCTACGTCGACGCCTTGGGCGCGCCCATCGTCGTCAAGGCCGATGGCCTGGCGGCGGGCAAGGGCGTGGTGGTGGCCGCGACCAAGGAAGAAGCACACGCCGCCATCGACGACATGCTGGGCGGCAACGCGCTGGGCGTGGCGCACAACGAAGGTGGCGCGCGGGTGGTCATCGAGGAGTTTCTGCAGGGCGAGGAAGCCAGCTTCATCGTGCTGTGCGACGGCAAGAACGTGCTGCCGCTGGCCACCAGCCAGGACCACAAGCGCCTGAAGGACGGTGATGAAGGCCCCAACACCGGCGGCATGGGTGCCTACTCGCCCGCGCCCGTGGTCACGCCCGACGTGCACGCGCGCGCCATGCGCGACGTGATCCTGCCGACGATTCGCGGCATGGACAAGGACGGCACGCCCTTCACCGGCTTTCTGTACGCCGGCCTGATGATCGATGCCGGCGGCAAACCCAAGACACTCGAATTCAACACCCGCATGGGCGATCCCGAGACGCAGCCCATTCTGATGCGCCTCAAGTCCGATCTGGTCGACGTGCTGATGGCCGCCACTTCGGCCAAGCTCGACGAGGTCGAGCTGCAATGGGACCGCCGCGTGGCGCTGGGCGTGGTGCTGGCGGCGGGCGGCTATCCGCAGGCGCCCAAAAAAGGTGATCTCATCACCGGCCTGCCCAAACCCACCGACGACGTGGTGGTGTTTCATGCGGGCACCGTGGCCGAAGGCGATCAGGTCAAGACGGCGGGCGGCCGCGTGCTGTGCGTCACCGCGCTGGCCGATTCGGTCAAGCAGGCGCAGGCCAAAGCCTATGACGCGGCGCGCGGCATCCACTTTGACGCCATGCAGTACCGGCGGGACATTGGGCATAGGGCGATTCGATGAGGTTTGGTGGTGTTTTGGGCTTCGTAGGCTGGGTAGAGCGGAGCGAAACCCAGCACATCCTGCCTGGCGCCGAAGCTGGGTTTCGCTCACGCGCTACCCAGCCTACCCAATGACCGACATGACCCCACTTGACCCCCGCGCCGTGCGCGACTATCTCGCCGACCTGCAAACCCGCATCACCAGCGCCATCGAATCCCTCGATGGCCAGGCCAGCTTTCTGACCGATGCATGGGCCAAGGCGCCGGGCGAGCCGCTGCAAGGCGAGGGCATCACCATGATTCTGGAAGGCGGTGCGGTGTTCGAGCGCGCCGGCTGCGGCTTCTCGCACGTGCGCGGCCCGAAGCTGCCACCCTCGGCCACGCAGCACCGGCCCGAGCTGGCGGGCGCGCCGTTCGAAGCCATGGGCGTGTCGCTGGTCTTTCACCCGCGCAACCCCTACGTGCCCACGGTGCACATGAACGTGCGCATGATCGCTGCCGGCCACCCGGGCGCCGAGCCGGTGTGCTGGTTTGGCGGCGGCATGGACTTGACGCCCTACTACGGCTTTGACGACGACTGCACGCACTTTCACCGCGTCTGCCGCGACGCGCTGGCGCCCTTCGGCGACGACAAGTACCCGCGCTTCAAGCAGTGGTGTGACGAGTATTTCTTCAATAAGCACCGCAGCGAGCCGCGCGGCATCGGCGGCATCTTTTTCGATGATTTTTCGGAAGGCGGGGCGGGCAACGGCTTTGCGCTGATGCGCGCGGTGGGCGATGCGTTCCTGCACGCCTACGTGCCCATCGTGCAGCGCCGCGTCGGCATGCCCTGGGGCGAGCGCGAGCGCGAACACCAGCTGTACCGGCGCGGCCGCTACGTCGAATTCAACCTGGTGTGGGACCGGGGCACGCACTTCGGCCTGCAATCGGGCGGCCGCACCGAATCCATCCTGCTGTCCATGCCGCCGCTGGTGGCGTGGGCGTATCAGCGCCAGCCCGAGGCAGGCTCGCCCGAAGCCGCCTTGACCGAGCGCTATCTGGTGCCGCGCGACTGGGTGTGATGGGATGTACAAAATATCCGGACGCAAAGAATTCGCAGAGGGCGCAAAAAAGAAAGCCAAGAATTTTCTGGATGTTCTTTTGCGTCCTCTGCGAAATCTCTGCGTCCTCTGCGTCCGGCTGTTTGGTTTTCGGCTGTTTGAGTTGACATGACCCGCATCGGCCTCTTCGGCGGCGCCTTCGACCCGCCGCACGACGCGCACGTGGCGCTGGCGCGCGCGGCCATTGACGAGCTGCGGCTCGACCGCCTGCACGTGGTGCCCACGGGCGATGCCTGGCACAAGGTGCGCCCGCTGTCGCCCGGCGCCGACCGCCTGGCCATGTGCCGGCTGGCCTTTGCCGGCGTGCCCGGCGTGGTGGTCGACGACCGCGAACTGCGCCGCGACGGCCCCACCTACACCATCGACACCCTTTGCGAGCTGCACGCCGAAAACCCCGGCGCCACGCTGTTTCTGCAGATCGGCGCCGACCAGGCTGCGGCCTTTCACACCTGGCGGCGGGTGGATGCAATCATGCAGATTGCTATTGTTTCAATAGCTTTTCGCGCAGGTATGTTGGGCGAAAATGGCGAATTCGATCAAAATGACCCTTTGCCCGGCCTGCGCCTTGACCCGCAGCGCCTGCGCATCCTCGCGCTGCCTGCCATGCCCCACAGCGCCACCGAGGTGCGCCGCCGCGTGGCCGAGGGTTTGCCCGTGAACCATCTGGTTTCCCCCGCCGTCGCGGGGTATATTGAAGAACATCACCTTTACCGAGCACCAGCCTAGATGAGCGAAACCGCCGCCAAGAAAGACATCCAGAAACTCCAGCGCGCCATCGTCGATGGGCTGGAAGACGTCAAAGCCGTTGACATACAGGTGTTCAACACCGAGCACCTCTCGCCCCTGTTCGAGCGCGTCATCGTCGCCAGCGGCAACAGCAACCGGCAGACCAAGGCGCTGGCCGCCAGCGTGCGCGACAAGGTGCGCGAGGCAGGCATGCCCAAGCCGCGCATCGAAGGCGAGGAAAACGGCGAATGGATCATCGTGGACTGCGGTGCCGCCGTGGCGCACATCATGCAGCCGGCCATCCGCCAGTACTACAACCTGGAAGAAATCTGGGGCGACAAGCCTGTGCGCCTGAAAGGCCCTGACAGCCGCGCCAAGGGTGCCGCTCGCAAAGCCGCTGCGTCCAGGGAAAAAGCAGACACCGAGCCGGCACCCGCAGCCCCGGCCAAAAAAGCCGCCCGCAAAACCACCGCCGCCGCCCAAGCCGGCAGCCCCAAGGCAGGCGCGCCTGCGCCTCGCAAGGCACCCGGCGCCGGTACCAAGGCAGGCGCAAGAACCGGCACAGCCACGCGCAAAGTGGCCGCCAAGCCCGCTGCGCGCAAACCCTCCGCTGCCCGCAAGCGCACCCCCAGCGCCGAGCTGCCCATGGTGGTGGTCAACAAGCCTTCGACCAAGAAAGCCGCCAGCGCGCGTGCGGCGGCCAAGACGGTCAAGCCTGCGGCCAAGACAGCGGCTGCCAAACCCGCCGCCAAGTCATCCGCTGCCAGGTCCCCCGCCGCCAAACGCCCCGCGTCCCCGCGCGCCAGCCGCTGACCGGCGGCCATGCGGCTGCTCATCGTCGCCGTCGGCCAGCGCGTGCCGGGCTGGGCCGAGACGGCGTGGAGCGACTACGCCAAGCGCTTTCCGCCCGAGCTGAAGGTGGAGCTGAAAGCCGTCAAGACCGAGCCGCGCGCAGGCGGCAAAACCACCGAACAGGTGATGGCCGCCGAGCGTGCCCGCATCGAAGCGGCCATCCCGCGCGGCACGCACACCGTGGTGCTCGACGAGCGCGGCAGCGCGCTGCGCACCCAGGCCCTGGCCGAGCGCCTGAGCGCCTGGCAGGGCCAGGGCGGCGACGTGGCCCTGCTCATCGGCGGGCCCGACGGCCTTGACCCCGCCCTGCGCGCCGCCGCACACGAGCGCATCCGCCTCTCGGACCTCACCCTGCCGCACGCCATGGTGCGCGTGCTGCTGGTCGAGCAGCTCTACCGCGCCTGGTCGGTCAATGCGGGCCATCCGTATCACCGCGAGTAGGCGCGCTGCGCCGATGACATCTGTGCACCCCTTCATGCGCTGGCGGGCCGCAGCCTTGCTGCTCGGCGCGCTCGGGCTGTTCGCCAGCGCCCGCGCGTCCGAAACCACCGTGCTGCACGACCACGGCCTGACGGTGCACGCCGTCATCGAAGGCTATGCGGGGCCCGAGGGGCGGCGCGGCAGCCGGGGCGTGCTGTTCGCCGCCTGGCAGGGGCAGCGCATCGCGCACGAGGCGCTGTCGCGCAGCCTGTTCCCTGCGGGCCACGTCTGCGCGTCCGCCCATTACGAGCTGCAAGACCTGCGCTAACTGCCGGGCGGCGGCGCGCTGGTGGTCATGGGGCGGCCCGACCACGGCGGTGGCGGCTGCGCCAGCCAGCACTTGGCGCGCCTGTCGGGTGCGCGGCCGGCCGACGGACTGTTGCCCGCGCAGCCCCTGTGGCGCTTGCAGCGCCTGCCGCTGCCGTCCGAGCAAGGCCGCCCCGCAGCGGCCGAAGTGCGCGAGGGGCCGCACGGCTTTTCTTTTCAGCTGATGGCCGCCGGCCGCGACGGCAGCAACCGCCCCGCATCCGCACCCGGGCAGCTTCAGCTGCGCCTGCTTCGCCGCGTGGCCGATCAGGCAGCCGCGCCGGGGCACGGGGTGCCTTAAGTCTGTGGGTGTTACTTCCTCCCCCGCTGGAGGAAGGAGCCCAAACCCGCGGCCAAGGGTCACCCCGCGATGTGTGCATGCACCGGCCCTCCGGGAGAGGGTGGGCGTGGCGGCCGGCGACGTGTCTTGAATGACGAAACCCTCAACAGGCTCAACGCGATGGCCCCGGCATGGCCACCCGGAAACTCATGAATTGATAGTGGTTTGCGTTTGTCAATAAACGGTTTCAAGAAAAAAGTCCATGAAATCTTTTATTAACAAGCGCAAGCAGCTCTTTTTTTGATAGTTATCGCGCAGGCGTCATTTCTCCGCCGCCCACGGCCTTGTAGACCGCCACCAGTGCGGTGCGCAGGCGGCTGGCGCTTTCGTCCAGCGCGCGCTGGGCCTGCAGGCGGTTTTGTTCGGCTTGCAGCACGGGCAGCTGGTTGCCCAGGCCGTGGCGGGCGCGGGCCTGGGCCAGGGCCAGGGCTTCTTGCTGGCGGGCCAGCACCTCGCTCAACTGCGCGTGGCGCTGGCGTTCGGCGGCGTAGCTGGCGAGTGCGTCGTCCACTTCCTGCCAGGCGGTGAGCACGGTGCGGTGCCAGTCGATGGCTGCTTCTTGCTGCTGCAGCTGGCGCAACTCGACGGTGGCGCGGCGGCGGCCCTGGTCGAACAGGGGCAGGCTGATCAAGGGGCCGATCTGCCAGGTGCGCGCGCCCCACGAGCCAAAGCCGCCGCTGGTGAGCGATTGCAGGCCGCCGGAGACGCCCAGCGCGATGCGCGGGTACAGATCGGCCATGGCCACGCCGATGTCGGCGGTGGCGGCGTGCAGGCGCGCTTCGGCGGCGCGGATGTCGGCCGGCAGGCCCAGGCGCAGCTCGGGCAGTTCGGCGGCGGCGAGCGGCGCATCGGCGGCAGGTGCCAGCAGCGCGGCCAGCTCGTCAGGCTGTGCGCCGGTGAGGATGCCGATCTGGTTGGCCAGCTGCGCCTGCTGCGCCTGCAGCGGCGCCCACTGGGCTTGCAGCTCGGCGAGCTGGTTGCGCGGGGCGATCAGCTCGGCTGGGGCGATCAGGCCGTGGCGGGCCTGCGCTTGCAGCAGGGCCAGGGTGTCGGTGGCCAGCGTGGTCTGCGTCTGCAGCAGGGCCTGCTGCCGCTGGGCCAGGCGCAGCGCGAACCAGGCGCGCGCCAGCTCGCTGGACAAGGCCAGGTGGGTTTGCGCCAGCAGCGCGCGCGAGGCCTGGGCGCCGGCGTCGGCCGATTCGATGGCGCGGCGCACGCGGCCCCATAGGTCGAGCTCCCAGCTGGCGTCAAAGCCGGCCTGATAAAGCGCGTAGGGCTCGGTCAGCACGTCGATCAGCGCGGGCGCATTGGCCCCGCCCAGGGCGCCGACCAGCCGCGTTTCGGGGCCGCTGTCGCTTTGGCGCTGGCGCGTGGCCTGGGCGCTGGCCTGCACTTGCGGGCCCGCTTGCGAGCCGACCACCGATTGCTGCACGCGGCTTTGCGCAAAGCGCAGGGCGGCGCTGCGCAGGTCGGGGCTGCCGGTGATCAGGCGCGCCTGCAGGGCGTCGAGCGTGGGGTCGCCCAACACCGTCCACCAGCGTTCGGGCGCGCTTTGCGTGCTCAAGGCCAGCGTGGACGCCAGGGCCGGGGCGCTGCTGGGGCGTGCCTGCCACGAACTGGGGTCTTGCGCCTGGGGCGGCGTGAAGTTGGGGCCAACGGCCGCGCAGCCGGTCAGCAGCGCGGCCAGCGCCGCGGCCAGGGCGTGCGGGCGCGCGCGCCACGGGGCAGGGGAGGGGGCGTTCATGGGCATCAGACCAGACGGTTGCGAAACAGCCAGGCGGCCAGCGGCAGGGTCACCACGGCCACGCAGAAAAGGGGGATGAAGCCGTGCCACACCTGCGCCAGCGTGGCACCTTCCAAGTAGACGCGGCGCACCAGCTCGATGGCAAAGCGCAGCGGGTTGGCGTAGGTGGCGATCTGGAACGCCTCGGGCATGTTGCGCACCGGCGTGGCCAGGCCCGACAGCAGCATCAGCGGCATGATGAGCACGATGGTGTAGAGCATGGCCTGCTGCATGTTGGCCGCCAGTGCCGAGATGGACAGCCCGATGCCGACCACGGCGATGGTGAACATCAGCAGCCCGAAATACAGCGTCATCAGGTGGCCGGCCATGGGAATATGGAACCACAGGCGCGTGATGCCCAGGATCAGCGTCGATTGCGTCAGCCCGATCAGGATGGCGGGCACGGCCTTGCCCACCATGATCTGCCCCGGCGTGGCGGGGGTGACGAGCAACTGGTCGAAGGTGCCCTGTTCGCGCTCGCGCGCCACCGACAGCGCCGCCAGCATGATGACCTGCATCATCGACAGCGAGGCGATCAGCGCGGGCATGATGTTCCAGCGTGATTCGAGGTTGGGGTTGAACCAGGCGCGCGCCTGCACCGTCACGGGCGGCGGCTGGGCACCGGGCAGGCTGGCGTTGAAGGTGGCCACGATGGCGCCGACCTGCGCGGCGGCGTTGCCGGCGGTGGTGGAGTTGCGCCCGTCCAGAATCAGCTGCAGCGGTGCGCCCTGGCCCAGGTTGAGGCGGCTTTCGAAGTCGGGCGGAAAGTGCAGCACCAGCAGCGCATCGCCCGAGTCGATCACGGAGGCGATCTGCGACGGGTTTTGCAGCGTGGCCACGCGCTTGAACGGCCCGGCGCCGTCCACGCGCGCCATCAGCGCGGTGGACATGCCGGCGCGGCTCTGGTCGAGCACGGCGTAGGGCACGTGCGTGAGGTCGTAGGTGGCGCCATAGCCGAACAGCAGCGCCTGCAAGAGCGCGGGCACCACCAGGATGGCGCGGTTGGCCGGGTCCTTGAAGATGACGAGCAGCTCTTTCCAGCACAGGTTGCCGGTCTGGCGCAGGTAGGCGAGCAGGGGTGACAGCAAGGTCATGTCAATCCAGTGTCTTTCTCGTCACCGCGCGCGCCGCCGCCAGCAACAGCACGGCGTAGGCCAGCAGGATGCCGCAGTTCTTCAGGATCAGGCCCCACTGGTCACCCGCGAGGAACAGCGTCTTGATGAGCGTCATGAAGTAGGTGGCCGGCAGCAGGTGGCCCATCACGCTGATGGCCGTGGGCACGTTGCGCAAGTCGAACATGAAGCCCGAGAGCATCATGGCCGGCATGAAGCTCGCCAGCATGGCCACCTGGCTGGCGATGAACTGGTTCTTGGTGAAGGCGGAGATGAGCAGGCCAATGGCCAGCGTGACCACCATGTAGAGCATGCTGGCGGCCAGCAGCACCGGCAGCGTGCCCTGCATCGGCACGCCAAACAGCAGGCGCGCGGCTGCCAGGCACAGCCCCAGCCCCACCATGCCCACCGCGAAGTAGGGCACGATTTTGGCCAGCAGGATTTCGACCGGGTGCACGGGGGTGACGAAGAGCGATTCCAGCGTGCCGCGCTCCCATTCGCGCGCCATGACCAGCGCGGTGAGAAAGGTGCCCACCAGCGTCATGATGAGCACGACCAGCCCCGGCACCAGGTACCAGGTGCTGCTGTTGGCGGCGTTGAACCACAGGCGGTCAACCACCTGCACGCCCGGCGCGGCCGCGCCCGCCTGGCCCGTGCGGTCGGCCTGTTTTTGCAGCCACACGCCCACCGCGCCGTTCACGTAGCCCTGGATGGCCGCGGCGCGCGTGGGGTCGGCGCCGTTCAGCAGCAGCTGCAGGTGCGCATCGCCCGCGCCCAGACGCGCGGCGAAGTCGGCGGGCAGCACCGCGGCCGCGTCGGCCTGCTGTGCGCGCAGGGCCTCGCGCGCGACGGCCAGCGAGCGCACGGGCGTGGCATGCAGGTAAGGCGGGCTGTCCAGCGCGGCCACCATCTCGTAGGCGGCGGGCGAGGCGTCTTCGAGCGCCACCACCAGCCGCGCGCCGCGCACGTCCAGCACGATGCCGTAGCCGAAGATCAGGATCAGCACCACCGGCAGGCCCAGCCCCACCAGCAGGTTGCTGCGGTCGCGCAGCAACTGGCGGAATTCCTTGGCGATGAGCGCGCGCAGGCGCAGCCAGAAGCCGTGGTGCGACGCGGGGGCGGTCGTCGTGGTCATGCGGCGGCTTTCTGGGGCAAGGGGGACTCGCGCCGGGCGCGTGCCTGCTCGACGATGCCGATGAAGGCCTGCTCCATGTCCAGCGGCTGCCCTTCGGTTTCGCCCGCCTGGCGGCGCACCTCGGCGGGCGTGCCCAGCGCCAGCAGCTGGCCGGCGTCCTGGATCACGATGCGGTCGCAGTATTCGGCTTCTTCCATGAAATGGGTGGTGATGACGATGGTGGTGCCGGTGGCCGCCAGCGCCGTGATGCGGCGCCAGAAGGCGCGCCGCGCCAGCGGGTCGGCGCCGCTGGTGGGCTCGTCCAGAAACAGGATCTCGGGCTCGTGCAGCAGGCCGGTGGCCATGGCCAGGCGCTGCTTCTGGCCGCCGGGCAGCTGGCCGGCGGCCTGACGCTCGTGTCCTTGCAGGTCGAACTGCGCCAGTACCGCCGCCATGCGCGCTTGCAGGCGGCTGCCCCGCAGGCCGTAGGCGTGGCCGAAAAAGCGCAGGTTTTCTTCCACCGTCAGGTTGCCGTAAAGCGCGAACTTCTGCGACACGTAGCCGATGCGCTGGCGCGCGCTGGCCGCGGCCGTGCGCATGTCCAGCCCGGCCACGCGCGCCACGCCGCTGCTGGCCGGCAGCAGGCCGCAGAGCATGCGGAAGGTGGTGGTCTTGCCCGCACCGTTGGGGCCGAGCAGGCCGAAGATTTCGCCGCGCCGCACGCTGAAGGTGGTGCTGCCCACCGCGACGAAGTCGCCGAACTTGCGCACCAGCTCGCGGATTTCGATCACCGGCGCGTCGTCGTCATGCGGGCGCGCCTTGGCCTGCGCCGCCTGCGTCTCGATGGCCGAGACATCGGTGGCGGCCTGCGGATGGCGCTCGCGCAAGAGGCGCATGAAACCGTCTTCCAGCCGCGCGGGCACGGCTTGCGCCGCCGCCAGCCCGAGCGCGGCGGGCGCCACGCCTTCGCGCAGGATCACGTGCACGCTGCCCGCGTGCGGCACGGCGTCGATCACGCGGGTGTCGTCGTCGAGCAGACGTGCCTGCAGCAGGCGCGGCGGCTCGCCGGCGGCGGGGGCCGCTGCGAAGCACAGCCCGGCGGCGCGCGCGGCGATGTCGCGCGGCGGGCCCTGGGTCAGCACCTGGCCTTCGTGTAGAACGTAGACGCGCTCGCAGCGCTCGGCTTCGTCCAGATAGGCGGTGGCGACGATGACGCAGAGCTGCTCTTCGTCCACCAGCTGCTGCACGATATCCCACAGCTCGCGGCGCGAGAGGGGATCGACGCCCACCGTGGGTTCATCGAGCAGTAACAAATCGGGTGAGCGCACCAGCGTGCAGGCCAGGCCGAGTTTTTGCTTCATGCCGCCCGAGAGCTTGCCCGCCGGGCGGGTGGTGAAGCGCGCCAGATCGGTCATGCGCAACAGCCGCTCGAAGCGCTGGCGGCGCGCGGCGGGCGGCACGCCGTGCAGGTCGGCGTAGAGGTTCAGGTTTTCCTGCACGCTCAGGTCTTCGTACAGGCCAAAGCGCTGGGGCATGTAGCTGATGCGGTCCTGCACGGCCTGCGCCTGGGTGGCCACGTCCAGGCCGAGCACCGAGAGATGCCCCGCCTGCGGCTGCATCAGGCCGGCCACCAGGCGCATCAGGGTGGTCTTGCCCGCGCCGTCCGGCCCCACCAGCGCGGTCAGCGCGCCGTGCGGCACCTGCACGCTCACGTCTTGCAGGGCATGCACGGTCTGGCGCGTGGCCTTGTCGGTGAACTGCTTGCACAGGCCCTGCGCGTCCACGGCCAGGGCGGTGGCGGAGGTGGTCATGGGCGCGATGCGGAGGCGCTGGCGGCCTCGGCCTGGGCGGCGGGCGCGGGCTGTGTCAGATCGATCTGTACCGTGGCGGGCATGCCCAGACGCAATTGGTCGCGCGGGTCATCGACGAGGATGCGCACTTCATAGACCAGATCGGTGCGCAGCTCGGTCGTCTGCACCGTCTTGGGCGTGAATTCGGCCACCGACGAGATGAAGCCGATGCGGCCCGCGACGGGCGCATGCGGCGCGCTGTCGGTGGTCACGGTGGCGGCCATGCCGGGGTGGATGCGGCCCAGTTGCGGCTCGGGCACGTACACGCGCACCCACTTCGGGTCGGTCAGCGCCAGCGTGTAGGCCGCGCGCTGGGGCGATGCCATGTCGCCCGGCTGCAGCAGGCGCGCGCGCACCACGGCGGCCTGCGGGGCCGTCAGCTCGGACAAATCCAGCTGGTGCTGCAGCAGCGCCGCCTCGGCCTCGGCGGCGTGCAGCTGCGCCTGGGCGCGGGCAATGTCTTCCTTGCGCGGGCCCGCTACCGCCAGGCGCTGGCTTTGCCGGCGCGCGTCAAGCTGGGCCTGCGCGGCCTGCCACTGGGCGCGGGCGTTGTCCAGGTCTTGCCGGCCCACGGCGCGGCCTTCGGTGCTGCTGGCGGTGGCCTGCAGGCGCTCGTATTGCAGGCGTGCGCGTTCGGCTTCGGCCTCGGCGGCGCGCACCTGGGCGGCAGCCTGGCCGATCTCCTCGGGGCGGCTGCCGCGTTGCAGCGCCAGCAGGGTCTGCTGCATCACGCCCACCTGCGCGCGGGCCTGCTCCAGCCGAAGCTGCGCGGTGCGGGTGTCGAGCGTGGCCAGCACCTGGCCGGCCGCCACCGGGTCGCCTTCTTCCACGCGCATCTCGGCCACGCGCCCGCTGCCTTCGAAGGCCAGCGCAATCTGGCGGATGTCGACGTTGCCATAGAGCGTGAGCTGGCCGTCGTCGCCCGCGTGTTCGCGCTGCCAGGCCCACAGGGCCACGGCGGCCAGCGCGGCGATGACGGCCAGAACGATGAGCAGGGTTTTCTTGCGCATGGGAAAAAAATGTCCGGTGGGCTGAAGTCGCGAAGGTTGAATTATAAATTGAATTTGAATTTAATCTAGTATAGTGCCCTCGTTACCGCCTGTCCGCGCTTTTTTTTCTGGATGCCCCCGCCTTGGCCCCTGCTGCCCTTCGTTCCCCCCACCCGGCGCCCGGCGCGCGGCCTGCCGTGGTCGTGGCCCGGCAAAGCCGGGCCGACGGCGACCTGACGCGGCTGGGCATCATCGAAGCCGCTGGCGAGCTGCTGGGCGAGCGCGGCTACGACGGCACCACGGCCAAGGCGGTGAGCGAGCGGGCGGGAGTGAACATGGCTGCCATCAACTACCACTTTGGCGGCCGCGACGGCCTGTACGTGGCCGTGCTGCGCGAAGTGCACCAGCGCGTGATGAGCCTGGCCTTCATGCGCCAGATTGCCGACAGCGATGCGCCGCCGTCCGAGAAGCTGCGCCACTTTCTGCGCGAGATGGTGCGCCACATCCTGCACCCCGACCAATGGGCGCTGCGCGTGTGGGCGCGTGAGGTGCTGTCGCCCTCGCCGCTGCTCGACCAGGTGTTGCGCGAAGAGGTGGCGCCCAAATTCGACGTGCTGGCCGGCATCGTCGCGCAGCTCACGCGGCGCCCGGCGAACGACGCGGCCCTGCCGCAGCTGGTACTCAGCGTGGCCGCGCCCTGTCTGATGCTGCTGGTGGCCGGCCGCCACCAGGCCACGCCGCTGCAGCCGCTGTTTGCCCAGGACCCGACCGAACTGGCCGACCGCCTGTGGCGCTTTGCCATGGCGGGCCTGCAGGCGGCCGAAAAACCCGCCAAGCGATGATGCCCGCGCCGCGCCTGTACCTGGCCTCGCAAAGCCCGCGCCGGCTGCAACTGCTGGGCCAGCTGGGCCTGTCGCCCGCGCTGCTGCTGCCGGCCGACACCGACGCCGCCGAGGCGTTGGAGGCGGTGAAGCCCGGCGAAGGGCCCGCCGCCTACGTGCGCCGCGTCACGCGCCTGAAACTGCGCGAGGCCGTGCAGCGCCTGCGCCAGCGCGCCTTGCCCGACGCACCCGTGCTGTGCGCCGACACCACCGTGACCCTGAACGCCGCCATTCTGGGCAAGCCGCGCGATGCGCAAGACGCCGCCGCCATGCTGCGCCAGCTGGCGGGCGCCACGCACCGCGTGCTGACCGCCGTGGCCGTGCAGGCCGGCGGTGTGCGGCACGAAGCCCTGAGCACCTCGCGCGTGCGCTTCGCGGCCTTGAGCGATGCCGACATCGCCGCCTACATCGACAGCGGTGAATGGCAGGGCAAGGCCGGCGCCTACGCCATCCAGGGGCAGGCCGCCGCCTTCATCGAGCACATCAGCGGCAGCCACAGCGGCATCATGGGCCTGCCCGTGTTCGAGACCGCGCGCCTGCTGCGGCAAGCAGGCGTGGCCTTTGCCCAGTCTGCACCGTAGATGCATTTTTTGATAGCTGCTTGCGTACGATATAAAGCATTTTTAGATATAAATGTATCTAAAAATGTTTTATAACGTACGCAAGAAGCTACTTTTTTATTGACTCCACCATGACCACGCACCAAGACATCCTCATCAACTTCTCTCCGCAGGAAACGCGCGTGGCCGTGGTCGAGCATGGCGCGGTGCAAGAGCTGCACGTCGAGCGCGCGCTGGAGCGCGGGCGCGTCAGCAGCATCTTTCTGGGCAAGGTCGCGCGCGTGCTGCCCGGCATGCAGTCGGCCTTCATCGACATCGGGCTGGAGCGCGCCGCCTTTCTGCACGTGGGCGACGTGTGGCAGCCCCCCGCCGAAGGCGAAAGCCTGCCCGCCCACCGCCAGGGCGCGCCCGCGCGGCCCATTGAAAAGCAGGTCTTCGAAGGCCAGACGCTGATGGTGCAAGTCATCAAGGACCCCATCGGCAGCAAAGGCGCGCGCCTGTCCACGCAGATCAGCATCGCCGGGCGCCTGCTCGTGTTTCTGCCGCAGGACGAGCACATCGGCATCTCGCAGAAAATCCCCAGCCCCTTGCGCGAGAGCCTGCGCACGCGCCTGCAAACGCTGGTGGCCGAAGGTGTCCAGAACGGCAAGACCGGCGGCTTCATCCTGCGCACCAACGCCGAAGACGCCACCGACGCCGAGCTGGCCGACGACATCGCCTACCTGCGCAAGACCTGGGCGCGCATCCGCGAAGCCGCCACGCGCCAGCCCCCCGCCAGCCTGCTGCACGAAGACCTCAGCCTGCTGCAACGCGTGCTGCGCGACCTGGTGAGCGAGCACACGCAAACCATCCGCATCGACTCGCAGGAGCAGCACGACGCGCTCATGGCCTTCGGGCGCGAGTTCATGCCCGGCGCGGCCGCGCGCCTGCAGCACTACAAGGGCGAGCGGCCCATCTTCGACCTGTACGGCATCGACGAGGAAATCGCCCACGCCCTCGGGCGGCGCGTGTCGCTCAAATCCGGCGGCTACCTCATCGTCGACCAGACCGAGGCGCTCACCACCATCGACGTGAACACCGGCGGCTTCGTCGGCGTGCGCAGCTTCGACGACACCGTGTTCAAGACCAACCTCGAAGCCGCCCACGCCATCGCCCGCCAGCTGCGCCTGCGCAACCTGGGCGGCATCATCATCGTGGACTTCATCGACATGGCCCAGCCCGAGCACCAGCAGGCCGTGCTGGCCGAATTCCGCAAGCAGCTCGCGCGCGACCGGGTCAAGACGCAAGTCGGCGGCTTTTCCAACCTGGGCCTGGTCGAGATGACGCGCAAGCGCACGCGCGAATCGCTGGCGCAACTGCTGTGCGAGCCCTGCGCCCAATGCCAGGGCGCAGGCCGCGTGCGCACCGCCCGCACCGTGTGCTACGACATCCTGCGCGAGATCCTGCGCGAGGCGCGGCAGTTCAACCCCCGCGAATTCCGCATCATCGCCGCACCCGAAGTCGTCGAAATGCTGCTCGACGAAGAAAGCCAGCACCTGGCCGGCCTGTCCGACTTCATCGGCAAACCCATCTCGCTGAAAGCCGAAGGCAGCGCGGGGCCGGATCAATACGACATCGTGCTGGTGTGATCCCCCCTGAGTCGCCTGCGGCGCCTTCCCCCCGGAGGGGGGACGCCGCTGGTCGCCGGGGGAACCCCGGCTCGGGCGGCCACTTGAATGGCCTGCTCCGCGGCCCTTTTGGGCTTGCTGCGCAGCCCTCACGCATGGGCGCGCCGGCCCCGTAGGCTGGGTAGAGCCGAAGGCGAAACCCAGCAAACCGGCTCGCGAGAACGCTGGGTTTCGCTGCGCTCTACCCAGCCTGCAAAGAGATGTGCAGCGAAAGGGCAGGCCGCCTCAGCCCGCCTCGCTCACCGCAACTGCCGACGCACCGGGCAGGCTGTGCAGCCGCGCGTACAGGCCGCCTTGCGCCACCAGGTCGGCGTGCGTGCCTTGCTCGATGATGCGGCCGCGCTCCATCACCACGATGCGGTCGGCGTGTTCGATGGTGGACAGGCGGTGCGCAATGACGAGCGTGGTGCGCCCGGCCATCACGCGGGCCAGCGCCTGCTGCACCAGGCGCTCGCTCTCGGTGTCCAGCGCGCTGGTGGCTTCGTCCAGCAGCAGCACGGGCGCGTCCTTGTACAGCGCGCGCGCAATCGCCAGGCGCTGGCGCTGCCCGCCCGAGAGCTGCGTGGCGTTGTGCCCCAGCACGGTGTCCATGCCCTGCGGCAGGGCGGCGATGTGGGCAGCCAGGTTGGCGTCTTGCAGGCACTGCTGCACGCGCGCGCGGTCGATCTGCGCCGCGCCCAGCGCCACGTTGGCGGCCACGCTGTCGTTGAGCATGGTCACGTCCTGGCTCACCAGCGCGAACTGCGCGCGCAGCGCGGGCAAGGGCCAGTCGGCAATGTCGCGCCCGTTCAGCAGCACCTGGCCCTGCGCGGGCTGCACGAAGCGCGGCAGCAGATGCACCAGCGTGGTCTTGCCCGAGCCCGATGGCCCCACCAGCGCCACGGTTTCGCCCGCGCGCACGTGCAGGCTCACGCCATCCAGCGCGGGGGCGGCATCGGCGGCATAGGCCACGCGCACCTCGCGCAGTTCCAGCTCGCCGCCGCGTGCAGGCGTGTGCGCAGGTTCGGGTGCCTCTGCGGCGGCGCTGGCCTCGGGCCGCACCTCGGCCATCAGATCCAGCCCGCGCTCCAGCGCGGCCAGCCCGCGCGTGATGGGGCCGACCACCTCGGTCAGCCTGCGCAGCGGCTGAATCAGCATCAGCATCGCGCCGATGAAGGCCACGAAGCCGCCCACCGTCACGTCGCGCCCCGCGCTGCTTTGCCCCTGGTGCAGCGCAATGCCGATCACCACCGACAGCGCCACCGCCGCCGCCATCTGCGCCAGCGGCATGGCCGCCGCCTGCGCCGCCGTGGCCTTGATGGACAGCCCGCGCAGCTGGCGGCTCAGCCGCTCGAAGCGCGTGGCCTGGCCCGTCTGCGCGCCATGCAGCCGCACCATGCGGTGGGCCAGCACGTTTTCTTCCACCACATAGGCCAGCTCGTCCGTGGTGGCCTGGCTCATGCGGGTGTAGCGGTACATGCGGCGCGACATCACGCGCATGATGAGCGCCACGATCGGCACCAGCACCAGCACGATGAGCGTGAGCGACCAGTTCAGATACAGCAGAAAAGCCATCAGCGCCACCACGCTGAAGCTGTCGCGCGCCAGGTTCAGCACCGACTGCACCAGCATCGTCGTGCCCGTCTGCACCTCATAAACAATCGTGTTGGCCAGCTGGCTGGCGCTTTGCCGCGCAAACAGCGACAGCTCGGCAGTCAGCAGCCGGTCGAACAGCTGCGCGCGCAGCTTGACCATGCCCTCGTTGGCGATGCGCGCCAGCGCATACTGGCTGCCAAAATGCGCCACCCCGCGCAGCGCGAACAGCCCCACGATGGCCACCGGCACCACCCAGATCGGCAGCGTGCCCTGCGTGAAGCCATCGTCCAGCAGCGGCTTGAGCAGCGCCGGCACCGACGCCTCCGTCAGCGCGCTCACCAGCGTGCCCAGCACCGCGATCAGCCAGCCCACGCGGTATTCGCTGAAATACGTCCACAAGCGCCCCAGGCGCTGGCGCAAGGGCCGCTGTGCGGAAACGGAGGCGGGCGGCACGGTGGGGCGCGGGTCGGTCATGCCGGGCATTCTACGAAGCCGGTGTGTCAGCGCAGGCCTGGGCCAAGAATAAATGATAGCTTCTTGCGTACGTCATTCATCATATTTTATTAATATACATTCAAACTCTTTGAAAAAACTGCGCAAGAAGCTATGAAAATTGATTTATCCGCCCTGGGCGCCTGCGGCGTCCCGCCCGCCATCGCGGCGGGCGTGGAACTTTCATACCCCATCGTGGACGAAAACACAGTTTGAAACGCCGCCTCACACAGGCTTGCTACCATTGCCGGCTGAACCCATCGGCTGGCGCCCCAAGCTTTTTTGCCGCCCCGCCGATATGACCTCACCTCCCCCCAGCCGCATGTCATCACCCAACTGGCAACGCCGTGGCCTCGTCGCCGCGCTGGCCGCCGCCCCCTTTCCCGCCGCCTTCGCGCAGTTCCGCGTCGAAGTCTCCGGCGTGGGCCTCACCCAGCTGCCCATCGCCCTCGTGCCCTTTCGCGGCGAAGCCGGCGCGCCGCAGAAAATCAGCGACATCGTCCGCGCCGACCTGGAGCGCACCGGCCAGTTCCGCGCCATCAGCGCCAGCGGCCAGAGCATGGACGAAACCGTGCGGCCCGACATGACCGTCTGGCGCCAGCGCAGCGCCGATTCGCTTGCCGGCGGCAGCGTCACCCGCCTGCCCGATGGCCGCTGGGACGTGCGCTTTCGCCTGTGGGACGTGGTCAAGGACCAGGACCTGGGCGGCCAGGGCTACGTCGTCCCCCAGGCCGATCTGCGCTTGGCCGCGCACAAGATCGCCGACTACATCTACGAAAAGCTCACCGGCGAAAAAGGCGTGTTCTCCACCCGCCTGGCCTACGTCACCAAGGCCGGCAGCCGCTACACCCTGTGGGTGGCCGACTCCGACGGCGAAAACGCCCAGGCCGCGCTGGGCAGCCCCGAGCCCATCATCTCCCCCACCTGGTCGCCCAATGGCGCGCAGCTGGCCTATGTGTCGTTCGAGTCGCGCAAGCCCGTCATCTACGTGCACGACGTGGCCACCGGCCGCCGCCGCCTGCTGGCCAACTTCCGCGGCTCCAACAGCGCCCCCGCCTGGTCGCCCGATGGCCGCAGCCTGGCCGTCACCCTCAGCCGCGACGGCGGCTCGCAGATCTACCTCATCAGCGCTGCCGGCGGCGAGCCGCGCCGCCTGACGCAATCGCCCAGCATCGACACCGAGCCCGCCTTCTCTCCCGACGGCGGCACCCTCTACTTCGTGAGCGACCGCGGCGGCGCGCCGCAGGTCTACCGCATGCCCGCCAGCGGCGGCGCCGCGCAGCGCGTCACCTTCAGCGGCGGCTACAACGTCTCGCCCACCGTCAGCCCCGACGGCCGCTACCTGGCCTACATCTCCCGCAGCGGCGGCTACCGGCTGCACGTGATGGAGCTGGCCTCCGGCAGCGTCACCGCCGTCACCGACACCGCCGAAGACGAAAACCCCAGCTTCGCCCCCAACAGCCGCCTCATCGTCTACGCCACCCGCCAGGGCGGGCGCGACGCGCTGATGACCACCACCGTGGACGGCCGCATCAAGGCCCGCCTGGCGGGCCGCGCCGGCGACATCCGCGAGCCCTCCTGGGGCCCCTTCCAGCGGTAAGCCGCTTTGCATCTCGCCCCGGTCCCGGGGCACTTCCCTTCACCGTGTTTCATTGACGAGGAGTTTTCAATCATGACGATCAAGCGATATCTGATGGTGGCCGCCCTGGCCGTGGTACTGGCCGGCTGCGGCTCCAGCGTCAAGCTCGACCCGCCCGTGCAGGGCGCCGACACCGGCACCGTCGGCTCGGGCAGCGACGGCGCCGTCGGCACCGGCGCCGGCCAGAGCACCGTCACCCAGGTGCACGCCGACCCGTCCGGCGCCGACATGGCCGGCCCCGCCGGCGTGGGCCGCGTGATCTATTTCGACTTCGACAGCTTCAGCGTCAGGCCCGACGACCAGGCCATCGTTGACCAGCACGCCCGCTTCATGCGCGCCAACCCCGGCCGCAGCGTCTTTCTTGAGGGCCACACAGACGAACGCGGCAGCCGCGAATACAACCTGTCTCTCGGCCAAAAACGCGCCGAAGCCGTGCGCCGCGCCATGACCCTCGTCGGTGCCAGCGACGCGCAGATCGAAGCCGTCAGCTTCGGCGAGGAAAAGCCCGCTGCCAGCGGCGCCAGCGAAGACGCCTACGCACAGAACCGCCGCGTCGAAATCCGCTACCGCTGAACCCCATGACCATGCCCATGCGCATCACCCATCTGCGTGCCGCCGTGCTGGCCCTGGCCTGCCTGGCAGGCCAGGGCGCGGTACACGCGCAGCTTTTCGGCGATGACCAGGCCCGCCAGGCCATCCTCGACCTGCGCCAGCGCTTCGACCAGGCCGTGGCCGCGCAAAACCGCCTGGTAGACGAAAACACCCAGCTGCGCCGCGGCATGCTCGATCTGCAGCAGCAGATCGAAACCATGCGCGGCGACCTGGCCCGCTCGCGCGGACAGGAAGAGCAGCTGCTGCGCGACATCGACGAGCTCAAGCGCAGCCAGGCGGCGCAGCAGCAGACGCTTGACGAGCGCCTGCGCAAGCTCGAAACCGGCGCCCCACACCTGTCCGACCCGGCCGGCGCCCCCCCCGTCAACCCCATGACCGGCGAAGGCAGCGCGGGCGAAAAGCCCGACTACGACGCCGCGCTCGCCGTCTTCCGCGCGGGCGACTTCAAGGGCGCGCAAACCGGCTTCGCCAACTTCATCAAGCGCTACCCGCGCAGCAGCCTGGCACCCTCGGCCCTGTTCTGGCTGGGCAATGCGCAATACGCCACGCGCGACTACAAGGAAGCCATCACCAATTTCCGCTCGCTGCTCACCGCCGCGCCCAACCACCAGCGCGCCCCCGAGGCCATGCTCTCCATCGCCAACTGCCAGATCGAGCTGAAAGACACGCGATCGGCCCGCACCACGCTGGAGTCGCTCATCAAGACCTACCCCAGCTCCGAAGCCGCGCAAGCCGGCAAGGAGCGGCTGGCCCGCCTGAAATAAACCGCCCGCCAGGCCAAACGCCCCAGGCAGTGAGAGCTGCCTGGGGCGTTTGGCTATAATGCCGGGTTTCCTTGCCGCACCCCGAATCGACGCCGGGGGCGGCTTTTTCTCATCCACAAGGAGAGTCCATGCGTCACTACGAAATCATCTTGCTCATCCACCCGGATCAGAGCGAGCAGGTTCCCGCCATGCTGGAACGCTACAAGGGCATGATCACCGCCGGCGGCGGCCAGATCCACCGCCAGGAAGACTGGGGCCGCCGTCAGCTGGCCTACCAGATCAACAAGCTGGCCAAGGCCCACTACCTGTGCCTGAACATCGAGGCCGATCAGGCCGTGATGGCCGAGTTGGAGCACGCCTTCAAGTTCAACGACGCCGTGCTGCGCCACCTCACCGTGCAGAAGAAAAAGGCCGATACCGGCCCGTCCTCGATGATGAAGACCGTCGAGCGCGAAGAGGCCCGCAAGGCCCAGCAGGTGGAGACCGCCAACTGATTGGGCCGCACGCGCAGGCTGACAGCGGCGCGCCACAGCGCCACGCCGCCAACCACACGCGCCTGACCGCCTGCATCACCGAGCTGAGCGCCCCACGCTACACACCGGCCGGACTGCCCGCCCTGGACCTGCGGCTCGAACACGAGTCGCAAGTGGACGAGGCAGGCAGCCCCAGGCAGGTGAAAGCGGTGCTCAAGGCGGTGGCCATCGGATCGGTGGCCGAGCGGCTCGGCAAGCAGCCCGTCGGCTCCAGGTGGTGTTTCAGCGGTTTTCTCGCCAGCCCGCGCCAAGCCAAGTCAGTGGTGCTTCACATCCAGGATTTTCAGCAAGACCCGATTCAAGGAGGCTCTTAAATGGCCACGTTCAAGAAATTCAACAAGGACAAGCGTCCCAAGCGCAACACCCAGTCGCTGCTGTTCAAGCGCAAGCGCTTTTGCCGCTTCACCGTCGCCGGCGTCGAAGAGATCGACTACAAGGACGTCGACACCCTGCGCGACTTCATCAGCGAAAACGGCAAGATCGTGCCCGCCCGCCTGACCGGCACGCGCGCCATCTACCAGCGCCAGCTCAACACCGCCATCAAGCGCGCACGCTTTCTGGCCATGTTGCCCTACACCGACCAGCACAAGGTCTGAAGGAGACTACGCCATGCAAATCATTCTTCTGGACAAGGTCGTCAACCTGGGCAACCTGGGTGAAATCGTCAAAGTCAAGGACGGCTACGCCCGCAACTACCTGATCCCCTCTGGTCGCGCTCGCCGTGCCACCGAAGCGGCCAAGGCCGAGTTCGAGGCTCGCCGCGCCGAGCTGGAAAAGCAGGCCGCCGAAAAGCTCGCCGCCGCGCAAGCCCAAGGCGAAAAGCTGAGCGGGCAGACTGTCAAGCTCACGCAAAAAGCCGGTGTCGATGGCCGCCTGTTCGGCTCCGTCACCAACCACGACATCGCCGACGAGCTCAAGAAAATGGGCTTCGACGTACACAAGTCGCAGGTGCGCTTGCCCGCAGGCCCCATCAAGACCGTGAGCGAGAGCGCCGTGCAAGTGGCCTTGCACACCGACGTGGACGTGGAAATCACCGTGGCCGTGTACGGCGAAACCGCCTGATCGACGCTGCCGATCTGCGCCCTGTGCGCCAAAGCCGCCCGCCGCAAGGCTGGCGGCTTTGTTTTTTTGCGATGCTGGCTTGTCCACATCCTGCATGCGCTTTCCCACTCTTGCTGCACCGCTTTTCCACAGACTTGTGCAATGACTTTGCGGGGCATGGGGCTTAGCATTGGCCGCCGCGCCTTGTTCGCTGCCCCACCCACCGTTCTCGCCCGCCTTCTCATGTCCGTCGTTTTTCCCCCCACTTTCACAGACCTTGGCGACGATGCGCCGTTTGACCGCCAGGTGGCGCAGCTGCGCATTCCGCCGCATTCGGTCGAGGCCGAGTCGAGCGTGCTGGGCGGGCTGCTGCTCGACAACCACGTGTGGGACCGCGTGGGCGATCTGCTCATCGACAGCGACTTCTACCGCTACGAGCACCGCCTTGTCTACGCCGCCATCGGCAAGCTCGTCAACGAGAGCAAGCCCGCCGACGTCATCACCGTACACGAAGAGCTGCAACGCCAGGGCAAGGCCGATGAAGTGGGCGGGCTGGCCTACCTCAACGCGCTGGCGCAATACGTGCCCAGCGCGGCCAACATCCGCCGCTATGCCGAGCTGGTGCGCGAGCGCTCCATCCTGCGCAAGCTGGTGAGCGCCAGCGACGAAATCGCCACCAGCGCCTTCAACCCGAAAGGCCGCGCGGTAGACAAGATTCTGGACGAGGCCGAGGGCAAGATCTTCAAGATCGGCGAAGAAGGCTCGCGCATGAAGCAGGGCTTTCAGTCGCTGGACGGCCTCGTCGTGCAGCTGCTCGACCGCGTGCACGAGATGTCGGAAAACCCCAGCGACGTGACCGGCGTGCCCACGGGTTTTATCGACCTCGACCGCATGACGGCGGGCCTGCAAGCGGGCGATCTGGTCATTCTGGCCGCCCGCCCGTCCATGGGCAAAACCGCGTTTGCCGTCAACATCGCCGAGCACGTTGCCATGCGCGAGCGGCTGCCCGTGGCCGTGTTCTCCATGGAAATGGGTGCCTCGCAACTGGCCGTGCGTATCGTCGGCTCCATCGCCCGCGTCGATCAGGGCCACCTGCGCACGGGCCGGCTCACCACGGACGAGTGGCCCCGGCTCACCGAGGCCATCGAGAACCTGCGCGAAGTCAGCCTGCACATCGACGAAACGCCCGGCCTCACCCCTTCGGAGCTGCGCGCCAACGCCCGCCGCCTGGCGCGCCAATGCGGCAAGCTGGGCCTGATCGTGGTGGACTACCTGCAACTGATGAGCGGCAGCAGCAGCGACGGCGAAAACCGCGCCACCGAGCTGGGTGAAATCTCCCGTGGCCTGAAAGCGCTGGCCAAGGAGCTGCAATGCCCCGTGATTGCGCTGTCGCAGCTCAACCGCAGCGTGGAGCAGCGCACCGACAAGCGCCCCATGATGAGCGACCTGCGCGAATCCGGCGCCATCGAGCAGGACGCCGACATCATCATGTTCATCTACCGCGACGACTACTACAACAAGGAATCGCGCGAGCCCGGCGTGGCCGAGATCATCATCGGCAAGCAGCGCAACGGCCCTACGGGCACCGTCAAGCTGAGCTTTCTCAAGCACCTCACCCGCTTCGAGAGCATGCCCTACGGCATGTCCGATGACCACTGAAAGCGCGCGCCATCCCCGCTGTCCTTCACGCCCGGGCCATGCCGCCAGCTTGCATCAGGGGGGCGTGTTCCGGCGCGCGGAAAAACGCCAGCAGCGCCCGCACCGCGTCGGGCTGCGTGGATGAGGCCGCCACCCCGCCCGAGAACACCGTGGTGATCTGAATCGCCTCCGGCAGCGGGCCCAGCACCTCGATGCCTGGCAGGTGCATCAGCTCGCTCAGCTGCTGAAAGCCCAGCGCCACCTCGCCGCTGGCCACCAGCCTGCCCACGGGCACGCCCGGCGGCGGCACCACCAGCTTGGCCTGCACCGCGTCGGCCAGCCCCCAGCGCTCGAACAGCCGGGCCAGCGCCACGCCGCTCGGGCCGGTGGAGCAGGCCAGGCTGCGGGCCGTGCGCACCGCCTCGCGCACGGCGGCTTCGCTGTCCATGTCGGGCCGTGGAGCGCCAGCGCGCACCGCCGCTGCCACGCCTGAGCGCGCCACGTCCACCCGGCTGCCCGGCAGCACATGGCCGCTGGCGATGAGCTGGTCGATCGCATCGGCCGCCAGCAGCACGCCGTCGAAGGCCTCGCCCGCCTGCACGCGCCGCGCGGCGTCCACGCCGCCCACCGACTCCAGCGTGACCGGCACGTCAGGCCGTTGCCGCTGGTGGCGCGCCAGCAGCTCGGCATACAGCTTTTGCGTGGCCTTGGAGGAAACGAGGGCAAGCGGAGCGGACATGGCGCAGGCGGGCAGTGGATGAAACGCGCCGATTGTGCGGCAGCGGCGGCCCGGGTGTCGTTGGGGGTTGAACGTGTGGGAGGCGCGCCGAATGCTCAAGCCGTTCGCGAGGCGCGGAATAATCTGGCACGATGTGTCGCGGTGCGCTGCACCCATCCACATCGCATTCATCCACACCGCACTTCCTGAAGGACAGCCGCATGCCCACTGTTGCCGACATCCTTGCTTCCAGAACCGGCGTTCCGCCCGCTTCGCTGCCGCCCACCGCCACCGTGCGCCAGGCCTTGCAGTGCATGGCCGACCTCAACATCGGCTCCGTGCTCATCATGCAGGGCGATGCGCTGCTGGGCATCTTCACCGAGCGCGATTACGCCCGCAAGCTCGTGCTCAAGGGCCTGGGCTCGGGCGACACGCTGCTGGCCGACGTGATGACGGCCAAGCTCTACGTGGTCGGCCCGCGCCAGTCGGTGCAGGAGTGCCTGGGCATCATGACCAAGGGCCGCATCCGCCACCTGCCCGTGGTGGAAGGCGCGCAGGTGCTGGGCCTGGTGTCCATTGGCGACCTGGTGAACGCGCAGCTGGCCGAGCAGCGCTTCATCATCGAGCAGCTTGAGGGCTACATCGCCGGCCAGATGGGCTGAGCCTTGGCGCGAAAACCCCGCGCGGGATAATGCCGCGCATGTCTGATTCACTCGTTCTCGGCATCGAGTCGTCGTGCGACGAAACCGGCTTGGCGCTGGTGCGCATGCGCGCCGATGGCGGCGTGCCTGAGCTGCTGACCCACGCGCTGCACACGCAGGCGGCCATGCATGCCGACTACGGCGGCGTGGTGCCCGAGCTGGCCAGCCGCGACCACATTCGCCGAGTGCTGCCCCTGGCGCAGCAGGTGCTGGCCGAAGCGGGCCACACCCTGGCCGATGTCGATCTGCTGGCCTACACGCGCGGCCCCGGCCTGGCCGGGGCGCTGCTGGTGGGCGCGGGCGTGGCTTGCGCGCTGGGTGCTGCGCTGGACAGGCCCGTGCTGGGCGTGCACCACCTCGAAGGGCATTTGCTCTCGCCTTTTCTCAGCGCCGACCCGCCCGCCTTCGCCTTCGTGGCCCTGCTGGTCAGCGGCGGGCACACGCAGCTGATGCGCGTTGACGGCGTGGGCCGCTATGCGCTGCTGGGCGAAACCATTGACGACGCGGCGGGCGAGGCGTTCGACAAATCGGCCAAGCTGCTCGGCCTGGGCTACCCCGGCGGCCCCGCGCTGGCGCGCCTGGCCGCGTTTGGCGACGAGACGGCCTTCAAGCTGCCGCGCCCGCTGCTGCACAGCGGCAATCTGGACTTTTCTTTCGCTGGCCTCAAAACGGCAGTGCTCACGCAAGCGCGCAGGTTCGAGGGCGCGCCCTGCGAGCAGCAGCGCGCGGACCTGGCCGCCAGCACGCAGGCCGCCATCGTTGACGTGCTGGTGAAAAAGTCGCTCGCGGCGCTGCAGGCCACCGGCCTGAAGCGCCTGGTGGTGGCGGGCGGCGTGGGTGCCAACACGCGTCTGCGCGAGCAGCTGAACGCCGCCTGTGGCGCGCGCGGCGTGCGCGTGCACTACCCCGAGCTGTCCTTGTGCACCGACAACGGGGCCATGATCGCGCTGGCCGCGGCCATGCGCGTGCAAGCGGGCATCGAGGCGCCCAACCGCGCCTGGGCCTTCGACGTCAAGCCGCGCTGGCCGCTGGATGCGCTGGCGGCGGACACGCAGGGCTGAGGCGCGCATGCATGACAGTCCTGCATGCCCGCGCACGCGCGCTACCATTGCCGGTTGTCGAGTTCGTCCTGGTGGTCAGTGGATGATGGTTTTCGTGTTTTGTCTGCGGCGTGTGGCCCTGGCGGTTCTGCCAGTGGGGCTGACCGCCTGCGTGGGGCTGAGTTCTGCGCCCGCGCCGCTGGTCAACTACCAGCCCGAGGCGTTCGATGCCTCGTCGCACGTGCGGCACTTTGCCGTCCCGCCCCAGCGCACCTGCGAAGCCGCGCGCCGCGCCTTGCTCAGCCAGGCCTACGTCATCACCAACGACCAGCCGGCGCTGGTGATCGGGCGCAAATACTTTCAACCCCACCCCGAGCGCCACGTGCAGCTGGAGTTTCGCGTGGTGTGCGTGCCCTCGGGCGCAGGCGGCAGCGCCAGCAGCGCCTTCGTCAGCGGTCTGCAAGACCAGTACGTGGTGCGCAAGGCCAAGGAATCGGCCTCGCTGGGCGTGGGCGGGCTGGGCTCGCTTTCGCTGCCCATCGAGGGCGGCATGGAGTCGATGGTCAAGGTGGGCAGCGAAACCGTGACCCACGACGCGCTGTACGAGCGCTTTTTTGAACTGCTGCGCGTCCAGCTCGACAAGGTGGTGCGGCTGCCTGCGCATGCCTCTCCTGCGGCCGCGCTGCCCGCCGAGCCGGCGCCCGAGCCGGCACACGCATCGCCTTCCACGCTGCCGCCGTCCGCGGGCGACACCCTGGTTCCTTCCGCTCCCCTGCACCGGCAGAACGCCTTGCCGCGGGTCCTGCGTTCGCCCGAGGCGCAGGCCGCTGCGCCCGCGTACTGACCGCTGCGCCCCGCGCATGCGCACGCCGGTGCGCGGCGGCCAGGCAGCCCGCGTTTGCCGCGTGCGCCTTTCATTCACCCCATTTCCCTGTTTGCCATGCCCTTGTTTTTCAGCCGCCGCGCCGCCGTGCGCACCGTCGTGTCCTGCCTTGCCGCGCCGCTGGCGTTGCGCGCGCAGCCCGTGGGCCAGCCCATCAAGCTGGCGCTGATCGAGTCGCTCAGCGGGCCGTTCGCCAATACGGGCGAGGCGGTGTTTCGCAACCTCGTCTGGGCCGTGGAGCGCGTGAACGCGCGCGGCGGCGTGCCCACGCCCCAGGGGCAGCGGCCGCTGGTGCTGGAGCGCTTTGACAACAAGGGGCAGACGGAAGAGTCGCTGTCCATGCTGCGCTCGGCCATCGACGCGGGCGCGCGCATCGTCATGCAGGGCAATTCGTCCGCCGTGGCGGCAGCGCTGATCGACGCCATCAACAAGCACAACGACCGCCAGCCAGACAGCCGGGTGCTGTTTCTCAACTACTCGGCGGTTGACCCCATCCTCACCAACGCGCTGTGCAGCCCCTGGCACTTTCGCTTCGACGCGCATGCCGACATGCGCATCACCGCGCTCATGCAGCTCATCGAGCAGGACGCCGAGCTGAAAAGCCTGTACCTCATCGGGCAGGACTACAGCTTTGGCCAGGCCGTGCTGCGCGAAGCGCGCCGCCAGCTGGGCGAGCGCAGGCCCGATGTGGCCATTGCCGGCCAGGAGCTGCACCCCATTGGCCGCGTGAAGGACTTTCTGCCCTACGCCACCAAGATCAAGGCCAGCGGCGCGCAGGCCGTGCTCACCGGCAACTGGGGCAACGATCTGACGCTACTGGTCAAGGCCGCGCGCGACGCGGGTTTTGACGGGCGCTTTTACACCTTCTACGGCAACGCGCTGGGCGCGCCCGCCGCGATGGGCGAGGCCGGCATCGGCAAGGTGGTGGCCGTGGCCGACTGGCTGCCCAACATGCCCACGGCTGAAAGCGCGGCTTTCTACCAGTCGTTTCGCCAGCGCTTCCCCAAGCCGCAGGACGACTACGTTCACATGCGCATGCAGCTCATGGTGCAGGCGCTGGCGCAGGCCATCGAGCGCGCGGGCAGCACCGAGGCGCTGCCCGTGGCGCGCGCGCTGGCCCAGGCCGATGTGCAACTGGCAGGCCAGCGCGGGCGCATGCGCGCGGCAGATCACCAGTTTCAGCAGCCGCTGGTGGTGGGCGTGATGGACCGCCAGGGCACGCCCGGCGTGCCGTTCGACGTGGAAGGCTCGGGCTACGGCTTTCGCGTGGTGCGCGTGATCGGCGCGGATGACGCAGCCATGCCACACACCTGCACGATGCGTGAGCCAGGTTGAGGATTGGTTATTTGATAGCTGCTTGCGTAGGTTTTAAAACGATTTCAGGTATAAATATATATGAAAATGTTTAAAAACGTACGAAAGCAGCTACTGTTTTTTCTTCCTCAACCTTCCGGTCACAGCGGCGGCTTACAGCACCTTTGCAATCGCCTGGCACACGTGCGCGATGTTCTGGCTGTTGAGCGCGGCCACGCACATGCGGCCCGTGTCGGTGCCGTACACGCCAAACTCGTTGCGCAGGC
>JAUNTQ010000137.1 GCA_030538605.1 Pseudomonadota bacterium
CCGAGCGCGAGATCGAGCTGGCCGAAGAAATCCTCTCGCTCGTGCCCAGCATGGAGATGCTGCGCCTAGTCAGCAGCGGCACCGAGGCCGGCATGAGCGCCATTCGCCTGGCGCGCGGGGCCACGGGGCGCAGCAAGATCATCAAGTTCGAAGGCTGCTACCACGGCCATGCCGACGCGCTGCTGGTCAAAGCCGGCTCGGGCCTGGCCACCTTCGGCAACCCCACCAGCGCCGGCGTGCCGCCCGAGGTGGTGCAGCACACGCTGGTGCTCGAATACAACAACGTGCCGCAGCTCGAAGAAGCCTTCGCCCTGCATGGCAGCGAAGTGGCGGGCCTGATCATCGAGCCGATCGCCGGCAACATGAACTTCGTGCGCGCCTCGGTCGAATTCACCCGCCGCTGCCGCGAGCTGTGCACGCAGCACGGCGCGCTGCTGATCTACGACGAGGTGATGACCGGCTGCCGCGTGGCGCTGGGCAGCGCGCAAAGCGTGTACGCCAGGCACATCCCCGGCTTCGCGCCCGACATCACCGTCATGGGCAAAGTCATCGGCGGCGGCATGCCGCTGGCCGCGTTTGGCGGCAAGCGCGCGGTGATGGAGCAGTTGGCCCCGCTCGGCCCGGTGTATCAGGCCGGCACGCTGTCGGGCAACCCGGTGGCCACCGCCTGCGGGCTGGCCACGCTGCGCGAGATCAAGCGGCCCGGCTTTTTCGAATCGCTCACGGCCAAGACGCGCGTGCTGACCGATGGCCTGATGGCCGCCGCGCGCGAAGCGGGCCTGCCTTTTTCAGCCGACTGCGAAGGCGGCATGTTCGGCTTCTTTCTGGCGCCTGAGCTGCCGCAGAACTACAGCCAGGTGATGAAAACCGACGCGGCCCGCTTCAACCTGCTGTTTCACGGCCTGCTGGAGCGCGGCATCTACATCGCCCCGGCGCTGTACGAAGCGGGCTTTGTCAGCGGCGCACATTCCGACGCCGACATCGACGCCACCCTTGCCGCCGCGCGTGAGGTGTTTCAGGAAATATAAAAAAATGAGCTTCTTGCGCAGTATATAGAATAATTTTTCTTACTTTTATATATTAAATTGGCTTATAGCATGCGCAAGAAGCTATATTTTTTAATCAACCATCAAGGCATTCCGGCGTCGACCCGAACGCCCTACACTCATCGGGGCAGGCTCTCAAGACTCGGCCTGCGCACCCAAGCCCAACCGCAAGGAGACCCCGCATGACACGCGCCATTCGACGTCCCGCCGCCCATCTGCTGGCCTTGGCCGCTGCCGCCGTCATGGCCTGGGCGGTGCCGGCGCCCGCACAGGCACAAGCCGCGCCCGCCGCGCCCGCCGTGGTCGAACGCGACGGCGCGGGCCAGACGCTGCAAGACCTTTACCAGGCCGCGCTCAAGGAAGGCGGCACGCTCACGGTCTATGCCGGCGGCGACGAGGTCACGCAGGGCTTTGGCATCAAGTCGGGTTTCGAGCGCCAGTTTCCGGGCATGAAGCTGAACCTGGTGGTGGACCTGAGCAAGTACCACGATGCGCGCATCGAAGAACAGCTGCTGCGCAAGGACTTGCAGGTGGACGTGGCGCACCTGCAAACCCTGCACGACTTCGACGACTGGGCCGCGCGCGGCCTGCTGCTGCCCTACAGGCCCATCGGCTGGGACCAGATTCCCCCGGCGTACAAAGACCCGCAAGGCCGCTTCACCGGGCTGATGCTGCTGACCTTTGCCAACAGCTACAACAAGAACATGGTCAGCGCCGAAAACGCGCCGCGCGACTACGCCGACTTCCTCAAGCCCGAATTCAAGAACCGCATCATCGCCACCTACCCGCACGACGACGACGCGGTGCTCTACGTGTTCGACAAGATCATCCAGAAATACGGCATCGGCTTCATCGACCAGTTGCAGGCCAACGGCATACAGTGGGTGCGCGGCACGCAAACCCCGCGCGATGCGGTCGAGCTGGGCAAATACGCCGTGTCCATGGCCACGTCGGGCAATTTCGTGCCGGTGGAATCGGCCAACATCCGCTTCGTGCTGCCCGCAAACGACCCCTTCCTGACCTGGGCGCAGACCGGCGCCATCTTCAAGGACGCCAAACACCCGGCGGCCGCCAGGCTGTACGTGAGCTGGATGCTCTCGCTGCCCATGGCGGCCAACCCGCGGCAATTTCCGCTGCGCAAGGACGTGGCCCCGCCGGCCGGCTACAAAACCATTGACCAGTACAACACCAGCCCGGAAGACTTCCACGCCTTCATGCGCGACCGCGCGCGCGTCGAGCGGCTCAAGAGCCTGATGGAGCGCCTGATCGGGCCGGTGCAAGGCATCTCGCCGCTCAAGGATTAAGCCGCCTGGCGGCACTCGGAATGCATGCACGCCCTGGTTTGGGCTGCATGCAACGGCCGCGCCCGGCGCTGGCGCTGGCCGCGATAGGAAAAGTCAGTGCCTGAAGTGCCGCACGCCGGTGAACACCATGGCCACGCCGCGCTCGTTGGCGGCGGCTATCACTTCCTGGTCGCGCATGCTGCCGCCGGGCTGGATGACGCAGGTCGCGCCGTGGTCGATCACCACGTCCAGCCCATCGCGGAAGGGGAAGAAGGCGTCGCTTGCCACTGCCGCGCCTTGCAGCGAGAGGCCGGCGTGCTCGGCCTTGATGCTGGCGATGCGGGCCGAGTCGAGCCGGCTCATCTGCCCCGCGCCCACGCCCATGGTCATGCCGTCTTTGCAGAACACGATGGCGTTGCTCTTGACGAACTGCGCCACGCGCCAGGCGAACATCAGGTCTTGCAGCTGCCCGGGCGTGGGTTGCAAGGTGGTGACCACTTTCAGCTCAGCCGCTTGCAGCACGTGGTTGTCGGCGGTCTGCATGAGCAGGCCCGAGCCCACGCGCTTGACGTCGATGGCGTTGTGGCCCCGCGCCCAGTCGGTGCTGCCACCGCGCTGCACGCCATCCAGCGCAATGCGCAGCACGCGCACGTTGGGCTTGGCCTTGAACACGGCCAGCGCCTCTGCGCTGAAGTCAGGGGCCATCAGCACTTCGACGAACTGCTTTGAAATGTGCAGCGCCGCGCGCTCGTCCACCAAGGTGTTGCAGGCGATGATGCCGCCAAATGCGCTGGTGGGGTCGGTCTTGAATGCCTTGTCGTAGGCGGCCAGCGCATCGGCCCCCACAGCCACGCCGCAAGGGTTGGCGTGCTTGACGATGACGCAGGCCGGTTGATCGAACTGCTTGACGCATTCCCACGCAGCATCGGCGTCGGCGATGTTGTTGTAGCTCAGTTCCTTGCCCTGCAACTGCTCGGCGGTGACGATGGCGCCAGGCGCGGGGTGCAGGTCGCGGTAGAGCGCGGCCTGCTGGTGCGCGTTTTCGCCATAGCGCAGGTCTTGCAGCTTGACGAAGCGGCCATTGCTTTGCGCAGGGAACAGGCTGCGCACCGGCACGCCGTTTGCGCCCTGGGCGTCGAAATCGATGGCAGACAGGTAATCGCTGATGGCCGCGTCGTAGTTGCTGATGCGGTTGAACGCGGCCACGGCCAGGGCAAAGCGGGTTTTGCCCGCCAGCTTGCCACCGGCTTGCAGCTCGGCCAGCACGGGCGCGTATTGCGCGGCGTCGGTCAGCACGGCCACGTCTTGCCAGTTCTTGGCGGCGCTGCGCACCATGGCGGGGCCGCCGATGTCGATGTTTTCAATCGCGTCGGCCAGCGTGCAGCCTTCGCTTGCCACGCTGGCTTCGAAGGGGTAGAGGTTGACCACCAGCAGGTCGATGGTGTCGATGCCGTGCTCGGCCAGCGCCTGCATGTGCGCGGGCACGTCGCGCCGCGCCAGCAGGCCGCCATGCACCTTGGGGTGCAGCGTCTTGACGCGGCCATCCAGCATCTCGGGGAATTGCGTCAGCTCGGCCACCTCGGTCACGGGCAGGCCCGCATCGGCCAGCTGCCGCGCCGTGCCGCCCGTGGAAATGAGCCGCACGCCCAGCGCATGCAGCGCACGGGCAAAGTCGAGCAGGCCGGTTTTGTCGGAAACGGAAATCAGTGCATTCATGGGAGGAAAAGGGTTGAGCGTTGAGGGTTGGGCGTTGAGCGTGGAAGCATCGGACGCTGAACGCCCAACGCCGAACACTTAACCTGTCAGACGAGCTTGTGTTCAAGCAGCTTCTTGCGCAGGGTGTTGCGGTTCAGGCCCAGCCATTCGGCGGCGCGGCTCTGGTTGTGGTCGGCCTGGTCCATCACCACTTCCAGCAGGGGCTTTTCCACCGCCTTCAGCACCATGTCGTACAGGCCGTGGGGTTCGGTGCCGCGCAGGTCGCTGAAATACGCCTGAAGGCTCTCGCGCACGCACGCGTCGATGTGGTTCTTGCTCATGTCTTGTTTTCCACCTCCTCTGTCAGCCCGCAGGGCGCGGGCGCTGTGGCCTGCGGCAGGCGCTCGTGCCGCTGGGCCAGTTCCTCGAAATAGTCGGCCACCGCCTGCCACTGGGCGCTGGCGGCATCCAGCGTGTTCATGCGGGTGCGAAACGCCTCGCCGCCAGGCAGCCCGCGCACGAACCAGCCGATGTGCTTGCGCGCCGAACGCACGCCGCTGCCTTCGCCATACAGGCCATAGTGGTCTTGCAGATGTGCCAGCAGCGCGCGCCGCGCCTCCAGCACCAGCGGCGCAGCCAGGTGTTGGCCGGTGGCCAGAAAGTGCGCCATCTCGCGAAAAATCCACGGCCTGCCCTGCGCGGCGCGGCCCACCATCAGCGCATCAGCGCCCGTGGCACGCAGCACGGCGGCGGCTTTTTCGGGCGAATCCACGTCTCCATTGGCCACCACCGGCACGCGCACGGCGGCCTTGACGGCGGCAATGGTGTCGTATTCGGCCTCTCCACGATAACCCTGCTCGCGCGTGCGGCCATGCACGGTGAGCATCTGCACACCCGCGTCATCAAACGCACGCGCCAGCGCCACCGCGTTCTTGTGCGTGGCGCACCAGCCGGTGCGCATCTTCAGCGTCACAGGCACGCCGCGCGGCGCGCAGGCGACCACCACCGCCTGGGCAATCGCCAGCGCCAACGGCTCGTTTTGCATCAGCGCGCTGCCCGCCCATTTGTTGCACACCTTCTTGGCCGGGCAGCCCATGTTGATGTCGATGATCTGCGCGCCGCGGTCGATGTTGTAGCGCGCCGCGTCGGCCATCTCCTGCGGGTCCACCCCCGCGATCTGCACCGCAATCGGCCCCGGCTCGCCCGCATGGTCGGCGCGGCGCGAGGTCTTCAGCGTGTGCCACAAGTCGCGACGCGAGGTCACCATCTCGCTCACCGCATAGCCCGCGCCATAGCGCCGGCAAAGCTGCCGGAAGGGCCTGTCCGTCACGCCCGCCATCGGCGCGACGAACAAACGGTTGGCAAGAACGTGGGGGCCGATGTGCATGGGGGAGCGGATTCTACCTGCCCAAATTTTCAGCAATCGAAACCCGCAACCACCTGCCGAAGCCCCCTACACTCGCACCCGTGATCGACACCTGGATGCCCAGCCTGCTGGCGGCGCTGGCCCTGCCCGCCTACGGCCTGTCCACCGTGTTCGTCGTCGCCTTTCTGTCGGCCACGCTGCTGCCCGGCGGCTCCGAACCCGTCGTGTTCGGCCTCATCCAGCTCAACCCCGCCCTGCTGTGGCCCACCATCGCCGTGGCCACCGTGGGCAACACGCTGGGCGGCGTGCTGACGTGGTGGATGGGCCGCGCCGCGCATGGCGTGGTCGATCGGTGGCGGCAATCGCCCACCCACCTGCGCGCGCTCAGCTGGCTGGCGCGCATCGGCCCGCCCGCCTGCTTTCTGTCTTTCCTGCCCGTGGTGGGCGACCCGCTGTGCGCCGTGGCCGGCTGGCTGCGCCTGCCGCTTGCGCCCTGTGCGGCGTGGATGGCGGCGGGCAAGCTGGCGCGCTATGTGGCGGTGACCGGCGCGCTGCTGTGGCTGTGGCCCGCAGGCGGCGCAGCGGCGTGAGCGCCGGGCTTGGCACGCGCTCTTGTTTTCACGACTTACGCAAAGAGGATTTCTGCACAGGCGTTTCAAGGTGCCGAGCAGATTAAATCTGGCTGAGTTGCGGAAGTCCTATTTTTGTAGCTTTTTGCGCTTGTTTTACCGCCGCTTCAGGCGGGTTTCATTCTTCAGCGCTGTCAGGCCGTGCGCGAGTGGTTCGGTAAAATCGGCGGCTTGTCCCTGAATCCAACGAAAGCCCCGCCATGAGCCTGCAATGCGGCATCGTGGGCCTGCCCAACGTGGGCAAGTCCACCCTTTTCAACGCGCTGACCAAAGCCGGCATCGCCGCCGAAAACTACCCTTTTTGCACCATCGACCCCAACACCGGCGTCGTTGAAGTGCCCGACCCTCGCCTGGCCGCGCTGGCCGAAATCGTGAAACCTGAGCGCGTGCTGCCCGCCATCGTCGAGTTTGTCGACATCGCCGGGCTGGTGGCCGG
>JAUNTQ010000021.1 GCA_030538605.1 Pseudomonadota bacterium
CTGGCCACCCCGCTGGCCGCGTCCGGCAGCGCGCCCGCCGACGTCCACGCCGTCTAACTCCCCCCCGACCACGAGCAGGAGCGCGCGCACGTGCTCCCTCACCTGGCCCCCGCCGACCTCGCCCACGCCGTGCAGCTCGAAGTGCAATCGTCCTCGCCCTTTCCCCCCGGCGACACCGTGCACGGCTTCACCGCCATGCCCGCAGGCGACACCCTGCGCGTCGAGCTGGCCATCACCTCCCGCGCCCAGTGCCAGGCCGCGCTGGCCCGTGCGGGTGCGGGTGCGGGCGACGACGCCGAAATCTGGCTCCAGCCGCCCCCCGCCCAGGCGCAGGGCGCCTACCGCCCGCTGGTGCTGCGCGGCTGGGGCGAGGCCGCGCGCGAGCGCCGCGTGCAGCGCGGCCAGCTGCGCCAGCTCGGCTGGGTGGGTCTGGTGCTGGCGCTGCTGCTGGCGCTGGCCCTCACCCCCACCGCCTTCAAGCGCCAGCAGGCCATCGAGGCCCAGCGCGCGCTGGACGCCGTGCAGCGCCAGGCCGCCCCTCAGATCGCCCAGCGCGACGCCCTGATGCAGCGCACGCAGTCGCTCGAAGCCATCGCCGCGCTGGCCGACCAGCAGCTCGCGCTGGCCCCCGTCATCGACATGCTCACCCGCGCCGTGCCCGACGGCGCCTGGCTCACCTCCATCCGCGTCGAAGGTGACCGCGTCGTGCTCAACGGCCAGGCCGACGACGCCGCCGCCCTGGTGCAGCGCCTGGCCACCCAGCCCGGCGTGACCGGCGCGCGCCTGTCCTCGCCCGCCACGCGGGGAGCGGGCGACAAGAAAGAGCGCTTCGTCATCGAGCTGCACGCCAGCGCCCAGCGCTACGGCCCCATCCGCGCCGCCTCGGCCGCAGGGGAGGGCGCGTCATGAACCGCCTTGCCGCCCTGCGCCCCGAGCAGCTCTGGCTGGCCGCCGCCGCGCTCATCCTCGCCGTGCTCATGGCGATGGGCATGGGCTACGTGCTGCGCAAGCATCAATGGGCCACCGACACCCTGCAAAGCGCCGAACCCCGCGTGGCACGCCTTAACGGCTTGCTTCAAAATGAGGAGCTTCTTGCGCAAGCCCAGTCTGCGCTGAATGCCAATTTGAATGAATTCGTTTACCCGGCAGATCGCGATCCGGGCGAGATCGGCAACGCCGCCTTGCAGCGCGTGCGCGAGATGGCTGCCGGGCGCGGCCTGCGCGTGGCCAGCAGCCAGGCCACGCTGACCCCGCGCGACGAGCAGGGCTTTGACCGCATCGGCCTCGACCTGCGCATCGAAGGCGACTGGAACGCCGTGTTCGCCCTGCTGCGCGATCTGGCCGATGCGCGCCCCGCGCTCTACCTCGGCCTGGCCCAGTTCACCGCCCAGGGCACCGGCGAGCAGGGCCGCCCGCAAACCATCGCCGCGCAGCTCGGCCTGTTCGTGCTGAGGCAGCGCCCGTCATGAGCACCCGCCCGCCCTTCACCCTGCCCCTGCTGGCCGCCAGCGCCGTGCTGGCCCTGCTGCTGGCGGGGGCCTGGCTGGCCCCCGGCGCGCCCGCCCGCTGGCGGCAGTGGACGCCGCCCGCGCCCCAGCCCCCGGCCCTGGTCGACGTGCGGCAGGCCGAGCTGATCTTCCAGCCCCAGGCCGGCGCCGCCTACCCCCAGGCGCTGGCGCGCCCGCTGTTCATGCCCACCCGCCGCCCCGCTCCGGCCGGGCCGGATGCCGCCGCTTCCGCGCCAGCGCCGCCGCCGCAACCCATCGACCAGGCCCGCCTGCTCGGCATCATGGCCAGCCCCGCGCTCACTGGCGTGCTGGTCGAATACGACGGCAAGGCCCAGTTCGTGCGCACCGGCACCGAGCTGGGCGGCTGGCGTCTGGCCAGCGTGCAAGACCGCATCGCCCGCTTCGAGCGCGGCGCCGAGCGGCGCGACATCGAGCTGCCCTTTCTCGACCCCAAGACCGGCGCCGCCGCTCCCACCGGCGGCGCGCGCCGCCCGCCCGCCCGGCCACCATCGCCCCCACCGCCCCCACCGCCGCCCCGGATCGCGCCGTCGCCCCTGCCTGCACCGCCGCCGCAACCGTCGTCACCCCCCACAGCGGCCCCTGCCGAAGCGCCCGCCGACGGCGCCGCCGACCCCGCTTCCGAGCCGCCCCGCGCCTCTTTCGGCGGCGGTGCCCCCCGGTGACCGGCAGGCGCGCCACTTTCCGCCACGCCGCACCGCCCCCGTTTCACTTGCGAATGCCCCAAGCCCTCATGACCCGACCGCTCGCCCCCCTGGCCCTGCTTGCCGCCGCCGCCCTGTCGTTTCTGGCAGGCTGCGCCCAGCCCGGCACCACGCCGTCTGCGGCCCAGACCGCCCTCGCGGCCCCGGCGCAAGCCCCCGTGCTCGCCCCGCTGCCGCCAGCGGCCCCCGCCAGCGCGCCCGGCACCGCCTCTGGCGCGGCGCCCGACCCGGCGCCCGACGCTGCCGCCCAGCGCCCCGACCCCATCCTCATCCGGGGCGACGACCGCGTCGTCGCCACCCCCCGCACGGCCACCAGCGGCGCCGTGCGCGGCCCCGCCGGCAGCTACAAGTTCGAAGACGCCCCCGTCGGTGAAGTCGTCAAGGTCATGCTGGGCGACCTGCTCCAGGCCGACTACGTGGTGCACCCGCCCCTCAACGGCACCGTCACCCTCAGCACGCGCGGTCAGGTCTCTGCCGACCGCGCCATGTTCCTGCTGGAGCAGGCCCTGCAAGCCAACGGCATCGTCATCGCCCGCGACGCGCGCGGCACCTACCACGTCGGCACGGCCGAGGCGCTGCGCGGCATCGTCAGCGCGCCGCAAATGGCAACCCGGGGCACCACGCTGCCGCCCGGCTACGGCGCCGTCATCATCTCGCCGCAATACCTGGGCGCGGGCGAGCTGGCCAACATCCTGCGCCCCCTCGTCTCGTCCGACGCCATCGTGCGCGTGGACGCCGTGCGCAACATCCTCGTCATGCGCGGCACCCGCGCCGAGGCCGAAGGCTGGATGGACATCGTCAACACCTTCGACGTCAACCTGCTGCGCGGCATGTCGGTGGGCGTGTTCCCCCTGAAGCACACCACCGCCGCCGACGCCGACGCCGCCCTGCGCCTGCTCTCGGGCGGCGTCACGGGGCAGGGCGCTGGCACTGGCGCGCCGGGGCAGGCCGGTGCCGCCACGCCCCAGCAGCCCGCCCGCGCCAGACCTCCTGCCGCTCCCGCAGCAGGGGCCGCTGCCGCCGCTGCCAACGCAGGCACCAGCGTGCTGGGCGAATCCAACCCCCTCTTCGGTGCCCTGCGCATCATGCCCATCGAGCGCATCAACGCCGTGCTCGTCATCACCCCGCGCGCCGCCTACCTGGATGAAGTGCGCTACTGGATCGAGCAGTTCGACCGCCCCGACCTCAACAGCGCCGAACCCCAGCTGCACGTCTACAAAGTGCAAAACGGCTCCGCCGACCACCTGGCCGATCTGCTCAACGGCATCTACGGCGGCACCGCCGTGCAGACCCCGACCCCCGGCGGCGGTACCGGCGTGGCCCCCGGCCTGGCCACCACCACCGGCAGCAGTGCCAACGTCAACAGCAGTTTCGCCAGCCAATACGGCACCAGCCGCAGCGCGTTCGGCAACATGGGTGGCGGCTTGGGCAGTGGCCTTGGCGGCGGTTTGGGCAACAGCGGCGGTGGTCTGGGCACCGGCCTGGGTGCTGCTGCGGGGCGGGTGGGTGCTGGTGGCGCACAACAGGGTCAGCAAGGCCCCAACCTCGTCACCACCACGCTTGGGCAGTCCGTGCGCGTCATGGCAGACCGCATCAACAACACCCTGCTCGTTCACGCCACCCCGGCGGAGTACCAGCGCATCGAATCCACCCTCAAGCGCCTCGACGTGCAGCGCGCCCAGGTGCTCATCGAGGCCAGCATTGTCGAAGTCACGCTGGGCGATGGCCTTGAGTACGGCTTGCAATGGGCCTTCAGAGGCGGCCTGGGCGGTGGCGACTCGGGTCGCGGTGTCATCGGCACCAGTGGCGCAGGCGGCACGCTGGCCGCCACAGGCGCGGGCAACAGCGGCTTCAGCTACACTTTCCACAACGCTGTCGGCATCTCTGCCGTGCTCACCGCATTGGCTAACAAGTCGATGCTCAAGGTTATCTCCAGCCCCTCTCTCATGGTGCTCGACAACCACACCGCCGCCATTCAGGTGGGCAACCAGGAGCCTGTCAACGTCGGTTCCACCTCGGTCAACCCTGGCACCACAGGTGTCACTACTTACAACTCCATTCAATACAAGGACACTGGCGTCATGCTCGGCGTTACCCCTTCGGTCAGCGCGGGCGATCTGGTCACGCTTGACGTTGACCAGACAGTCACCAACTTGGGGCCCGACTCCGGGTCTGCCCAAACCAAAGGCTATCCCACCTTCCTTCAGCGGCAGATTAACTCTAAAGTCGCCGTGCGCTCAGGCGAAACGCTGGTGCTCGGCGGACTCATTCGAGACAGTGTCAGCAACACCAAATCAGGTGTGCCTATTCTCTCGGCCATTCCGGTTGTGGGCGCGCTTTTCGGTACGCACTCAAATACCGCCAACCGTACAGAGTTGCTTGTTATTCTCACCCCCCGTGTGCTGCGCTCCGACGAAGACGCTCGCGCCGTCAGCCGCGAGCTGCGTCAGCGTATGCAGGGCTTGGTCTCCAGCTCTCCAACCCCTTGACCGACCATCCGTTTCGCCGCACGGCTTCCTTCCTTGTACAAAGAAGCTTCATTTTCTATCTGCTTGGTATTGACAGGGATCTAGTTGTTTGCAACACTTGAAAAAGTTAAGGGTGTTAAATCGTTTCGGATCATATTATTCGTCGCTTACGACGCTCAGGCAGTGCGCATAGCAGGCTGCTGAAATACTGTCGCAGTTCGCCAAAAAGCTCAAATATCATCCGAGCCCTCGCCTCCCGCTCTATACAAATCAACAACTTGCGATATCACAGAAATTGCTGAGCCGGGAATTTTGGATGGATCGGGAGTATTTCAGCAGCCTGATAGCGCTGTGGCGTGAAATACCGAATACGCGGCAACTTGCTGCGGGGATGTTTATTGATGCAATGGTGCACTGAATAGCTATCTACTAAAGTAGGTGGATTCGCGCGTGTCGCAGAGGACTGAAAGTTCACCCGTTTTGCTCTCCGCGTTAAATGCCCCACCTCGCATACGCCATCTCTCAGTCATCGCCGGAAAGATCGGGTGGCTAAAGCCGACTGGCTGAAAGCCGATGGTTTCAACCTTGAAATGAAAGTGAAGATTTTTGGCTGTTCTGTAGACGAGTTGGAGCTTCAAATTCTTGGGGCTACGACAGGGAAGGCGCGTGATACTGGGTCGAGCAATTCGACCGTCCCGACCTGGGTAGTGTCAAGCACCAGCTATATGTCTACAAGGTGCAAAATCGCTTCGCCGACTAGGTGGCCGAGTTACTCAACGGCATCTATGGTGCCGTTGTCGTGCAGTCTTAGGTTCCCGTCGGCGGCATCGGCGTGACCCGGGATCTGGTCATCAACGGCACGATGGGCGGCAGCTTCGCGGGTCGCGCGGGCACCTTGGACGTCACCACGATGGGTGTGGCAGCCTCACGGGCACAAGGGGGTGGCACCACCGGCCAGGGCACCGTGGCCGGCGTCGTCGCCACCCAGCTTGGCCAGAACGTGCGCGTCATGGCCGACCGCATCAACAACACCCTGCTCATCCACGCCATCCCGGCCGAATACGCCCGCATCGAAAGCACCCTGAAGCGCCTCGACATCCAGCGCGCCCAGGTGCTGATTGAGGCCACCATCGTCGAAGTCACCCTGGGCGACGATCTGCAATATGGGCTGCAATGGGCCTTCAACGGCGGCGTGGGCGGTGGGCGCTCGGGCGATGGCGTGCTCAACACCGCCAATGCCGCCGTCCCCTTGGCCAATGGCGGGTACTCGCTGCCCGGCGCGGCGGCCACCGGCTTCACCTATGCCCTCAGCAACGCTGCCGGCTCCGTCACCGCCATGCTGCATGCGCTGGCCAGCAAGTCGCTGCTGAAAGTCATCTCCAGCCCCTCCCTCATGGTGCTCGACAACCACACCGCCGCCATCCAGGTCGGCAACCAGCAGCCCATCAACATGGGCACCACCATCGTCGGCACCGGCACCGTGGTCACCACCAACAACATCCAGTACAAGGACACCGGCGTCATGCTCGGCGTCACCCCGTCCGTCAGCGCGGGCGACCTCGTCACGCTTGACATCAGCCAGACCGTCACCGACCTGGACAACGCCGCCAACTCAGCCACGCAAGGCTATCCCACCTTCATGCAGCGACAGATCGAGTCCAAGGTGGCCGTGCGCTCGGGCGAAACCCTGGTGCTGGGCGGCCTCATTCAAGACCGCGCCTTCAGCGGCAAATCGGGGTTGCCCCTGCTGTCCTCCATTCCCATCGTGGGCGCGCTCTTTGGCCGGCACGAAGACAACAACCGCCGCACCGAGCTGCTGGTCATCTTCACCCCCCGCGTGCTGCGCTCCGACGAAGACGCCCGCGCCGTCAGCCGCGAGCTGCGCCAGCGCATGCAGGGCCTCACCCTCGGCTCGCCCGCACCCTGACCGGCCCGCCCGTGCCAGCGCGCGGCTTTTCCCTTCACTTTGCAAAGGAGTCCTGTCTCATGCCTTTTCCCCTTCCCGCCGCACCGCGCCGCGCCATGCGCGCCTGCGCCCTGTCTGCTGCCGCCTTCGCGTTGGCTGGCTGCGCCGCACTGCAGCCCAAAACCCCCGAGCAAGTCGTGCAAGAGCGCGCCGAGGCCCGCTGGGCCGCCCTGATGAAAGGCGACTTCGAGCGTGCCTGGACCTATGCCGACCCCGCTTATCGCGAGCAGGTCGAGCAGGCCCATTACAAGGGCCGCTTTGGTGACCCCCGGGGGTGGAAGAGCCTCACGGTTCACAGCGTCAAGTGCGAGCCCGAGCGCTGCACCGCGCGCATCCGCCTGACCACCGCCAACATCGCCCCCACCTTCATGCGCAAGATTCCTGAGCTCACCACCTATTCCGACGAAGCCTGGGTGCGGCAGGACGGGCAATGGTGGTACCTGCACTCGCGCGAATCCGCCCCCGCCGCGCCGGCGCCTGCCCAAACGCCTTCGGCACCCGCGCCGTCCGTGACAAAATGACGGCTGGCCTGCCCGGGCGCGAGGAGGCAGGTTGTTATGAAAAAACAACAAATTCTTCCCTCATGCCCCGCTTTGCCCGGTAAACCAATTGAGTAGCGGGCAGGCCGCGTGATAGCATCGCAAGGCATTTCCAAGATTCGCTTGGGCCTTGCAATCACTTCTTTCTATATTGGAGTCATTTCTATGAAAAAGAGCATCCTGGCGCTCGGTGCTGCAGTTGCCGTGGGCGGCTTTGGTTTTGCTGGCGCTGCACATGCTGTGGCTTTCTTTGGTACGGGCACGACCGTGACCACCCCCCTGGCTGGCACGGTTCCTGCCACGGGTCTGCGTCTGAACGCAGGTGGCACCGGCCACATGCTGTACGCGCCTTACTTCACCACTCAGGCCAAGAACAGCACCCTGCTGAACATCACCAACACCGACATGACCAACGGCAAGGCCGTCAAGGTTCGTTTCCGTGGTGCTGCCAACTCTGACGACGTGCTGGACTTCACCGTGTTCCTGTCGCCTGGCGATGTGTGGACGGCTTCGCTGGTGCAAGACGCCAACGGCTTCTCCAACATCACCACTACCGACACGTCCTGCACGCTGCCCACCTCCTTCGGCAACGGCGTGGCCTTCAAGACCAACCGCGTGGCCAGCTACCTGGCAGCCGATGCCCAGGCAGCCCACACCCGCGAGGGTTATGTGGAAGTGCTGAACATGGCCGACATCGAGCCGAACGAAACCACTGGTTCGCTGTACCACAGCACCAAGCACGTCAACGGCGTGCCGCGCAACTGCAACGCCGCCATCCTGACCAGCACCATGCTGAACACCACGGTGCTGGCTGATGCAGCCGCTGCTGCTGGCGTGGGCCTGTACGCCCCCACCGGTGGCCTGATGGGCTCGTGGGCCGTCATGAACCAGGAAAAACTGGCCGTGTACGGCGGCGCGATGACCGCTGTGCAGGCAGTGGGTGCAGGCGACGCGAACGGCGCTGCCGCCATCGTGTTCGCACCCCAGGTGGGTTCGCCCATCGGTGCCGCACTGGACACAACTGCAACTGCAACGAACGGCACGACTGGCGGTATCAACGGTGCCACGGCTGACCCGCTGCTGCACGGCGGCTACGTGACCCCGCTGTGGTTCGATCTGCCCGACATGTCCACCCCGCTGGTGCCTGCTCAGTTTGCTCAGCCGCAAACCCAGGTGCTGGATCTGGCCGGTGCGCTGGCTCGCACGTCGGTGATCAACGAGTACGTGAACGCTGCTGGCGGTGCCGTGCCCATGGAAACCGACTGGGTGGTGTCGCAGCCGACCCGTCGCTACTACGCTGCCGTCGACTACGCCAGCTCCGCAACGGCAGCTCAGATCATCTGGAACGACGACATGACGGTCACCACCGCCAACGCGTTGAACGATGTGACGACGGCTCCTGCCGCGACGGCCAACCCCTATGCCATCCTGGTGAAAGAGTCCAACGGCTTCGGTCCCTTCGCCTGCCTGACGGCTGGTCTGTCCACGGCTGACCGTGAAGAAAACTTCACCTCCGCTGCTGCAGACTTCTCGCCCGGCACCACCAGCAACTACTGCGGTGAAGTGTTCACGCTGTCCTTCGGTGGCAACTCGGTGCTGAACGCATCGCTGAGCAACACCGCTGCCGAGGCGCAGGGCGCTGCTGGCTGGGGCCAACTGACGCTGGCCAACAGCGCTGAGCTGCCGATCGTGGGCTTTGCTGCCACGTCCATGCAGGGTGCCACCGGCAACTACGGCCTGACGCTGCCGTACCGCTGGAACTGATTTGGCGGGTGATGCCTGAAGGCAGGGTGGCGAAAGCGGCCCGGCCGTCAGGCAACACCGTCAGCCAGGTTTGCCAGCTCCAGGGCTGGCAAGCCAAGCCTTTGAAAAGGGTGGGAGTCAAATCCCACCCTTTTTTTCCGTCTGCGACACGCTCTGCACGGGTGTGCTGCCTTGGCGTGCGGTGGACGGCCCTGGGAAATGGATTTGTCCCTTGTTGGGCATGAGGTCGCGTTTTTTTGTCGTGGCGAGCGTAGGTAACGGTTGGTGCTCGGAGTGAGTGCGACGCCATGCGCACCCTGGTGTGTGCGGATCGGAAGGAAAGCCGCTTGGTGATGAAGTCGGATGGGGCCTTGGGGGCCGAAGGGCGCTTGTTGTGGCGCATGCGCGCCTTGCTGGGCGTGATGGCGCGGCGCGAGCTGGTGGGGCGCGTGGCGGGCTCGGCGGGCGGGCTGCTGTGGGTGTGGCTGCCGCCGCTGGTGACGCTGGCGGTGTATTTTCTGGTGTTTGACTTGGTGTTCGGCATGCGCCTGGGCGAGCACGCGCCGACGCAGCGTGTGGGTGCCTACTTGGTGGTGGGCATGCTGCCGTGGATGATGTTTGCCGACGCGGTGCAGCGCGGCATGGGCGCGTTGCTGGAGGCGGGCAGCATGTTGCAGAAGAACCCGTTGCCGCCTGGGCTGTTCCCGGCGCGCACGGTGCTGGCCAGCGCGGCGGTGTTTGCGCCGCTGGTGCTGGGGCTGGTGTTGATTTACTACCCCTCGCACCGTCTGGGCGCGGGGGTGCTGGCGGTGCCGCTGCTGCTGGCAGCGCAGGTGCTGCTGGCGTTTTTGCTGGCCTATCTGCTGGCGGTGCTGGCGGCGGCGCTGCGCGACGTGGTGCAGGTGGTGAACCTGCTGCTGTCGCTGGGGGTGTTTTTGTCGCCCATTCTGTTTCCGTTGTCGATGTTTCCGCCCGCCTGGCGCTGGGTGCTGTGGCTCAACCCGATGACGGCGCCGGTGCTGGGCTACCAGGCGGCGCTGTTGCAGGGCGCGTGGCCGCCCATGCAGGTGTGGCTGGTGATGGGGCTGTGGCTGGCCGTGCTGGCCGTGCTGCTGTCGGTGGTGCTGGCGCGCAGCCGCGATCAGCTGGTGGACTGGCTATGAGCGCGCCGGAGTTGATCGAGGGGGCTTCGCTCCATGGGGTCTCGCCAGGCGCTGTGCCGGGCCACGCTCCGGTGTCGCCCGGCGCGCACGCTGCCGCTGTGCCGCTGCGCCTGGCGGGTGTGGGCAAGGAGTACAAGCTGTACGACTCGCCGCGCGCGCGGCTGAAGGCGCTGCTGACGGGGCGCGCGCTGCACCGCAGCCATTGGGCGCTGCGGGACGTGTCGTTCGAGCTGGCGTGCGGGCAGTGCCTGGGTGTGGTGGGCAGCAACGGCGCGGGCAAGAGCACCTTGCTCAAGCTCATCACGGGCACCTTGCAGCCGTCGGTCGGGCAGGTGCTGCGCACGGGCCGCGTCACCGCGATTCTGGAGCTGGGGGCGGGCTTTCACCCCGAGTTCACGGGGCGGCAGAACCTGTACTTTGGCGGCAGCCTGATCGGCATCACGCCCGAGCAGATGCGCGCGCTGGAGCCGGAGGTGCTGGCCTTTGCCGAGATTGGTGAGGCGATCGACCGGCCGGTGAAGACGTATTCGTCCGGCATGACGGTGCGGCTGGCCTTTGCGCTGGTGACGGCGGTGGAGCCTGATTTGCTCATCATCGACGAGGCGCTGGCGGTGGGCGACCAGCACTTTCAGAAAAAGTGCATCGACCGCATCGCGCAGTTTCGCCGCAACGGCTGCACCATCCTGTTTTGCTCGCACAGCCCCTACCACGTGCGCCACCTGTGCGACGTGGCGCTGTGGCTCGACCAGGGGCGCATGCAGGCTTTCGGGCCGACCGAGGCGGTGCTGGGCGCTTACGAGAAGCACTCGCGCCTGCTGGATGCGGCCAGCACCGACGAGCAGGCGGCGGACGCGAACGGCCCGGCGGCGGCAACGCCTTACGAGCGCGGGCCGGAATCGGCCATGATCGTCTCGTGCGAGATTGAAGGCTTGGCGGAGAGCGAAGCGGGCGACGCGCCGGGCGCGCCGCGCCTGCTTCAGGCACGCGACCTGGTGGCCACCATCACCGTGCGGGGCAAGGGCAACGAGCGGCCCCACATCGGCTTCATGATCGAGCAGGATCGGGGGGTGGGCATCACCTCGCTGGCCACGCATGAAGACGGCGCGGCGCCGGTGCAGGTGGGCGAGCGCACGTGGCGCTCGGTGCTGACGTTTCCCGACCTGCCGCTGCACACGGGGGACTACGTGGTGAGCGTCTTTCTGTTCGACGAAAGCGGGCTGGTGACGTATGACCTGTGGTTCAAGTTCATGACCTTTCGCTTCGTGACGCCGACGCTGATGCCGGGGCTGGTGCGGCTGCCGCACCATTGGGGATGAGGTGCTTCAAGGCATCTGTAGCTGAACCGAGAACAATCAGGTTTTCGTCATTCCCGGGCAGGCGGGAATCCAGCGTTCGCGCAGGTGCTGTGGCTGGATTCCCGCCTGCGCGGGAATGACAGTTTTTTGCTGGATCGAGTGTCGCAGGCTGGTTAGGGTGCCAAGCGAAACCCGGCTTGCATTGTTTGAACAGCCGAGAGGAGAAACGATGGTATTGCAGCAATTGCTGGATGTGACCGCTGCCGGTGCGCCGGCAGCCGATGAGGCGCAGGCGGCGCTGGCGCGCGGGCGCGCGGCGCTGGCGGCGGGCGAGCGCGATGCGGCGGCGGTGGCGCTGCGCATGGCGGCGCTGTCGCCGGCCACGCAGCTGGAGGCCTACAACCTGGCAGAGGCGCATGCGCTGCCGGGCGCGTTTGGCGAGTGGATGGGGCTGGAGACGCGCATCGACCCACAGGACGATGTGTATGGCTTTTTCACCGGGCACGGCACCTGGTCAAGCCCCATGCGCGATTACCTGGCCGATGGCTGGCGCACGCTGTCGGAGCTGCTGCTGCTGCTGGAGCGCGCGGGCAAGCCGCTGGCGGGCTGCGGGCAGGTGCTGGAGTTCGCCAGCGGGCACGGGCGCTTCACGCGGCATCTGGTGAAAGCGCTGGGGCCTGAGCGGCTGACGGTGTCGGACGTGGTGCCGCAGGCGGTGGCGTTTTCCACGCAGCATTTCGGCGTGCGGGGGGTGGTGTCGGTTGCCGATCCGGCGCAGCTGGGTTTGCCGGGGCGCTATGACCTGGTGTTCGTGCTGTCCTTGTTCAGCCACCTGCCGCGCGCCACCTGGGGGCGCTGGCTGCACGCGCTGTGGCAGGCGGTGGCGCCGGGCGGCGTGCTGGTGTTCACCACGCATGGCGAATACGCGGTGCAGCGCGCCGGGGTGGGGCTGGATGGCGAGGGCTTTCACTTCGTGGCGCAGAGCGAGTCGCACGCGATTTCGGCGCAGGAATACGGCACTGCGTTCACGTCGGCGGCTTTCGTGCAGGCGCGCGTGGACGAGCTGCTGCCGCCGCCGGTGCGGGTGGAGCACGCGCCGGCGTGGTTCTGGGCGCACCAAGATGCATTTGTGCTGCAAAAAGGGGAGGACGCGGCATGAGCGAGCCATGGACGAACGCGGCGGCGCTGTTGGCCGAGGGCGAGGCGGCGCTGGCGCGGGGCGATCTGGCTGCTGCCGCCGAGGCGCTGACGGCGGCGCGCGGCCATGCGGCGACGCGGCTGGCGGCACACAACCTGATCGAGCGCCACCGCCTGCCGGGCGCTTTTGCCGAATGGATGGGGGTGGGCTGCGAGATTTCGCCGCACGACGACATTTACCGCTTCTTCGACGGGCACCCCACCTCGGTCAACCCGCTGCGCGACTACCTGGCCGATGGCTGGCGCACGCTGTCGGAGCTGATGCTGCTGCTGGAGCAGGTGGACAGGCCGCTGGCGCGCATGGCCCAGGTGCTGGAATTTGCCAGCGGGCATGGGCGTTTCACGCGGCATCTGGTGAGAGCGTTGGACGCTGATCGCGTCACGGTGTCGGACGTGGTGCCCGATGCCGTGGCCTTTGCGCAGGGCACGCTGGGCGTGTCGGGCTTCGTTTCCAGCGCGCGGCCCGAAGACCTGAGCTGGCCGCAGCGCTACGACCTGGTGTTCGTGCTGTCGCTGTTCAGCCACCTGCCGCTGCAAAGCTGGGGGCGCTGGTTGCAGCGGCTGTATGAGGCGCTGGCCCCCGGCGGGCTGCTGGTGTTCTCCACCCACGGCACCGAGGCCGCGCGCCGCGCGCAGGTGACGCTGGACGATGACGGCTACTTCTTCGCGCCGTCGAGCGAATCCACCGCCATCGACGCCCAGGAGTACGGCACGGCCTTCACCGACGAGGCCTTCGTGCGCGCCCGCCTGCGCGAGCACATGGGCGAAGACGCCCTGCTGCGCCACGCGCCGGTGTGGTTCTGGCACCACCAGGATGCGTGGGTGCTGCGGCGAGGGTGACACTTCCCTGCGCCGCCTTCGGCGTCATTCGCCGGGGACGGCATTCGCGCCGAACAGGCCAGCCACCGCCTCGCGGGCTGGGTAGAGCGCCGAGCGAAACCCGGCGTTCTCGCTGGCCGTGTTGCTGGGTTTCGCGGCGCTCTGCCCAGCCTGCGCAAATGTGCGCATGATTTATGGCCAACCCCATCAACAAGCCGACAGATTTTTGGCTGTTGGCTCCTTCCCCCGCTGGGAGAGCGCGGGGGTGAGGGCAAACCACCCTCGCTTGCCTGTGCGCCTGGTGTGGTGAATAAACGAATTTAAAAATAGGAGCTGCTTGCGTATGGTTTAATTTATTTTCAGATATAAAAGTATCTAAAAATGTTTTAAAACGTGCGCAAGAAGCTATCTTTATATCAATCTCTGGCCTGCGCGCTTGCCAGCAGGCCACGCAGGGCATGGGCCACGGTCTGCGTGCGCACGGCGGCGCGCTCACCTGCGAAGTGGTGGCATTCGGCGGTGGTGGTGCCCTGCACGCACCAGGCCAGCCACACGGTGCCGACGGGTTTGGCGGGGCTGCCGCCGCCCGGCCCGGCGATGCCGGTGACAGCCACGCTGGCCTGCACGTGAGATCGCGCCAATGCGCCTTCGGCCATGGCGCGGGCCACGGCTTCGCTGACCGCGCCGTGGGTGTCGATGAGCGTGGCGGGCACGCCCAGCAGCTCGGTCTTGGCGGCGTTGCTGTAGGTGACGAAGCCGCGCTCGAACCAGTCGCTGCTGCCCGCCAGATCGGTGCAGGCGGCGGCAATCAGGCCGCCGGTGCAGCTTTCGGCGGTGGACATCAGCCAGCCGCGTGCGCGCAGGCGCTGGGCCAGCGCGGCCACGCAGTCGCCGGATGCGGGGTTGGGCGGCATGGGCGGCGCTACCAGCGCACCCATAGCGCCAGCACGAGCAGCGTGCAGAAGGCGGCCACCAGGTCGTCGAGCACGATGCCGAAGCCGCCCAGCCAGCCGCGCGCGCCGTGCAGCAGGCGGTCGGCCCAGCCGACGGGGCCGGGCTTGGCTGCGTCGAAAAAGCGGAACAGCGCGAACGCGGCCAGCTGCGCCCAGAAGCCGGCGGGCGTCCACAGCCACAGCACGAGCCAGAAGGCCACCACTTCGTCGATGACGATGGCGCCGGGGTCAGCGGTGCGCAAGTGGCGCGCGGTGACGGCGGAAGCCCACACCGACAGCACCAGCGTGAGCGCGATCACCACGCCTTGCACCGTGGCCGACGCATCGGCCAGCAGCAGCGCCCACACCAGCCAGGCCCAGAGCGTGCCCACGGTGCCCGCGGCCAGCGGCGACAGGCCCGCGCCAAAGGCCAGGGCAATCATGTGCGCGGGGTGCGCGCGCAGGAAGGCGGCGCCCGGGCGCACGGTGCCGGCCGAGGGCGGGCCGGCGGTGTGGCCCAGCGGCTCAAGCGGCGTGGCCCGCGCGCCGACAGCCGGCGCGGCGGGCGCGGCAGACAGTGCGTGCGGCTGCACGTCGGTCACGTCGTCACGCGGGGTGTCGGCCAGGGGCATGGGGCGGTGCGAGGTGTGGCGCGAGGGGTGTGCCGGGCTTACTGCCGCTCGCGCAGCCGGGCGTCCTTGGGCCAGCTGACGACGTGCTCGGCGGTGAAGCGCTGCGACGCGCCGGCGGCCAGGCTTTGCTGCCACAGCACGGTGCCGGGCTGCTCGTTCCAGGCTTTGGTTTGCGGCTCGGGCTGCCAGGTGGAGCCGATGCGCACGTCTTCGTGCTCGGCCACGGGGGCGGCGTCGAGCACTTGCAGGGTGATGGCTTCGCGGTGGCGGTTTTCCACGGTGTAGATGCGGCTGGTGCGCCGCTCGTTGCGGCTGGTGATGAAGCCGCTGGTGCCGTCGGTGCGGCCGGGCTGCTCCACGCGCACGTTCACGCGCTCGTCGCGGCCAAAGGCCAGGCCGCTTTGCGCCAGCGTGGCGGCGTCGAAGCGGCCATTGCCGACGAAGGCACCGTCGCGGTACAGGCCGATGGGCCCGGCAGGCCACACGCCTTCGGGCGCAGCCAGCTCGGCGATCAGGTAGGCGCTGGGGTCTTGCGCGGGCGTGGTGCGGGTGAGCAGGCGCGCGGGCAGGGCCTGCTCGCCCAGCGCCAGCGTGATGCGCTGGCCGCTGCTGGGCACGGTGATGCGCTGGGGCACGGCGAATTCGGTGGCAAAGCGGCTGTCGAACACGCTCACGTCGAAGCGGGGCATGTCGTCGGCGGCGGCATCACCGCCTGCGCGGGCGCGCGACATGGGCGCGGGTGCCATGGCAGGTGCGGGTTCCGCCATCAATTCCGCTTGCGGCGGCGTGGGCGGCGCGATGCCGATGCGCCAGGGCCGGGGCAGCGGCCCCTGCGTGGCGGCCCCCGGCTGGCCGGTGGAGAGGGTGAGCTGCACATCACCCCAGTCTTCGCCCGTGTTCTGCGCCACCAGCGCCTGGCGCTCCAGCCGCACCTGGCCGCTGGTGCTGTCGAGCGTGGCGCGGTAGCTGGGCTGCCAGCTGGGGCCGCGCACCTGGTAGCTCAGGCGCAGCTCGCCGCCCTGCGGCGCGGCCAGGTTGATCTGCACCACGCTGACCTGCGCGCGCGCTGCACCCACGCGGTCGCGCTCGGCGATGAGGGGCTTGAGCTCGCGCGCCAGCGCCTCTTGCTGGCGTGTGAGCTGGTGCTGCCGCGTGAGCGCGGTTTGCGCGCTTTGCTTCAGCGCGGCAACGGTGGCGGTGATCTGCCCCGCCTGCGCGGCGCGCGCGTCGGCCCCGCTGGGGGCATTGCCAAAGCTCTTGAGGTAGCCCGCGGCCATGTCGATGCCCGCGCTCTCGGCAGACAGGGCGGCCAGCTCGTCCTCAAGCTTTTGTATGCGCGCCTCCAGCGGGCTGCGGCAGGCGTCGCCCAGCAGCTCGCGCGGCTGCTGGCGCACGGCGATCTCGCCCACGCGCACGCCGGGCGGGGTGTGCACTTGCAGGCTGTTCGCGTCCAGCCCGGCGGGCAGGCAGGCAAAGCGCGCCTCGCGCGCGCCAGCAGGCAGGCGCAGCGTGCGCTCCACCGTGGCGCTGCCGGGGTAGACCTTGACGGCGCTCACGCGCGAGGCGCTGTCGGCCTGCGCGCCCAGCGGGGCAAGGGCCAGGGCAATCAGCAGGGGGCGAAAGGAAGGCATGGCAGTGGCGTGAAAAGTGGGCGACGCCCGCATTGTGCCCAAGGGTTGGCGCACGATCGCGAGGACGAAAAAGGGGCGAAAAAACGTTTGACATATCATGTCCTGCGACATAACATGCCCACACCGCAACCATCAGGCGGCCCCCTTCACCCACTCACCGACACAGGAGGAACCCAACCATGCCAGCCACCTTGTTGCAGCAGTTGCGCCAGCTCGACACGCTCACTTCCGCGCTGATGGGCGGTGTGCAGGTGCAGTTGCAGCCCATCACGGGCGACGTGCCCGTGCTGCAGGTGAACATCGAGGGCCGCGAGGAGCTGCCCATCTTCATCACCTGCACCGACGCGCAGATCATCTGCCTGTGCTACCTGTGGACCGAGGCCGACGTGGCCCCCCAGCGCCGCGCCGAGCTGATGGAGGCCATGCTCGACCTGAACCCCTCGGTGCCGCTGTCGTCGTTTGGCCGCATCGACGGGCGCTACGTGCTGGTGGGCGCGCTCACCCGCAGCGCCACCAGCGACGACGTGGTTCACGCCGTGGCGCACGAAGTGGCGGTGCTGAGCGACAACGCCCTCGACGCGCTGGATGCGCTGGCCGAATTCCTGACATAACCCCCACCGCCAACAGGCAAGGAGAAAACACCATGTCCGTCATCAAGAAACTCGTCACCCTGCTGCGCGGCAGCACGCGCGAACTGGGCCAGAGCCTGGTCGATGCCAACGCCACCCGCATCTACGAGCAGGAAATCATCGACGCCAAGGCCAGCGTGAACGAGGCCAAGAGCGAACTCACCGGCGTCATGGCCAAGGAAAAGCAAAGCGCACGCGAGATCGAGCGCATCCAGGCCGACATCCGCCGCCACGAAGACATGGCCGTGCAGGCGCTCGATAAAGCCAACGAGCCGCTGGCGCTGGAAGTGGCCGAGCGCGTGGCCGCCCTTGAGGCGCAACTGGCCGAGCAGACCCAAGCGCACGCCGCCTACGCTGTGCAGGTCAATCGGCTCAAAGACCTGATCCGCGCCGCCGAAGAGCGCGTGCGCGAGCACGAGCGCGAAATCGGCATCGCCAAGACAACGGAGAGCGTCTACCGCGCCACGCAGAAAATCTCTGACAGCATGGGTGCCAGCGGCTCCAAGCTGGTCACCGCGCGCGAATCGCTGGAGCGCATCAAGCAGCGCCACAACGAGCTGGCCGACCGCATGGCCGCCGCCGAAGAGCTGGACGCCGAGTTTGGCCACCGTGCGCTTGAGCGCAAACTGGCCGACGCAGGCATTGGCGACAACCCCAAGGCGCGCGCCGCCGACGTGATGGCCCGCCTGCGCGCGCGCCAGGCAGCGGCCACCCCTGCCGCAAGTGGCGACAAGCCCGCTGCATGAGCGCCACGCGCGCCAAGCCTGCGCGCTGGCAGGGTGCCGACGACGCGCTGCGCGCCGTGCAGGTGGCGTTTGACGTGGAAGAGCGCGTGATGGAGGCCATACGCGTGGCCGCCTTCCACGCGCACGTCTCCACCTCCACGCAAATCCGCCAGGTGCTGGGCCTGCCCGTGCCGGCCGAGCGCCCCAAGCGCCCGCGCCTGACGGTCACGCTCAGCGGCGATGATTACGCCCTGCTGGCCGCGCGCTACGGGCTCGATGCCGACGACCGCCTGGCCATCAAGGAAGCGGCCACGCGGGAGTTGATCGACTTCGTGCCGCGCAGGAAGAACAGCCGGGCTGCCGGACGCGAAGGACGCGAAAATGCCGCGAAGGACGCGAAAAATATCATTGAATAGCTGTTAATAAAATAGCTTTTTGCGTTTGATGAATAAGGGTTTGAAGGTGATTTGACTGTTTTTTTGCTTTTGCGCCCTTCGCACCCGGTTCTCCCGCACTCACACCATAACGATCAAAAAGAGGAAGCCCATGACCCCCGCTGCCAGCCCCGGTTTGCTGTCCATCCTGGTCGGCTTTCCCACGGCCATTTACACCGTGCTGCTGGGCGTGGTGCTGGTGTATTGGCTGCTGGCCGTGGTGGGCATGGTGGATTTCGAGTCCAGCGACATCGACGTGGACATCAGCACCCATGCCGACGCCGCACCCGACGACCTGGGCACGCTGGCGGGCTATGTGGTGGCCATGGGTCTGAACGGCGTGCCGTTTTCGATTGCCGTCAGCCTGCTGGCGCTCACGGGCTGGCTCATCACCGCCTTGGCGTCCAACTGGCTGCTGCCCTGGGTGCCCACCGACGTGCTGCGTTGGGCCGTGGGCGCAGGCGTGCTGCTGGTGGCGGCGGCGCTGTCCATCATCGTCACGGCGCAACTGGTGCGGCCCATGCGCGGCCTGTTCGTCACCCACACCGCCACGCGCCACGCCGCACTGGTGGGCCAGGTGTGCCGCGTGCTCACGGGCACCGTGGACGAGCGCCAGGGCCGCGCCGAAGTGCCCCAGCGCGGCCAGGGCATCAACATCCGCGTGTGGGCCAGCAGCCCCAACGACTTCAGGCGCGGCAGCCGCGCGCTGATTACCGACTACGACAGCGCCACCCAGCGCTACCGCATCGAGCCGGTGGCGCTGGAAGATTTGTCGTGAATCGAATATTGAACTTGCGGACGCGAAGATTTCGCGAAGGGCGCGAAAGAAAAACCAGATGAAATGGGGAGAAATCCTATGCCCATAAAGTGCTAAATGCTATTTTTTCAAGATTTCGATTTTTTGCGTCCTTCGCGAAATCTTCGCATCCTTCGCGTTCTGTAGCTTTGACTTCGTCCTGAACCCACCCTTGCCCAAAGAGAGCAACCCATGAACGACACCGCTGTCATCGTCCTCATTTCTATCGGCGTCCTCGCCGTGCTGATACTGGGCGGCATCGCCATGTTCGCCAAGTTCTACCGCAAGGTAGAGCAGGGCACGGCGCTCATCGTCAACACGCTGCGCTCGGAGCCGGAGGTCATCTTCACTGGCCGCATGGTCTACCCCATCATCCACAAGGCCGAGCTGATGGACATCTCGATCAAGACCATCGAGATCGACCGCTCGGGCGATCAGGGCCTGATCTGCCAGGACAACATCCGCGCCGACATCAAGGTGAAATTCTTCGTGCGCGTCAACCAGACCGCCGAAGACGTGCTGCGGGTGGCGCAAGGCATCGGCTGCGCGCGCGCGTCCAACCACGAGATTCTGGAAGACCTGTTCTCCGCCAAGTTTTCCGAGGCGCTGAAAACCGTGGGCAAGTCGCTCGACTTCGTCGACCTGTACCAGGCGCGCGACCGCTTCCGCGACAAGATCATCGAGCAGATCGGCGACGACCTCTCGGGCTACGTGCTGGAAGACGCCGCCATCGACTACCTGGAGCAAACCCCGCTGCAACGACTGGACAGCAACAACATCCTCGACGCGCAAGGCATCAAGAAAATCACCGAGCTGACGGCGGTGGAACACGTCGTCACCAACGAGCTGCGCCGCAACGAGGAAATGCAGATCACCAAGAAAAACGTCGAAACGCAAGAAGCCCTGCTTGAGCTGCAACGCCAGGAAGCCGACGCCACCGCCCGCCAAAAGCGCGAAGTCGCCACCGTGCAGGCGCGCGAAGAAGCCGAAACCGCCAAGATCCGCGCCGAAGAGCAAACCCGCGCCGAAATGGCCCGCCTGCAAGCCGAGCAGGCCGTCGCCGTGCAGCAGGAAAACGTGCTGCGCGAAAAGGAAGTGGCCGAGAACAACCGCAAACGCGCCGTCGTCATCGAGCAAGAGCGCGTCACGCGCGCCAAAGACCTGGAAGTGGTGGCGCGCGAGAAAGAAGTCACCCTGCAGAAGATCGACGCCGACAAGGCCGTCGAAGTGCAGAAGAAGGCCATTGCCGACGTGGTGCGCGAGCGCATCGTCGTCGAGCGCACCGTGGCCGAACAGGAAGAGGCTATCAAAGAGGTGCGCACCGTGGCCGAGGCCGACCGCACCGGCAAGTCGGTCGTCATCACCGCGCAGGCCGCCGCTGAGGAAAAAATGGTGGCCGAGGTGAAAGCCGCCGAAGCGCAAGAGCGCCGCGCGCGCCACAAGGCTGCCGAAGACCTGCTGCTGGCCGACGCCCGTCTGAAAGTGGCCGAGCGCGAAGCCGAAGCCAAGAAGCGCGAAGCCGAAGGCGTCGAAGCCATCACCGCCGCGCCCGGCCTTGCCAAGGCCAAGGTGCAAGTGGCCGACGCCGGTGCGCAACTCGCGCTGATGGAAGCCGAAGCCACCGGCAACGAAAAGATGGGCCGTGCCAAGGCGCAAGTGACCGAAGCCCAGGCCCAGGCCGAAGCCGTCGGCCTGCGCGCCAAGATGAGCGCCGAAGCCGAAGGCAAGGAACTCGTCGGCCAGGCCGAAGCCAACGTCAAGACCGCCGAAGCCGAAGCCCTGACCCGCACGGGCGATGCCGAGGCGCACAACATCGACGTCAAGTTCAGCGCCGAAGCGCGCGGCCTGAAAGAAAAGTTCGAGGCCATGAAAGCCATGAGCCAAGACACCCGCGAACACGAGGAATACCGCATGCGCCTGGAGCGCGCACACGCCGAAACCCTCAAAGGCATCGAAGCCCAAACCGCCATCGCCAAAGAGCAGGCCGAAGTGCTGGGCACCGCCCTGCAAAACGCCAAGATCGACATCGTTGGCGGCCAGGGCGACTACTTCGACAGCTTCGTACGCGCCCTCTCGGTGGGCAAAGGCATCGATGCCACGGTGGGCAAAAGCCAGACCCTGCAAGTCGCCTTCAAGGATCAGATCAGCGGCGAGCGCGACGTGGTCGAAGACCTCAAGCAGGTGCTGGGCGCGGCAGGCCAGTCGTCGGGCGAGTTGCAAAGCCTGGGCATCACGGCATTGCTGACGAAGATCGCCACGCAGGGCAGCGATGCGGAGAAGCAAGCGTTGCAGGCGCTAATTCAAGGCCTGCGGAAATGACCGACGGGAGGTGGCGGTTTGCGCTCGCTGTGCTGGGCACGTTGGTGGCTTTGCCCGTTACCGCGTGTTCTTGGGCTGGTGCGTCTCCAGAGAACATCGGGGAGCGAATAGCCGCCGCCGCCGCCGCAACCGTTGTTTACGGTCGAGTCGAGAGGGTGCATGACAGCCAGATGAGCAATGGCTACCTACTGAATTCGGCCACGATCAGAATATTTCGGCGCTACAAGGGAAGCAGCGAAAAAGGCGAAATCGAGTTGCACAGCGGGTCGTGGGCGTGTGGATTTTCGTTCCGACATGGCGACGAATTGATTTTTTTTGCTGGGCCTGATGGGCTTGTCGGTGCCACCGCCGTAGAGCTTCCGAAGGCATGGCTGTTGAAAGTGCTGGAAGTGTCAGGCGACTCCCAATCAAAAGGGAGCGCCTTTGCGCAATCCGTCAAGTCAGCCATGTAGGGCGGGCATTTGTACCCGTGTCGACTGACATTGCAAGCCACGTGCATATCCAACGATCAAGGAGAGCGTTCATGTCTACCCTGAGTGTGCGCGGGATGGATCCCGCCGTGCTGGCCGAACTTGAGCGTCGGGCCAGCCATGAAAACACCAGCGCCAGCGCGCTGGCGCTGCGCCTGATCGAGCAGGGCTTGCGTCAACCCACAACGCAGCATCAGGCACCGCGCACCGTGCTGGGTGCCAGGCTGCTGCGTCTGCGCCAGGCCCATATCGCCAGCGGAGGCGCGCTGCTGAGCGGTGACGAATTGGCGCAGGAGTTGCGCGCGCGCCGTGGAGGGGTTGATGTCTAGGCGCACCTACCTCGACAGCGGCGTGCTGCTGGCCGCATTCAGAGCCGATGGCGTATTGGGTGAGCGTGCGATGCAGGTGCTCGACGACCCTGATCGGCAACTGCTGGTCAGCGATGCCGTGTGGCTTGAGGTCATGCCCAAGGCCCTGTATCAGGGGCAACAAGCCGAGGCCGATTTCTATGCTGCCGTGTTTGAGGCCGCACAACGACTGGCGTGGATCCCGGCGTCGCTCGCGAGAGCGGCGCAGGTGGCGGCTCAGCACGGAATCGCGGCAATGGATGCCATTCACATTGCGCACGCACTGGACGCGCAAGCCGACGAGTTCATCACCTCCGAAAAACCCAGCAAGCCCATGTTCCGTGTACAGGAGGGCATGGTGTTGACGTCGCTGGTCGCTGAGTCAGAGCGTCAAGGCTCACCATGACCTCAAGGCCATGCAACACCGCCACCTCAAACACCAGCGCCTGACACTCGCCGCCATTGATGACGTGATCGCGCGTGGGCGATGGGCCGATTGGGCGGCCTTGCGCTCGGCCATGTTGGCTGATGCAGCGCTGGGCGAAAAAGTGGCCCGCGTGTGCCGCCCACATCTGCTCGATCCCTACGCCCAGCGCTACCATTTCTGGATGAGCTATGTCCAAGCCCACGCCGCCGCTGTGCGCTTGGAGCACGCAGGTGATACGCCGCCGGTGCCGACGCCGTGCGCGACAAGCTGGCGGCGCTGGGCATCGCACCTGTCGATTTGGATGATGCGCGGGCATGGGCGCGCCGTGATGACTGAGCCATATCTGCCCGACAACCCGCCGCCCCTTGAAAGTGCTGCCTCATGAGTGATTCCGACACACAAACCTCCTCTCCCGCAGACGCCACCGATGCCGCCGTGGCCGCCAGCAGCAGCTACGAGCTGCTGAAGACCCGGCTGGAGCGGCAGGGCGATGCGCTGCTGGCCAAGGCGCAGGCGCTGAATGCCGAGCGCTTGCAGGCGTTCGGGCAGATGGAGCAGCACCTGCTGCTGCGCACGCGCGCGCGCACCGAGCACAACGCGGTGGCGCGCGACATGGTGCGCATCGAGGGCAACCGGCTGCTGCTGGGCTTCAACGTGTTCATGGGGCTGCGGCGCGAGACGGCGGTGAGCGACGTGTTTGCGCTGTATGAGCTGGTGCACCACGACGAAGCCGAAGGCACACCCGAAGCCGACGAGCTGACGCCCGTGCCGCTGGCCGGCAGCTTTCTGGAAGACGAGCGCTTCGCCGCCGACTTTCACGAGCTGTACACCTACTACAAGCAGGCCACGCTGCAACAGTTGCGCGTCACGCCCGAGTGGCTGCTGGCCGCGTTTCAGATTGGCGCGCAGCGCAGCGACATTCGCGTGTTCCGCTGGCGCGTGGAGCGCGATGGCAGCCTGCACTACGTGGACAACCGGGGCGAGCGCGACATTGCCCTGCCTGCCAGCCATGACTTCGAGTGGACGCCCGTGGTGCGCGAGCAGCACGTGGGCGGGCGGCATCCGCACATCAACATCCTCGACACCGTGTTCGTCGAAACGATGGGGGGCGATCTCACCATCAAGGTCGAGAACAACACCGAGACGGGCTTGGGCATCTACAGCGAGCCGGTGGAAGACGCCAACCAGTCGCTGGGCGATGCCGAGATTGCCTACGCGCGGCTGGGCTTGTTGATTCTGCTGCGCGTCAAGCCCTACCGCGAAAGCACGGTGCGCTACCTGGTGTTCAACCAGCGCACGCGGCAGGTCGAGCGCATCGACGCCATTGGTGCCTCGTGCGTGCAGTTGCCTGAAGACCACGGCATCATTTTCCCCGGCGGCTACTACCTGCAATCGGGCGAATACAAGCGCTTCGATTTGCCCGCCGATCTGGCGGGCACGCTGCGCTTCAAGCGCATGCTGCGCTCGCCCAATGGCGAAGACGTGGCCTACGTGTTCTATGGCGGGCCGGATGACACGGGTGTCTACGCCTTGTTCACCTACAACCTGATCGACAAGCAGCTCGCCACCCCCATCCTCGCCAACGGCTACGCCCGCTTTGCCGACGGGCGCATGCTGGTCTTTCACACCCCGCGTGGCGAGGCCGCGCGCAGCCACCCCATGCAGCTGTGGCAAACCCCCTTTGCCACCGAAGAGCACGCCAGCGCCCAGCCGCGCGGCACGGGCTTTCATGGCCGCGTGGGCAATGCCGATCTGGTGCGCGGCGTATCTGATTTGATGGGCATTGCCCGCGCCGTGCGCGAGCAGGCACCCACCCGCACAGCGTATGAAGACCTGATCCGCCAGTGCCTGCGCGCGCGCGATGCCTACTTCTGGCTGGACGCCCCCGAGGCGCAGAACGCCGCGGCCGATCTGGCCGCCATCGAGCAGTCCGCCCAAGCCACGCTGGCCGAGTTCGAGAAGGTCGAGACCATCCGCGCCGACACCGCCCGCGCGCTCGACCAGGCCGAGGGCCGCACGCGCGAGCTGCTGGGCGAGCTGGCCGCGCAAATGTGGCGCGCCCCCGCCGACTTCGTGCGCGCACTGGATGCATTGCGCCAGCGCCAGGGCGAGCAGCACACCCTGCGCGAGCTGCGCTATGCCGACGTGCCCCGCATCGAGCGCATGGCCCAGCAACTGGCCGAAGAGCAGCAGCGCGTGGGCGAGCGCGCGCTGCAATTTCTGTCAGATGAAAAAGCCTTCGACGAGCAGCAGCAGGCGCTCACGCAGATTGCCGCCGATCTGCCCGGCGCAGCCACCGCCACGCAGATCGGCGAGCTGCTCACCGCGCTGGACGAGCAGGCCGCCGGGCTGGACTTGCTCAGTGAACAACTGGGCACCCTGCCCGGCGGCGACGCCGTGCAGCGCACCGCCATCCTCGACCGCATTGCGCTGCTGTATGCCGACATCAACCGCCTGCGCGCCGACGCGCGGCAGCGCCGCCGCACCTTGGGCGCAGCCGAGCAGCGGGCCGAATTCGGCGCGCAGTTCAAGCTCTTCGGCCAGGCTGTTGAAAACGCGCTGGAGCTGGCCGACACGCCCGAAAAGTGCGACGAAGCGCTCACCCGCCTGCTCGCTCAGCTCGAAGACATCGAAGCGCGCTTTGCCGAGCAGGAAGACTTCATCGCCGACATCGCCACCCAGCGCGAGGCGATGGTCGAAGCCCTGGCCGCGCGCCGCCAAAGCCTGATGGACGCACGCCAGCGCCGCGCCAAGGCCCTGGCCGATGCGGCAGGCCGCGTGCTCGACGGCGTGCCGCGCCGCATTGCCAGCTTCACAGAGTTGGCGCAAGTGCACAGCTACTTTGCCGCCGACCCCATGCTCGCCAAGCTGCGCGAGCAGATCGACGAGCTGCGCCGCCTGGGTGCCGCCGTCGCCGCCGACGATCTGGCCACGCGCCTGAAAACCGCGCAAGACCAGGCCGTGCGCGCCGTGCGCGACGCGCGCGAGCTGTCCAGCGGCGACGCGGGCGACATCCGCCTGGGCACGCACGCCTTCACCGTCAACCGCCAGCCCATCGACCTCACGCTCGTCGGCCACGGCGACCACCTGGCCTGGCAAATCACCGGCACCGACTACATCGCCCCCGCACACGACGAGCGCCTGAACGCCCTGCGCCCCTACTGGGGGCAGGCGCTGGCGTCTGAAACCCCCGAGCTGGCCCGCGCCGAATACCTGTGCGCCGAATGGCTCGACGCCGTGCAGGCCGGCACCAGCGCACCCGGCTGGGCCGAGCTGCTGGTGCTGCTGGCCGAAAGCGATCCACAGGCACCGCCCCCACCCGCGCTGCTGGAGCCGCTGCGCCGCTTTGCCGCCGCGCGCTATCAAGAAGGCTACCAGCGCGGCATCCACGACGACGACGCGCTCGCCATCGCCCGCGTGCTGGCACCCATGCAAGAAGCGGCGGGCCTGCTGCGCTACGGGCCTGCCGCGCGCGCGCTGGCGCTGCTGCTGTGGCAAAACGGCCTGCGCGATGAAACCCGCCAGTCGCTCGCGCGCCGCGCCCGCGCCGCGCGGCACATGGCCGAAGGCTTTCAGCAGCCGCAGGCACGCCTTGCGCTGCAAGCCGAAGCGGCAGAAAGTCTGCAAGCGTTTTATGAAGAAAATCCGGCTTTTGCGCAGGAATGGAAAGCGCAAGAAGCTATTATAAATGTAGCGAATGACGCATCGCCCGAAGTGCTTTGCGACGAAGCCGCCGCCTACCTGGTGCGCGAGCTGGCCGCCACCGAAGGCGAAGCCATCGCCGCCGACGCGCTGCCCCATGCCCCCATTGCCTGGGCCATCAGCGGCGCAGGGCAAGACTTGGCCGATGCCCTGCTGCGCGCGCTCGACCACGGCGGCAAACAGGCCGCCTGGCAGCGCGACATGGCCGCCGCCGCCCCGCTCGAAGCTTGGCGGCTGGCGCGTCAGTGGGTGCTGGCCTATGCCCGCTCCCGCATCGCCGCAGGCGAGGCCGACGCCGCCTTGCTCGCCGATGTGGACGACGCCGCCACCCACCTTGCCGTCGACGTGCCGCGCCACCGCATCAACGCCACCCTGCACAGCGCCGTGCACGGCCTGCGCAGCGAACACCCGCGCATCACTGACGGCACGCTGGCGCTCGACCTGAACGACTTCTGGCAGCGCGTGCGCCAGCACCGCACACATGCCGCCCCCGGCTTCGCCGCGCTGCAAGCTCTGCGCCACGAGATGCTGGTGGCCGAGCGCGCCCGCCTGCACCTAGCACAGTTCCAGGCCAAGCCGCTGTCCACCTTCGTGCGCAACCGGCTGATCGACGAGGTGTATCTGCCCCTCATCGGAGCCAACCTGGCCAAGCAGATCGGCGCGGCAGGCACCGCCAGCCGCACCGACCGCTCGGGCCTGCTGCTGCTGATCTCCCCGCCCGGCTACGGCAAAACCACACTCATGGAATACGTGGCCGACCGGCTGGGCCTGGTCTTCGTGCGCATCAACGGCCCGGCGCTCGGCCACAGCGTCACCGCGCTTGACCCCGCCACCGCCCCCAACAGCGCCGCCCGGCTCGAATTGGAAAAGCTCAACTTGGGGCTGGCAATGGGCAGCAACGTCATGCTGTACCTCGACGACATCCAGCACACCCACCCCGAGTTCCTGCAAAAGTTCATCGCCCTGGCCGACGGCACCCGCCGCATCGAAGGCGTGTGGCAGGGCCAGGCCCGCACCTGGGACATGCGCGGCAAACGCTTTGCCATCGTCATGGCAGGCAACCCCTACACCGAATCGGGCGAAGCCTTCCGCATCCCCGACATGCTCGCCAACCGCGCCGACATCTACAACCTGGGCGACGTGCTCTCGGGCCGTGAAGCCGTGTTCGCCCAGTCGTACATCGAAAACAGCCTCACCGCCCACCCCGTCACCCAGCCCCTGGCCGCGCGCGAACCCAAAGACGTGCAACTGCTCATGCGCATGGCCGAAGGCGAACCCATCGACGCCACCCAGCTCGCCCACCCCTACAGCGGCGTCGAGCTGGAGGAAATCAAGAACCTGCTGCAACGCTTGTTCACCGTGCGCGACGTGCTATTGAAAGTGAACCTCGCCTACATCCAGTCCGCTGCGCAAGACGACCGCTATCGGCAGCAGCCGCCCTTCAAGCTGCAAGGCAGCTACCGCAACATGGCGCGCCTCGCCCCGCAAGTCACCCCGCTGATGAGCGAGGCCGACATCGACGCCCTGCTGCGCGACCACTACCGCGGCGAAGCGCAAACCCTCACCACCGGTGCCGAAGAAAACCTGCTGCAACTGGCCCAGCTCATCGGCCAGCCGACAGAAGAAGAAAACGCCCGCTGGCAGCAAATCCGTGCCGACTACCAGCGCCAGCACCAGATCGGTGGTGCCGACGACGACCCCAGCGTGCGCGTCACGCGCGGGCTGATCGACATTGCCCAAAGCGTGCAGGCGCTGCAACCCGCCCAACTGGTAGAGCAACTCGTCCAGCGCCACCAAAGCGCCACCGAAACCCTGGCCCAACCGCTCACGGCACTGGCCGAGCGCGTGAGCCAGCACCTTGCCCAACCCCCCGCCCCCACGCCCGAAAGCCGCGCCCTGCTGCAACTGGCCCAGCACCTGCAAGCGGGCGACACCGCCGCGCAAACCCAGCTGCGCGAAGCGCTGGCCGCCACCGCCAGCAGTGTGCAAGCCCTGCGCGACGGCACCCAGGCGCTAACGCAACACAGCGACCGCGCACAAGACAAGCGCATGGTCGATGCCCTGCTGTCGCTGTCCGTCACCTACCGCCAGCTCATCCTGCCGCTGGTGCGCGCCGTGGAAACCCGCGTGGGCGAAGACGCGCAACTGCGCCAGCAGCTGCAGCGGCTGGAGGGCGAGTTCGACCGATTGGGCGCAGACAAGGGGGTCTGAGAACGCAGCACGGGCACCCGTGCCCGCGCCACCCGTTCACCATGCGCTATGCTGAATGTGAATAACGCCCCTCACTTCAAGGAGTTCACTCATGTTCCTGCGCACCTTGGCCGTGCTGTTGCTGGCCTTGGCTGGCGTCGCCCACGCCACTGACACCCTGATGCTGGCCGCTGGCGCTGGCTACCGAAAGCCGGTGCTGGCGCTGGCCGAGCGCTTCACGGCCGACACCGGCATTCGGGTAGAGGCCAGCTTTGGCAACATGGCCCAGGTGCGTGCGCAGGTGGCGCAAAACCCCGCCGTCGCCCTGGTGGCGGGCGACCAGGCGTTTCTGGCGCCGATGAAGCTGTTCGACACCTTCAGCCCGCTGGGCGAGGGCCGCCTGTCGCTGGTGGCCGCGCGCGGCGTGCCGCTGGCCAGCTTGCCGGATTTGACCGATGCGCGCTTCAAGCGCATCGCCCTGCCCGACGCCGAGCGCGCCGTGTACGGCAAGGCCGCCACCACCTGCCTGGCGCGCCTGGGGCTGGCCGAGGCGCTGCAAACCCGCCTGCTGCACGTGGCCACCGTGCCGCAGGTGGGTGCCTACGTGGCGGCGGGCGAGGTGGACGCGGGTTTCGTCAACCGCACCGAGGCGCTGGCGCTGGCCGGGCGCGCGGGCGACGTGGTGGACGCGCCCGCCAGCTGCCACGACCCCATCGCCATCGTGCTGGCCACCGTTCAGGGCCGCGCCGAAACGCCGGCCACGCGCGCCTTCATCGACTTCGTGGCCACGCCCGAGGCGCGCGCGCTTTTGGCGCAGCACGGGCTTTGATTTCGCCTTGCTCGGCACCACGTGCAGCCTGAACGCGCTGCCGCTGACGCTGGCCGTCATCGGCTGGGCGCTGCTGGGCCATGCGGTGCTGGGCGTGGCGCTGGGCTGGCTGCTGGCGCGCCCGCGCTTTCGCGGCCAGGCGCTGCTGGATGCGCTCATCACGCTGCCGCTGGTGTTTCCGCCCATCGTGCTGGGCTATGCGCTGCTGATGCTGCTGGGCCGCCAGGGCTGGCTGACCAGCGCGCTGCCCGCGCCGCTGCGGCCCGAGATCGTCTTCACCCCCACCGGCCTGGTGCTGGCCGCCTTCGTGGCCGGACTGCCGCTGATGGTCAAGCCGGTGCAGGCCGCGTTTGCCGGCGTGCCGCCGCGCCTGCGCGAAGCCGCCGCCACCCTGGGCCACCGGCGCGCGTCGGTGTTCTGGCGGGTGGAGCTGCCGCTGGCGCGGCGCGGCATCGCCGCCGGTTTGATTCTGGCGGCCGGGCGCGGGCTGGGCGAGGTGGGCCTGTCGCTCATGCTGGGCGGCAACATTGCCGGGCGCACCGAAACACTGTCGCTGGCCGTTTACAACCACGTGATGGACGGGCAATTTGCCTGCGCCAACACCTTGTCGCTGCTGCTGGGCGCGCTGGCGCTGGCGGCTTTTTTCTTGCTGCGCCGACTGGGAGCTTTGTGATGGGGGCCTTGTGAATCCGTCCGTTTTTTTTGACCACGCCAGCATCGACGCCTGGATCGCCGAAGACGCGCCCCTGCTCGATTTGACCAGCCACGCGCTGGCCTTGGGCGCGCAGCCCGCACGCATCGAATGGGTGTTGCGCTCAGGCGGCGTGGCCGCCTGTACCGAAGAAGCCGCCCGCGTGGCACGCCACTGCGGCGCCGAGGTGGCAGCCCTGCTGCCCAGCGGCACCCCCGCGCCGCCCGCCAGCGTGCTGCTCACCGCGCACGGCCCCGCACACGCCGTGCTGCGCGCCTGGAAGGTGGCGCAAAACCTGCTCGAATACGCCTGCGGCGTGGCCAGCGCCAGCGCCCGCATGGTGGCCGCCGTGCAGGCCGCCGCGCCCGGTGTGGCGGTGCTCACCACGCGCAAGCACCCGCCGGGGCTGCGCGCGCTGGCGCTCAAGGCCACGCTGTCCGGCGGCGCGCTGCCGCACCGCCTGGGCGTGGGCGAGACGGTGCTGGTGTTTGCCCAGCACCGCGCGCTGCTGGGCGGCTGGCCCGCGCTGGCCGAGCGGCTGGCGGCGCTGGGCCATGGCCTGGCCGAAAAGAAAATCGTCATCGAAGCCACCAGCCTGACCGAGGCCGAGCAGGCCATCGCCGCCGGGGCCGAAGTGGTGCAGTTCGATAAAATGCCACCCCCCGAACTGACCGAAGCCTGCCGCGCGCTGCGCGAGCGCCACCCGCGCGTGGGCCTGCTGGCCGCCGGCGGCATCCGCGAAGACAACGCCGCCGCCTACGCCGCCAGCGGCGTCGATGCCCTGGTCACCAGCAGCCTGCACCACGCACCGCCCGCCGACGTGGGCGTGCGCGTGGCGCAGTGGCAGGCGCGGTGAACCACTGGATGCAGAGGCACGGAAAATTCATGAAATCGGCTTGAAGCCGTTGTGTATCAAGCGCAAGCAGCTATTTTTTTGAAGTATTCCATTGGCTGCCTTTCTGCCTCCTCTGCCAATCCTTGGCGTTCTCTGCGCCCGGCTGTTCGGCTGTTGCCCCTTCAACCTTCCCACCCTGAAAAAGGAAACCCCATGAAAACCAGTGCCCGCAACCAGTTCCAGGGCACCGTCAGCCGTCTCACATCCGGTGCCGTCAACGACGAGGTCGAGCTGACCCTGCCCGGCGGCCAGAAAATCGTCGCCATCGTCACGCGCCAGAGCAGCCAGGCGCTGGGCCTGAAGGAAGGCGCGGCCGCCTTCGCGCTGGTGAAGGCTTCGTCCGTCATCGTGATGACCGACGCCGAAGGCGTGCGCCTGTCGGCGCGCAACCTGCTCACCGGCCAGGTGCAGCGCGTGCAGGCCGGCGCGGTGAACAGCGAAGTCGTCATCGCCCTGCCCGGCGGCGCCAGCGTGGCCGCCATCGTCACGCAGGAAAGCGCGCAGGCCCTGGGTCTGAAAGAAGGCATGGCCGTCACGGCGATGTTCAAGGCGTCGAGCGTGATCGTGGGCGTGGCGGTTTAAAAGCCCCGGAAGACGCTCTGCCGCGGACGGCGTGTGCATGCACACGCCGTTCGGCGTCACGCCGCTTGGGTTTTGCCGGGGCTTTGCTGACCCAGGTTCTTTGAAGAATATGGGGGTATATGCCAAAAATGACCATCTGACGTGCGCTGGCAGATGCATGGAATGGGGGTATATGACCGTCATCGGCATGGCAGACAGGTCGCCTCGCAGGCTGGGTAGAGCGAAAGCGAAACCCGGCTTTTTTTCAACGCCGTCTGCTGGGTTTCGCCTTCGGCTCTACCCAGCCTGCAAGCTGCAAACTCAACCCGGCGGTGGCGGCGCGTGCGCCTGCGCTGCTGCAATGGCGGCGCTGATCGCCGCACGCGCTTGCGGGCTGTTTTTCCAGCAGCTTGATCCCGTCAGCTGCGCGCCGCGCGCCAGCACGTCCGCCGCGTTGGCGTGCGCCAGGTGGGCGAGCGATTCGATGCCCATTTGCTCCAGCCGCGCGATGACGGTGGGGCCAACGCCTTTGACGGCCAGCAGCGCGCGACGTTCGTGCAGCGGGAAGGGCATCAGGCGGCGGCCTTCAGGCGGGCCTGCGCTTCGTCGTCCAGCGCACTGGCGCGTTGCGCGGCGGGGCGCGCCGTGTGCAGGCGGGCAAAGCGCTCGAACTCCGGGCGCGGCGCGAGCAGCTTGAAGCCCATGTAGAAGTCGAGAAACGCGGCCACCAGCAGGTCGGCGGCGGTGAAGTGCTCGCCCGCCAGATGGTCGCGCCCACGCAGCGCGCCTTCCAGCGTGCCGAGCAAATCGGCCTCGGTGCCGAAGCCGGCCATCGTCGGGTCGGGCAGCGCGCCGCCCGTGGCCTTGGCCGTCATCAGCTGCTCCAGCGGCGCCATGAAGGCGATCCAGCGGTAGTACGCGCCGCGCTCGGGCGTGCCCACGGCGGGCGCGAGCTTTTTTGCGGGCACCAGATCGGCCAGGTACAGCACGATGGCAAGGCTCTCCGTCACCACCGCATCGCCATGCGTGAGCGCGGGCACCTTGCCCATGGGGTTGATGGCGCGGTAGGCGGGCGCTTTCATTGTGGTGCCGTAGTCGAGCACCTGCGTGTCGTACGGCAGGCCGGTTTCTTCGAGCACCCAGCGCGCGATGCGGCCGCGCGACTGGGGGTGGGTGTAGAGGGTGAGGGGGGCGGTCATGAGGGTGGCTCCGGGGGGGTGATGAGGCGGGTCACTGTGCCTGACGGGTGTGTCAGATTCTGGCAGCAGCCGTGCACTGTGAAGGCCACGCCGCCCCCGGCTCTCAAGCCGCGAACATGGGCATTCACCCTGCGTGATGGGTGGATGACGCTTGTATTCAATATTGCATATGATGAAGACGCCATTTCAGCCGAGCACCACGCCATGCCACACACCGACACCCGAACCACCACCATGACCGTGCGCCTCAGCGGGGCCTTGAGCGATCACGTTGCGGCCAACGTGGGCGAGCATGGCGACTACGAGAACGTGAGCGAATTCATCCGCGACCTGATTCGCCGCGACAAGGCACGCAAGGAACGCGAAGCCTTCGCGCGGCTGAAGGCAGAGCTGTCGCACGCCTACGCGGCACCGGATGCGGCGTATGCGCCGCTGACAGCGGCCGAGGTGATGGCGCGCAACCGCAGCTGACCGGCTGGTATGCGAACACCGCAGGTTCGGGTTCAGCAGGCCGCGTCGCGGCGGCTGGACGAGATTTACCGCTACACGCGCGAGCGCTGGGGCGTGCGGCAGGCCAATCGCTACGTCCAGGGCTTGTTCGCTGCGTTCGAGGGCATTGCCAGCCAGCGGACGGTGTCGCGCCCGGTGCCGGCGGCGTTGGGTGTCGAAGGCCATTTCTTTCGCTACGAACGGCACTTCGTGTACTGGCGGTGGCTTGCCAGTGGCGACATCGGCATCGTGACGATCCTGCACGAGCGCATGCACCAGATCGAGCGCTTGCGGGACGATTTCGGTTTGTGACGACGCGGGTGGCGGGCCTGGCCGCTCAGCCTTGCGCTGGCACCAGCCAGGCCATGGCCTCGATCTTGTGGCCGTCCAGGTCGCGCACGAAGCCGCCGTAGTACTCGGCGCCGTAGTGCGGGCGCGGGCCGGGTGGGCCGTCGCAGGTGCCGCCGGCGGCCAGGGCGGCGGCGTGGAAGGCGTGCACCTGCTCGGGGGTGGCGGCGAAGAAGGCGACGTGTACGCCGTTGGCGGTTTGCGCGGGCTGGCCGTCGTGCGGGGCCTGCACCCAGAACTCGGGGTAGGCGCGGCCATAGGCCACGGCCTGGTGTTCGGACAGATCGAGCACGCGGCGAATGCCCAAGGCGCCAAGCACGGCGTCGTAAAAGGCCACGGCGTTGGCAAAGCGGTTGGTGCCGAGCGAGACGTGCGAGAGGATGCTGGGGTTGTCGGTCATCGGGGGCTCCTCGGGGGGTGACGAAAAAGGCGGAAGGCCGCGGCCAGTATGGGCGGCGGGGCGGTCAGTTTCTGTCAGCAGGCAGGAAGGCGCCGGCGCTTTTCGTTCGGGGGTAGGCTGGGTAGAGCGCCGAGCGAAACCCAGCATGCGGCGCTGTGGCGGGAAGCTGGGTTTCGCTGCGCTCTACCCAGCCTACGGGGTGGGTGAGGGGTATATACCCCGATGACATACGTCTTCTGGCGCACTGTTGGCGGGAAATTTTGGCCTATACCCCCTGTCAAACAGAGTCATTCGAAAGAGACGTGCAGGCGCAGGCCTTCAGGGCGAAGGCGGCTCGGCGGGGTGGGCGGTTTGCGCTCTCCAGCGGCGGATCAGTGCGTGGCGCCGCTCGGGGTAGCGGGTGGCGGTGTCGGTGAGCTGGATCACGCGGTCGGCGCGGAAGTGGCGAAAGTCGCGGCGCAGTTCGCACCAGGCCGCGATCAGCCGCGCGTGGTCGAAGAAGGCCATGGCAAACGGCCAGATGCGGCGCTCGGTGGCGGTGCCGCTTTCGTCGCGGTAGTGCAGGTGCAGCACGCGTTCGCCCTGGATGGCGCGGCGCAGCAGGGGCAGCCAGGGGGCGGGCAATTCGTCTTGCGGGCAGCGCGCGGGCACGAAGAGGCCGCTGGTTTCCACGGCCAGGCGCAGGTCGGCGGGCAGCACGCTGCCGATGCGCTGCACGGCGGCGCGCGCGGCGGCGGCCAGTTCGGGATCGGCGCCCTGGCTGGCGACCCAGCGCGCGCCCAGCGCCAGCGCCTCCAGCTCGTCGGCACTGAACATGAGCGGCGGCAGCGTGAAGCCGGGGCGCAGCACATAACCCACGCCGGGGTCGCCTTCGATGCGCGCGCCTTGCTCGCGCAGGGTGGCGATGTCGCGGTAGAGCGTGCGCAAGCTGGTGCCCGCGTGCTGCGCCAGCGCGGCGCCGGGCACGGGCTGGCGGTGGGTGCGCAGGTGCTCCAGCAGGTGCAGCAGGCGGGCGGTGCGGGACATGGGCTGTGGCTCAACTGAAATGCAGCATGACTTCGCTGCGCTCAATGATCGGCGCTGGCGCGCCATGACGAATGACAAAAATGACAAAAGCGCTGTGCAGGTGGATGGCTTGAGTCATTGGTCACGCGCCGAAGGCGCGGTCATTCGTCATCGTGCACCGCTGGCGTTTCATGCCAGCGCTATGGGCCGCTGAAATGGTCGAAGGCGCGCGCGGCCAGCGGTGTGGCGCGGCCCTGCGCATCGACCAGCCGCAGGCCGGGTGCGGCTTCGATGCGGCCGATGCGGGTGACGGGCGTGTCCGCCGCCTGTGCGGCGGCCTGCACGGCGGCGCGGGCGGCGGGGGGGGCGGTGAAGACGAGTTCGTAATCGTCGCCGCCGGCCAAGGCAACGTGCTGCCGCTGTTTCAGGTCAAAAGTGCAGTTTGCGAAGTTTGGGTGTGCGCAGGAAGCTATCAAATTTGATACGACATCGGCGTTCAGACTGGCCCCGGCACCGCTGGCTTTCAGGATGTGGCCGAGGTCGCCCGCCAGCCCGTCGCTCACGTCCGCGGCGGCGCTGGCGATGCCGCGCAGGGCCAGGCCGAGGGCCAGGCGCGGGGTGGGGCGCTCCAGCCGCTGGCGGGCAGCGGTCAGCACGTCGGGCGGCAGTGCCCATTCGCCGCGCAGCGCGCCCAGCGCCAGGCGCGCGTCGCCCAGCGTGCCGCTGACCCACAGCTCGTCGCCCGCGCGCGCGCCGTCGCGCCGCAGCGCCTGGCCTGCGGGCACCTGGCCGAAGACGGTGATGCACAGGTTGAGCGGGCCGGCCGTGGTGTCGCCGCCGATCAGCGGGCAGGCGTGCGTGTCGGCCAGCGCGAACAGTCCTTGCGCCAAGGCGGACAGCCAGGCTTCGTCGCGCGCGCGCGCGGGCGGCAGGGCCAGCGCGAGGGTGAAGGCGAGCGGCTTGGCACCGCAAGCGGCCAGGTCGCTCAGGTTGACGGCCAGGGCCTTGTGGCCGAGTGATTCGGGGTCAACGTCGGCAAAGAAGTGGCGGCCTTCGACCAGCATGTCGCAGCTGATGGCCAGGTGCATGCCGGGCGCGGGGGCGAGCAGGGCGCAGTCGTCGCCGATGCCCAGGGCCACCGCGTCTGCGGTCAGGGGGCGGGCGCGGCGCGTGAAGAAGCGTTCGATCAGTTCGAATTCGCCCATGAGGGTGACTCTATTATGATAGCTGTTCGCGCACGTTATATGGTATTTTCATATATAAAAGTATATGAAAATATTGTATAACGTGCGCAAGAAGCTCACTTTTTATATCTTCCGTGCATGCACCACGCCACGGCGTCATCGCGGCGGCTCGGGTGGGGGCGGGGCGCTTTCGGGCTGCACGGCCACGGGCTCGATGGGGTCTTGCGGCGTTTTCACGCGCACGGGCAGGATGAACGAAAGCGGCTGGCGCAGCGCGCGGCGGGCGAGGGCGGTGTACAGGCGCCGGCGGTTCAGGGTGCCGATGTTCTGCGCCGTCAGCGCCAGCCGGAAGGCCAGCGTGAAGCTGCACGCCACGTTCATCAGCGCGGTGATGACGATGCCGCCTGCGGCCCACCACAGCGCGGGGCTTTGCCACACCTCGTTGCCCAGCTGGTGGATGGCCGCGGCGATCTGCCCGGCCACCAGGGTCACGTGCCGCACCTCGAACGGAAAGCCGAAAAAGCCCAGAATGGGCGGCACCAGCCCCAGCATCAGCCCCAGCGAGATGTTGGCCGCATAGCCGGAGACGTGCTTGCGCCAGTACACCGACCAGCGCAGTGCGCGCGCCGCGCCCAGCCAGCGCGTGAAGCGCGGGTGGTAGGCGATGACCGAGTCCAGCCGGTAAAACACGAACCAGTTTTCCACCCAGCCGGCGATGAGGCTGGAGAGAAACAGCAGCCCGCCCGTGGCGGCGGCAAACAGCGCCGTGGGGCCGAGCAGGTGGTGGTGCGCCAGCGTGGCGCGGGCCAGCTCGTCGGTCATCACGGTGTGGCCAAACGCGGCGTGCAGCGCCACGGCAATCAGCACCACCACCGGCATCACCACGCCCACGTTGCCCAGCACGGCGGCGAACTGCGTTCGCAGCAGGTAGACCACCTCGTCCACGAAGCGCTCCACCACGCCGGGCTTGTCCATGTCGCGCAGGCGCGCGGCCATGGCGGGCGCGGTCATGGCCGGCTGCTTGGTGGCCACCGTCCAGTGCATCAGCATGATGATGACGAAGGACAGGGCGTAGTTGATGCCCGCCGCCATGCCGCCCCAGAAGGCGGGCAGCGCCAGCGCGCCAATGCCCAGCTTCAGCCAGGTGGTGCCCGCCAGCAGCGCGCCGCCGCCGGTGGCCGCGCGCAGCATGGCGGTGTATTCGCTACGGTTGCGGGTGATGTAGTGCAGGCCGGTTTCGGCGTTGCGCTCGGTCACCTTGGCGGCCAGCAGCTGGGTGCTGTTGTTCATCAGCACGCGCACGCTGCGGCTGTCGCGGTCCACCCGCACCAGGTGCGACAGCAGCTGCACGGCGGCCTGCACGGGCGCATCGGTCTCCACGCACAGCAGCAGCGCCTTCACGCGGATGATGCGCTGGCGCAGCTGGCGCAGCTGAAACTCCAGGTTCACCGAAATGCCGTGCGCCTCCAGGTGCGTGTACACCGTCGAGGCCACGGCGCGGCAGGCGTCCAGCTGCTCGCGCAGCTGCTCGATGGCCACCGCCGCCGACGCGCTCTGCCGGCCATTGGTCAGCACCGCCTGGCGCATGGTTTCGAACACGCCCGGCAAATCGCGAAAGGCGCGGCGCTGCTTGGCCTCTTCCGACAGGCGCACGCGCACCTCTGCCGACTGGCCCGCCGCGCCGATCTGGCTGACGGAAAACGCCAGCGCGTCCAGCAGCGTGCGCAGTGCGTAACTCGGCTCGCCCTCGGCGCTGGTGGTCTGCGCGGCCTGCGTGCCTTGTGCGGGGCGAAACAGCAGCTTGGCCATGCGCCGCAGCGTGCGCGCGTCCAGCGCGCGCAGCCACTTGGCGTCGAACTCGCTCGGAAACAGCAGCGAAAACAGCTCGCCCAGGTTGGTCGTCTCGGGCGTGGACGGCAGCAGCTTGCGGCGCAGGCGCTCGAAGGTCTCGCTCATCAGCGTGCCGCGCGGGGCAAAGCCCAGATCGGCCAGCAGCGCCGTGGCGTCCATGGTGGTCAGAAACTCGCTCCACCAGGCCTGCCACAGCGCCAGCCACTGCGGGCGCACCTCGGCCGCGTCCAGCAGCATGCGCACGCGCGCCACGGCCATCTCGGTGTTGTTCGACTCGCCGCGCACCCAGGCCAGCAGCCGCATCAGCCACAGGTGGCGCTCGGCCAGCGGCGCGTCGGGGTCGATCTCGCGCAGCAGCTCGATCAGGTCAAGCTGGGAAGTCGCCATGCCTTGGCAGCCCCGCCCTCAGTGCAGCACGCGGGCCACATCGCCCCCCGTGCCGCCCATGCCGCTGGCGTCCAGCACGAACAGCGGAATGCCCACCTCGAACCGCTCGCCATCCTCGGCCACGCAGAAGTAGCTGCCGTGCATCGTGCCGCTGGCCGTGCGCAGGCGGCAGCCGCTGGTGTACTGAAACGCCTCGCCCGGCTTCAGGAATGGCTGCTGCCCCACCACGCCCAGGCCTTTGACCTCTTCCACCTGCCCGCGCCCATCGGTGATGAGCCAGTGGCGCGCAATCAGCTGCGCCGGCACATCGCCCGTGTTGCGCACGGTGACGGTGTAGGCAAAGCCGTAAAGCGCGCGCTCCGGCTCCGACTGCTCGGGCAGGTAGCGGGGCTGCACCTCCACGCTGAACTGGTACTTCTGTTGCATGGCGGCAATGGTAAAGGAGCGCTGCCACAATCGCCCGCATGAGCACACCGCGCACCCACCGCATCGCCCCCTCCATCCTCTCGGCCGACTTCGCCCGCCTGGGCGAAGAGGTGCAAAACGTCATCGCCGCCGGCGCCGACTGGATCCACTTCGACGTGATGGACAACCATTACGTGCCCAACCTCACCTTCGGCCCGATGATCTGTCAGGCCATCAAGCCGCACGCCGTGCGCGCCGATGGCACGCCCGTGCCGATGGACGTCCACATGATGGTGCAGCCGGTGGACGCGCTGGCCGAGGCGTTTGCCAAGGCGGGGGCCGACTTCATCAGCTTTCACCCGGACGCCACGCCCCATCCGCACCGCAGCGTGCAGGCCATCCGCGCCGCCGGTGCCAAACCGGGGCTGGTGTTCAACCCCGCCGCGCCGCTGGATGTGCTGGACTGGCTGATCGACGAGATCGACCTCATCCTCATCATGAGCGTCAACCCCGGCTTTGGCGGTCAATCCTTCATTGATAGCGCCTTGCGCAAGGTGGAGGCCGCACGCAAGCGCATCGACGCCTCGGGTCGCGACATCCGGCTGGAGGTCGATGGCGGCATCAAGGCCGCCAACATCCGCCGCGTGGCCGACGCGGGGGCCGACACCTTCGTGGCCGGCAGCGCCATCTTCGGCCAGCCCGACTACGGCCAGGTCATCGCCGACATGCGCCGGGCGCTGGCATGAGCGGCGTGCGCGCCTGCATCGTCGATCTGGACGGCACGCTGGTCGATACCCTGGGCGATTTCGACGCCGCGCTGGCTGGCATGCTGGCCGCCCTCGGCCTGCCGCCCGCGCCGCGCGAGCACATCGCGCGCTGGGTGGGCAAAGGCTCTGAAAACCTGATCCACCAGGCGCTGACCCACGCCCGCCAGGCACATGGCGCGGCAGCCAGCGAAGTGACCGCCGCCGACGTGCGCGCCGCCTGGCCGCTGTATCAGCAAGCGTATCTGCGCGTCAACGGCCAGCACAGCCGCGTGTACGAAGGCGCGGCAGACGGCTTGCGCGCGCTGCAAGCAGCGGGCCTGCCGCTGGCGTGCCTGACCAACAAGCCGCTCGCCTTTGCCCGTCCCCTGCTCGCCGCCAAGGGGCTGGACGGCTTTTTCAGTCACGTCTTTGGCGGCGACAGCTTTGCGCGCAAAAAGCCCGACCCGCTGCCCCTGGTTGAAACCTGCAAGGTGCTGGGCACCGCACCCGCACACACGCTGATGGTGGGCGACTCAAGCAACGACGCGCGCGCCGCCCGCGCGGCGGGCTGCCCGCTGGCGCTGGTGCGCTACGGCTACAACCACGGCGAGCCGGTCGAGCAGGTGGGCGCCGACGTGCTGCTGAACGCGCTCACCGAGCTGCCTGGCTGGCTGGCGCGCCATGACAAATGACAAATGACAAAGGCCAAACCCGCCATGCCGCCTGATGCGCCTGGTCATGCGTCATGCGCTCGCCAGAGCGCAGTCATTTGTCATCGATGGGTAACTGATTGATATGCACCGAGGAGCAGGCACATGAGCACGACCACAGCGCCTTCCCCCCCTCACATCGGCAGCGACGACTGGCTGCGCCGCGCCGCTGCCCAGCCCGACACGCTGGCCTGGCACAGCTGGGCCTCGCTCACGCCCGGGCCTTCGCTCATCGTCATGGGCGCGGTACACGGCAACGAAGTGTGCGGCGCGCATGCGCTGGCGCGCGCGCTGCACGACCTGCGGCAAGGCCGCATCCGCCTCAAGCGCGGGCGCCTCACCCTCGTGCCCGTGGCCAACGCGCTGGCCTTTGCCCAAAACACGCGCGAAGGCGAGCGCAACCTGAACCGCCGCTTCGTGCCCCAGGCCACGCCGCGCGACCACGAAGACCGCGTCACGCGCCAGCTCGCGCCCCTGCTGGCGCAGCACGACGCGCTGCTCGACCTGCACTCCTTCCACACCCCCGGCGCGCCCTTTGCCATGGTCGGCCCGCGCGACAACACCGGCGCGCGCGAGCCCTTTGCCCGCGCAGCCGAAGAAATGGCGCTGGCGCGTGCGCTGGGCGTTGACCTCATCGTCGAAGGCTGGCTGGAGGTCTACGACCGCGCCGCCCGCGCGCGCGGCGAGCCGCTGGACGACGAAGGCATCGGCACCAACGAATACATGCGCAGCCAGGGCGGCTACGCCGTCACCATCGAATGCGGCCAGCACCAAGATCCCGCCGCCATCGACGTGGCCGAGCGCGCCCTCTACGGCGCGCTGACCCTGCTGGGCCTGGCCGACGTGCCCGCCCCCCCGCGCTTCGACGGCCAGACCGTGCGCCTGAAAGACGTGGTGCTGCGCGCCGCCCCCGGCGACACGCTGGCGCGCGACTGGCACAGCTTCGACGCCGTGCAGGCGGGCGATCTCATCGGCACCCGCGCCGACGGCACCCCGCTCACCGCACCTTACGCGGGCCGCGTGCTCTTTCCCCACCCCGAGGCCGACGTGGGGCAGGAGTGGTACTACCTCGCCCAGCCTGATGGGTGAGGGCGTGTGGGCAGATGCGGCGCTTGATGATTCATGAAAAAGTGAGCTGCTTGCGTACGTTTTAGATTAGTTTCATATGATTTTATATATAAAAACGTTTTAGAACGTACGCAAGAAGCTACGAATTTTAATTCAATACCTTCACCGCAGAGGGGCAGAGAACGCAGAGCTTCGCAGAGGAAAGGCCTGGGCTTCCT
>JAUNTQ010000138.1 GCA_030538605.1 Pseudomonadota bacterium
GCGCCGCCGTTGATGACGTTCATCATCGGCACGGGCAGCTGGCAGCCGTTCATGCCGCCAAAGTAGCGGTACAGCGGCAGGCCGCTTTCTTCGGCGGCGGCGCGGGCCACGGCCATCGACACGGCCAGCATGGCGTTGGCACCCAGGCGCGATTTGTTGTCGGTGCCGTCCAGGTCGATCAGGGTCTTGTCGAGAAAGGCTTGCTCGGACGCATCGAGGCCGAGCACGGCTTCGGAGATTTCGGTGTTGATGTGCTCGACGGCCTTGAGCACGCCTTTGCCGCCGTAGCGCTTCTTGTCGCCGTCGCGCAGCTCGATGGCTTCGCGCGCGCCGGTGGAGGCACCGCTGGGTACGGCGGCGCGGCCCATGACGCCGCTTTCCAGCAGCACGTCGCATTCGACGGTGGGGTTGCCGCGGCTGTCGAGAATCTCGCGGCCGACGATGTCAACGATGGCGCTCATGAGGGGGTTCCTTGTTTCAGAGGGTTATAAAAAAGTGAGCTGCTTGCGTATGATATACAAGTATTTCAGTAGAAAAACCATATGAAATCGTTGATATGCGCGCGCAAGCAGCTATTAAATAAACAGTTGATGCCTAATCGACGCCTTCAACACACAGCAGGTTGAACACGCCCGCGCCTTCGCGCACTTGGCGCGCGTGGCGGTATTCGGGCGAGTCGTAAAAGGCCAGCGCCTGCGCGTAGCTGGGAAAGCGCAGCACCACGGTGCGCGCAAAAGCCGTGCCTTCCAGCACTTGCTGCTGGCCGCCGCGCACGATGAATTCACCGCCGTGTGTCTGCGCGGCGGCGGTGCTCCACTGGCGGTATTCGGCCATTTGCTCGGGGTGGGTGACGTCGATGTGGGCGATGACGTAGCCGTGGGGCATGGGGGGTTCCTTGTGAGGGGTCAGCCGGAAAAGTCGTTTTCGAGAAAGCCGTTTTGCTTGGTCACGCCATCGAGCGCAACCAGCGTTTCGAGCAGCGCGCGCATGTGCTTGAGGGGCACGGCGTTGGGGCCGTCGCTGAGGGCGTTTTTCGGGTCGGGGTGCGTCTCCATGAACAGCCCGGCCACGCCCACGGCCACGGCCGCACGCGCCAGCACCGGCACCATCTCGCGCTGGCCGCCGCTTGACGTGCCCTGGCCGCCGGGCAGTTGCACCGAGTGCGTGGCGTCGAACACCACGGGCGCGCCGGTCTCGCGCATGATGGCCAGGCTGCGCATGTCGCTCACCAGGTTGTTGTAGCCAAAGCTGGCACCGCGCTCGCAGGCCATGAAGCGGTCTTCGCCCAGGCCCGCTTCGCGCGCGGCGGCGCGGGCCTTGTCGATGACGTTCTTCATGTCGTGGGGCGCGAGAAACTGCCCCTTCTTGATGTTGACCGGCTTGCCCGACTGCGCCACGGCGCGGATGAAGTCGGTCTGGCGGCACAGGAAGGCGGGGGTTTGCAGCACGTCGACCACTTGCGCGACGGCGGGGATTTCGCTTTCGGTGTGCACGTCGGTCAGCACGGGCACTTGCAGCTCGCGCTTGACCTTGGCCAGGATCTCCAGTCCCTTGCCCATGCCCGGGCCGCGAAAGCTGCTGCCCGACGAGCGGTTGGCCTTGTCGTAGCTGCTTTTGAAGATGAAGGGGATGCCCAGGCTGGCCGTGATTTCTTTCAACTGCCCGGCCACGTCGATTTGCAACTGCTCGCTTTCGACCACGCACGGGCCGGCGATGAGGAAAAAAGGGTGGTCAAGGCCGATGGGGAAGCCGCAAAGGTTCATAGGACAAGCAGGTGGTTGGGGGTGGCGCCACGCACCGCGTGGAGCGTGATGCGCTGGTCGAACGTGGCCAGTGCGCCGCCATGCTTGACGGCGAGGGCCAGAAGGTAGGCGTCAGTTAACTGGTTGTGGCCGCTGATGCGGGTGAAGTCGAGCACATCGTCGGCGCGTAGCGAAATGTCGTCGGGCCAGAACCGGTGATCGAGATCGGTGCAGACGGCACGCAGGCTCTGGCGCACGCGCTCAAAACCCACCGGCCCCAGACGCGAGTACCGTGGCGAGTTCATGATGCGCAGCGTGCCGTTTTCGGTGAGCGGGCACAACGCGATCAACGGCTGGCGGGCCAGCAGCGCATGGGCAGGCGGGCTGTAGGGATGTGCATCGTCAAACAGGGCAAGCCAGACGTTGACGTCCAGCAATAGCCGACGACCCATCATCAGATACCTTCCTCGTCCATGAGGCGATAGACGTGATCGAGGCTGATGGCTTCATCGCGCGCGGGTAGCAGGCTGTATTTGCTGCGCAGGGCAGGCGTGGCGGCAGTTGCGCGCGTCGCTGGTTGACCTTGCCGCACCAGCATGGACAGCGCCTTGCCCAGCGATACGCGCTCGCGGCGCGCGGTCTGCTGGGCCAGGATCAGCACGTCGTTATCAAGGGTGAGGGTGGTGCGCATGGCAGTTCTCGGCATCAAGGCATCAAAAGAGGTGGTCTTGATGCTATCGACGCTGCGGCAGTTCCACAAGGTCAAGCTGTGGCCTCTGCATTGGCGGCAGGCGATTGGCTCGTCTGCCGCGCCAGCGCCGCCTTCACAAACGCATTGAACAGCGGATGCCCGTCCCACGGCGTGCTTTTGAATTCGGGGTGGAACTGCACGCCGACGTACCAGGGGTGCGCGCTGGTGGGCAGCTCGACGATCTCGGTCAGGTGCTCGCGCTGGGTGAGGGCGGAGATGACCAGGCCCGCGTCGCGCAGCTTGCCCAGGTAGTTGACGTTGGCCTCGTAGCGGTGGCGGTGGCGCTCGGTCACCACGTCGCCGTAGATGCTGTGCGCCAGCGTGCCGGGCTGCACGTCGGAGCTTTGCGCGCCCAGGCGCATGGTGCCGCCCAGGTCAGACTTCGCGTCGCGCTTTTGAATGCTGCCGTCCTTGTCTTTCCATTCGGTGATGAGGGCGATGACGGGGTGGGGCGTGGCGGCGTCGAACTCGGTGCTGTTGGCGTCGGCCAGGCCGGCCACGTGGCGGGCGTATTCGATGGTGGCGACCTGCATCCCTAAGCAGATGCCCAGGTAGGGCACCTGGTGCTCGCGCGCGTAGCGGGCGGTGGCGATCTTGCCCTCTACCCCGCGCTCGCCAAAGCCGCCGGGCACCAGAATGGCGTCGTACTGGCTCAACTGCGCCACGCTGGCGGGCGTGATGGTTTCGGAGTCGATGTGGTCGATGCTCACGCGCGAGTGGTTGTGCATGCCCGCGTGGCGCAGCGCTTCGTTGACCGACTTGTAGCTGTCGGACAGCTCCACGTATTTGCCCACCATGGCAATGCGCACTTCGTGCTGCGGGTGCGCCACCTCGTGCACCAGCGCGTCCCAGCGCTTCAAGTTGGCGGGCGGCGTGTTCAGGCGCAGCTTGTCGCAGATCAGGCCGTCCAGGCCCTGCTCGTGCAGCAGGCGCGGCACTTTGTAGATGGTGTCCACGTCGGGCATGCTGATCACGCCCCAGGGCTGCACGTTGGTGAACAGGCTGATCTTTTCGCGCTCGTCCTGCGGAATGGCGCGGTCGGCGCGGCACAGCAGGGCGTCGGGCTGGATGCCGATCTCGCGCAGCTTCTGCACCGTGTGCTGCGTGGGCTTGGTTTTCAGCTCGCCCGCGGCGGCAATCCAGGGCAGGTAAGTGAGGTGAACGAATGCGGTGTTGTTCTGCCCCTGGCGCAGGCTCATCTGGCGCACGGCTTCAAGGAAAGGCAGCGACTCGATGTCGCCCACGGTGCCGCCGATCTCGACGATGGCCACGTCCACCGCCTCAGCCGTGCCCACGCCCGCGCCGCGCTTGATGAAGTCCTGAATCTCGCCCGTGACGTGCGGAATCACCTGCACCGTCTTGCCCAGGTAGTCGCCACGGCGCTCTTTTTCGAGCACGCTCTTGTAGATCTGGCCGGTGGTGAAGTTGTTGGCGCGCTTCATCCGGGTGGTGATGAAGCGCTCGTAGTGGCCCAGGTCGAGGTCGGTTTCGGCCCCGTCGTCGGTGACGAACACCTCGCCGTGCTGAAACGGCGACATGGTGCCCGGATCGACGTTGATGTACGGATCGAGCTTGATGAGGGTGACGCGCAAGCCGCGCGATTCAAGGATGGCGGCCAGGGAGGCTGAGGCGATTCCCTTGCCCAGGGAAGACACCACACCGCCGGTGACGAAGACGAATTTGGTCATGTCATGCACGAAGGCGCTGCCTTCGCTCGGTGGGAAATCGGGATTATAGAAAGGCGCGGCGGGCCAGCCCCGTTTGCTACATTGCGCGCCATGAATGCCAACCAGGTTTCCGGCGAGCTGACGGGCCGCCACATCGTGCTGGGCCTCTCGGGCGGGGCGGCCTGCTTCAAGGCGGCGGAGTTCTGCCGGCTGCTGGTCAAAAGCGGGGCCACGGTGCAGGTGGTGATGACCGAGGCCGCCTGCCAGTTCATCACGCCCGTGGCCATGCAGGCGCTGTCGGGCCGGGCGGTGTATGTCAGCCAGTGGGACGCGCGGCCTGACAACAACATGGCCCACATCAACCTGAGCCGCGAGGCCGACGCCATCGTCGTCGCCCCCGCCAGCGCCGACTTCATTGCGCAACTGGCGCAAGGCCGGGCGGGCGAGCTGCTGCCGCTCTTGTGCCTGGCGCGGCCCATCAGCCGCGTGCCGCTGTTGCTGGCCCCGGCCATGAACCGCGAGATGTGGGCGCACCCGGCCACGCAGCGCAACCTGGCGCAGGCCACGCAAGACGGCGCGCACCTGATGGGCGTGGCGCATGGCGACCAGGCGTGTGGCGAATTTGGCGATGGGCGCATGCTGGAAGCAGCCGAGTTGCTGGAGGATCTGATGGCCTACTTGGCCCCCAAGCCGCTGCTGGGCCAGCGCGTGCTGGTCACCGCCGGGCCAACGTTCGAGGCCATCGACCCGGTGCGCGGCATCACCAACCATTCGAGCGGCAAGATGGGTTTTGCCATTGCCCGCGCCGCGCGCGAAGCGGGGGCCGAGGTCACGCTGGTGGCTGGCCCGGTGCATCTGCCCACGCCGCGCGGCGTGCGTCGCATTGACGTGGTGTCGGCGCGCGAGATGCATGCTGCTGCGCTGGAGGCGGCGCACGCCGCCGACATCTTCATCGCCACCGCCGCCGTGGCCGACTGGCGGCCCGCCGAGGCGGCGGGGCACAAGATCAAGAAAGACGGCTCGGGCGAGGTGCCCGCGCTGGCCTTTGTGGAAAACCCCGACATCCTGGCCGACATTGCCCGCTTGCCGCGCGCGCTGGCGGGCGCGCTTTTTTGCGTGGGCTTTGCCGCCGAGAGCGAAAACCTTGAAGCCAACGCCCAGGCCAAGCGCGCACGCAAGGGCGTGCCCCTGCTGGTGGCCAACATCGGCCCGGCCACCTTCGGCAAGGACGACAACGCGCTGCTGCTGGTCGATGACGAGGGCGTGAGCGAGCTGCCCCGCGCCAGCAAGCGCGTGCTGGCCCGGCAGCTCATCACCGAGATCGCGCGGCGCGTGGCGGGTGAGGTGGCTTGATGTTTGGCGGTTTTCCGGGCTTTGATGGCTCCGTAAACAAACGACTTTGGGACTTACGCAATTCAGCCAGACTTGACCCGGTCTGCACATTGAAATGCCCGTGGGGGAAGTCCTTTTTTGCGTAAGTCGGGGACTTGAAAAATTTGTCATTCCCGCGCAGGCGGGAATCCAGCCGCCGCGCTGGTACAGACGCTGGATTCCCGCCTGCGCGGGAATGACGGTGCAGGCAAGTGCGTTCAAGTGTGGACGGCTTTCAAATCAACCATGCGATTGACCTGATGAAACTCGACGTCAAGCTCCTCGATGAGCGCCTGCGCGCCCAAATGCCCGCCTACGCCACGCCCGGCAGCGCGGGGCTGGACCTGCGCGCCTGCCTGCAAGCGCCACTCACGCTGCCACCCAACGCCTGGCAACTGGTGCCCACCGGCATGGCCATTCATCTGGCCGATGCGGGTTACGCCGCGCTCATCCTGCCGCGCTCGGGCCTGGGGCACAAGTACGGCATCGTGCTGGGCAATCTGGTGGGCCTGATCGACAGCGACTACCAGGGCGAGCTGATGGTCAGCGCCTGGAACCGCAGCAGCACCGCCTTCACCATCGAGCCGATGGAGCGCATCGCGCAGCTGGTCATCGTGCCCGTGGTGCAGGCCACGTTCAATCTGGTGGACGATTTCGAGGCCACGCAGCGCGGCGCGGGCGGCTATGGCTCCACGGGGCGGGGCTAGTGTCGCGTCACACCTCAAATGTCGGTGTCTGCACCGCCCCGGGCGCCCGTGGCGGCGTTGCTGCTCTTGCCAATACCGACAGTATTGGCGGCGATCAG
>JAUNTQ010000139.1:0-5497 GCA_030538605.1 Pseudomonadota bacterium
CCTTGGTTGCGGCGGCTTTCTTCGCGGGTGCGGCGGCCTTCTTCGCTACGGGGGCCTTCTTGGCCGGTGCGGCCGTCTTTGCTGCGGCCTTCTTGGTGGCCGGTTTTTTCGCAGTTGCCATGGTTTTTCTCCTAGATCCAGGTTGAACGTTCAACAGCAGAAAACGCTTCACGCCGATCGGGTTGCATGAAGCGATTCATGGCACTGGAGGGCAATCCATCACCATGAACACGGGGGCATGCCGCGGCGCAGTCGGTCAGGCGGCGGGCTTGCGAAGGGGGGTGAAACATGGGTGATCGCTCGGGTGGGCAGGGTGCTTGCGGTGGGCGCTTCAGTCCCAGGACAGCGCGCCGCCCGATTGGTACTCGATCACGCGGGTTTCGAAGAAATTGCGCTCTTTCTTCAGGTCGATCATTTCGCTCATCCACGGGAAGGGGTTTTCCTCACCGGGGTAGAGCGCGTCCAGGCCGATCTGCGTGGCGCGCCGGTTGGCGATGTAGCGCAGGTAGCCCTTGAACATGCTGGCATTCATGCCCAGCACGCCACGCGGCATGGTGTCTTCGGCGTAACGGTATTCCAGCTCGACGGCTTTTTCAAACAGCGCCTTGATCTCGGCCTTGAACTCTGCTGTCCAGAGGTGGGGGTTTTCGAGCTTGATCTGGTTGATGAGGTCGATGCCGAAGTTGCAGTGCATGGACTCGTCGCGCAGGATGTACTGGTACTGCTCGGCGGCACCGGTCATCTTGTTCTGGCGGCCCAGCGCCAGGATCTGCGTGAAGCCGACGTAGAAGAACAGCCCTTCCATCAGGCAGGCGAAGACGATCAGGCTCTTGAGCAGGGTCTGGTCGGTCTCGGGCGTGCCGGTGTGGAAGTGCGGATCCATGATCGCGTCGATGAAGGGGATCAGGAACTCGTCCTTGTCGCGGATGGACTGCACCTCGTGGTAGGCGTTGAAGATCTCCGCTTCGTCCAGGCCGAGCGATTCGACGATGTACTGGTAGGCGTGGGTGTGGATGGCTTCTTCGAACGCCTGGCGCAGCAGGAACTGGCGGCACTCGGGCGCGGTGATGTGCCGGTAGGTGCCCAGCACGATGTTGTTGGCGGCCAGCGAGTCGGCGGTGACGAAGAACCCTAAGTTGCGCTTGACGATGCGGCGCTCGTCATCGGTGAGGCCGCCCGGCGACTTCCACAGCGCGATGTCGCGGTTCATGTTGACCTCTTGCGGCATCCAGTGGTTGGCGCAGGTGGCGAGGTATTTTTCCCAGGCCCATTTGTATTTGAAGGGCACGAGCTGGTTGACGTCGGTCTGGCCGTTGATGATGCGCTTGTCGGCGGCATTGACGCGGCGCTGACTCTGGGCGTTGCTGGCAGCGGGTGCTGCGTGCTGCGCGGTGGCTGAGGAGGGGGCGGGAGAAGGGGAGCGCGGGGCCACGGGCTGCAAGCGCGGCTCGGTGGCGGGGGTGGTGGCGTCGTCCCAGGTCAACATGGTTTTTCCAATGCTCCGATTATGGGAGCAACGTGCTGAAATGCAAAGCACTCATTCGCGTTGCTCGCGGGTTTGATGGGGTGATGTGTTGCGGCGGGGCATCGCCCGGTGCGTGTGTGGTGCTGCGTGCGGGGCTTATTGGCAGGCTTCGCAGCCGGGGTCGTCGATGGCGCAGAAGCGGATGTCGGTGGCCGGCGTGTCGGCGGCTTGTGCCTGTGCGCCGACCTGTTCGTCGACCTGTGCGTCGATCTGCGCGCGGGCCGCAGCGGCGGCGGCGTCGAGCGCGCTCGTGCCGCTGGCGCTGGTCTGCGGCACGGCGTTCAGGCGGCCCGATTGCACGGTGGATTTCTCGGCGTGCGTGGCGCTGCTGGTGCGCAGGTAGTAGGTGGTTTTCAGGCCACGCAGCCAGGCGAGGGTGTAGGTGTCGTGCAGCTTCTTGCCGCTGGCACCGGCCATGTAGATGTTCAGGCTCTGGGCCTGGTCGATCCACTTCTGGCGGCGCGCGGCGGCTTCGACGAGCCACTGCGGCTCGATCTCGAAGGCGGTGGCGTAGAGCTGCTTGATGTCGGCGGGCACGCGGTCGATGGGCAGCAACGATCCGTCGAAGTGCTTGAGGTCCATCACCATCACGTCGTCCCACAGGCCCAGGCGCTTCAAGTCGCGCACGAGGTACTGGTTGATGACGGTGAATTCGCCGCTCAGGTTGCTCTTGACGGAGAGGTTGCCGAAGCTCGGCTCGATGGAGGCATCGACGCCGACGATGTTGCTGATGGTAGCGGTGGGGGCGATGGCCACGCAGTTGCTGTTGCGCATGCCGTGCCGGGCGATTTGCTGGCGCAGGGCGTTCCAGTCGAGCGTGGTGCTGCGGTCGGCGTCCAGGTAGTTGCTGCCGCGCGCCTGTGCGAGCAGGTCGAGCGTGTCGAGCGGCAGCACGCCCTTGTCCCACAGCGAGCCTTTGTAGCTGGAATAGCGCCCGCGCTCGGCGGCCAGCTCGGTGCTGGCCCAGTAGGCGTGGTAGCAGATGGCTTCCATCGACTGGTCGGCGAACTGCACGGCGGCGTCGCTCGCGTAGGGGATGCGCAGGCTGTAGAGCGCGTCCTGAAAACCCATCAGGCCCAGGCCCACGGGGCGGTGGCGCAGGTTGGCGTCGCGCGCTTTCTTCACCGCGTAGTAGTTGATGTCGATCACGTTGTCGAGCATGCGCATGGCGGTGGCGATGGTGTGCCTGAGCTTGCCCTGGTCGAGCTGGCCGTCCTTGATGTGCTGCAGCAGGTTGACGCTGCCGAGGTTGCACACGGCGGTTTCGGTGTCGCTGGTGTTGAGGGTGATTTCGGTGCAGAGGTTGCTCGAATGCACCACGCCCACGTGCTGCTGCGGGCTGCGCACGTTGCAGGCGTCCTTGAAGGTGATCCAGGGGTGGCCGGTTTCGAACAGCATGGAGAGCATCTTGCGCCACAGGTCGACGGCGGGCAGGCGCTTGGTGGGGGCGATGTCGCCGGCGGCGGCCTTGGCTTCGTAGGCGGTGTAGGCGGCTTCGAAGTCGGCGCCGAAGCGGTCGTGCAGGTCGGGCACGTCGCTGGGGGAGAACAGCGTCCACTCGCCTTTTTCCATCACGCGCTTCATGAACAGGTCGGGGATCCAGTTGGCCGTGTTCATGTCGTGCGTGCGGCGGCGGTCGTCGCCGGTGTTCTTGCGCAGCTCCAGAAACTCCTCGATGTCGAGGTGCCAGGTCTCCAGATAGGCGCACACCGCGCCCTTGCGCTTGCCGCCCTGGTTGACGGCCACGGCGGTGTCGTTGACCACTTTCAGGAATGGCACCACGCCTTGCGATTCGCCGTTGGTGCCCTTGATGTGGCTGCCCAGCGCCCGCACGCGCGTCCAGTCGTTGCCCAGGCCCCCGGCGAACTTGGACAGCAGGGCGTTTTCCTTGATCGACTCGTAGATGCCGTCCAGGTCGTCGGGCACGGTGGTGAGGTAGCAGCTTGACAGTTGCGGGCGGCGCGTGCCGCTGTTGAAGAGGGTGGGGGTGCTGCTCATGAAGTCGAAGCTGGAGAGCACTTCGTAGAACTCGATGGCGCGCGCCTCACGGTCGATCTCGCCCAGCGCCAGGCCCATGGCCACGCGCATGAAGAAGGCCTGCGGCAGCTCGATGCGCGCCTTGCGCACGTGTAGGAAGTAGCGGTCGTACAGCGTTTGCAGGCCCAGGTAGTCGAAGCGCATGTCGCGCTCGGGCTTGAGCGCGGCACCCAGGCGCACCAGGTCGAATTGCAAGAGGCGCTCGTCCAGCAGCTCGTGCTGCACGCCTTGCTTGATGAAGCGGGGGAAGTAGTCGGCGTAGCGCTCGGCCAGCTCAGGCAGGCCGAGGGTTTCGCCCAGCACTTCCTTGGCGATGGTGTGCAGCAGCAGGCGCGCGGTGGCGTGGGTGTAGCCGGGGTCTTTTTCGATCAGCGTGCGGGCGGCGAGGATGGCGGCCTTGTAGACCTCGTCCACGGGCACGCCGTCATACAGGTTGCGCAGGGTTTCGGCGAGCACGGGCGCGGCGCTCACCTCGTCGCCCAGGCCGTCGCAGGCCTGGGTGACGAGGGCTTGCAGTGCGGGCAAGTCCAGCGGCACCTGCTCGCCGCCGTCCAGCACGTGCAGCACGGGCGCGGGCGGGGTGGCCTGGGCTTTCTGCTGGGCGCGCTCCTGCGCACGGCGCTCGCGGTAGAGCACGTAGGCGCGGGCCACTTCGTGGTGGCCGCTGCGCATCAGGCCCAGCTCGACCTGGTCTTGCACGTCTTCGATGTGGAAGGTGCCGCCGCCCGGGCGCGAGCGCATGAGCGCGCGCACGACGGCCTGGGTCAGCCCGTCCACCGTCTCGCGCACGCTGGCCGATGCCGCGCCCTGCGTGCCGTGCACGGCCAGAAAGGCTTTCATCATGGCCACGGCGATCTTGGCCGGCTCGAAGGCGACGACCGCACCGTTGCGGCGAATGATCTGGTAGTGCGTGTAGGCCTCGGCAGCGGGCGCGGCCACGGGGGCAGGGGCGTGAACGGGCGGGGCGAAGGCAGGCGCGTGGCCGCGGGCAGTCTGCATGAAGACCTCTTGCTAAGTGTGTGTGGGTGAAGGGCAAAAAGCGGTGGCGGCGGCCTGCGGCAGGGGCGGGCAGACGGGCCGGGGGCCAAACATCGCCCAAGCGGCAGCGCGCACGATGGGCACTATATATAGTGTTGAACAATGGTTCAACCCACTACCCCTAGTGTGTGGGGAGATTGCAGGGAAAACCTTGACAGCGGCGATGAGGCAGGTGTGCTGTTTCAGGATGTGAATAAAAAGTGAGCTGCTTGCGTACGGCTTGAAGCATTTTCAGATACTTTTATATCTGAAAACGTTTTAAATCGTACGCAAGCGGCTATGCTTTGTTTTTATCTAGGCCTGGCACGTCAGACGGAAAGCGCTCTGCGGGCCAGCCGAGCGCGTGCTGCAGGCGCGGCCAGTCGAAGCCGCTGCCGGGGTCTTGCTTGCGGCCGGGGGCGATGTGTTCGTGCCCGGCGATGTGGGTGATGGGGTAGTGCGCGGCCAGCGCGGCGCACAGGGGGGCGAGGCGCGCGTACTGCGCGGGGGTGAAGGTGTGGCCTTCCAGCCCTTCGAGCTCGATGCCGACGGAGAAATCGTTGCAGTTGTCGCGCCCGCCGTGGCACGACGTGCCGGCGTGCCAGGCGCGGTCGTCGGCGCTGACGAACTGCCACAGCTGGCCGCAGCGCCGCACGAAGAAGTGCGCCGACACGCGCAGGCCGCGTATCTGCTGGAAGTAAGGGTGGGCGTCCCAGTCGAGCGTGTTGGTGAACAGGCGTTGCACCTCGTCGCCGCCGTATGCGCCCGGCGGCAGGCTGATGGCGTGCAGCACGATCAGGCGGATGCGCTCGCCCGCCGGGCGCGGGCCGAAGTTGGGCGAGGCGAGGGGCTGGGCGTGTGCCCACCAGCCGGCGTGCCAGTCGCCGTGGTCTGGCGGGGGGTCAGTCGGCATCGTCG
>JAUNTQ010000139.1:5507-6214 GCA_030538605.1 Pseudomonadota bacterium
CCGGGCGCGGTGATGCCCAGGCGCGCGATGCGGTAGCGGATCTGCCGCAGGTTCAGGCCCAGGCGGGCGGCGGCGGCGGTGCGGTTGAAGCGGGTTTCGTCCAGCGCGCGCACGAGGATTTCGCGCTCTTGCGCGTCCAGCCAGGTTTGCAGGTTGGCGGGCAGGGGGCAGTGCCGGGCGGGGGAGGGGGGCGCGGCGGGGTCGGCGCTCGGGGGCGTGGGCGTGGGCGTGGACGTGGGTGCGATGGCGGATGCGGTGGCGGGCGCAGGGCTGGCCATGACGGGCGCATCGGGTGTGCGTGGCGGTGCGCTGACGGGCTCGCCCGTGTCGCCCAGGGCCACGGCGCGGTGCAGCAGGTTTTCCAGCTCGCGCACGTTGCCTTCGAGCGGCGCGCGGCTGATCTCGTCCATCTGCCGGGCGGTGAGCGTGGGCACGGGCGTGCCCGCATCGGCGGCGATGCGCGCCAGCAGCGTGCGGCACAGCGCGGGCAGGTCTTCGCGCCGCTCGCGCAGCGGGGGCACGACGATCTCGATCACGTTCAGGCGGTAGTACAGGTCTTGCCGGAAGCGCCCGGCCTGCACTTCGGCGGCCAGGTCCTTGTGGGTGGCGCTGACGATGCGCACGTCCACCGCCTCTTCCTGCGTGTCGCCCAGCGCGCGCACGCGCCGCTCCTGAATGGCGCGCAGCAGCTTGGCCTGCATGGCCAG
>JAUNTQ010000022.1:0-14728 GCA_030538605.1 Pseudomonadota bacterium
TGCGCCAGCTCCAGAAGCTGTCGGCGGCTTGCGCGCGGTATTCGGTCAGGCCCGCCAAGGCGCGCTGGAAGGCGTGCGAGTGCAGGTTGGGCATGGCGGGGGTGACGGGGCCGATGGCGCGCGGGGTGCCGGGCGGGCAGGTGGCGGCGGGCTGCACGTGGGTGAAGTGGCCGCTGGCGTCCCATTGCAGCAGCACGTCTTGCGCCCAGCCGGTGGGCAGCAGGGCGTGGGGGGCAAACAGCGCGTTTGCGCTCATGCCCCGCCGCCTGCGGCCACGCGGCCCTGGCGCACCACGGTGTGCGCAGTGTTCAGGCCCATCCAATAGGCGAGGTTGGCCGGGTGCTGCACGTTCCAGAGCACGAAGTCAGCCGTGCGCCCTGCGGCCACGCGCCCGTGCGTGTCTTGCAGGCCCAGCGCGCGCGCGGCGTGCAGGGTGACGCCTGCCAGCGCCTCGGCCACCGTCAGCTTGAACAGCGTGCAGGCCATGTTCACCATCAGCAGCAGGCTGAGAGCAGGCGATGTGCCGGGGTTGTGGTCGGTGCTGACAGCCATGGGCACGCCCGCCTTGCGCAGCCGGGCAATGGGCGGCACGTGCGTGTCGCGCAAGGTGTAGAAAGCGCCGGGCAGCAGCACGGCCACGCTGCCTGTGGCCTTCATGGCGGCGATGGCCTTGTCGCTCAAATGCTCGACGTGGTCGCACGACAGCGCGCCCAGCCGCGCGGCCAGCTCGGCGCCCCCCAGCTCGCTCATCTGCCCCACGTGCGCCTTGATCGGCAGCCCGTAGCTTTGCGCGGCTTTCAGCACGCGCTCGGTCTGCGCGAGCGAAAACGCGATGCGTTCGCAGAACACGTCCACCGCGTCCACCAGCCCTTCGCCTGCCAGCGTGGGCAGCATGTGGTCGCAGATGTCGGTGATGTAGTCGTCGGCGCGGCCCGCGTATTCGGGTGGCAGCGCGTGCGCACCCAGAAACGTGGTGCGCACCGTCACGCCAAAGTCGCGCCCCAGCCGCCGCGCCACGGCCAGCTGCTTGCGCTCGTGCTGCGCGGCCAGGCCGTAGCCGCTCTTGATCTCGATGGCGCACACGCCCTCGGCCAGCAGCGCTTGCAGGCGCGGCACGGCGCGGGCGTAAAGCTGCTCCTCGCTGGCTTCGCGCGTGGCGCGCACGGTGCTCAGGATGCCGCCACCGGCCTGGGCAATCTGCTCGTAGCTTGCGCCATCAAGCCGCATGGCGAACTCGTGCGCACGATCGCCGCCATACACCAGGTGCGTGTGGCAGTCGATGAGGCCCGGCGTCATCAGCCGCCCGCCGCCATCGTGGCGCGGCCCGCGCGTGAGCAGCTCGGGCGGCAGCCCATCGGGCGCGCCGGCATAAATCACCTGCCCCTCTTGCACCGCCACCACGGCGGGCGGCGCATGCAGCTCGCCGCGCAGCAGCGCGTCGGCGTCGAGCAGGCGCAGGTTGTGCCACAGGCCATCGGCTGTGTGGGCTGGCATCATCTGTTTGATCTCCTTTTGATAGCTTCTGGCGCTTTCACGGCATGCGCCAGAGGCTATTTTGAAGGCAAATATTGCCACGTCGCCACCAGCAGCGCGGGCGCATCTGCCTCGGTCAGCGGCGCGGCCTTCAGCCGGGCCAGCGGCAAGGTGCTGCGCCAGCCCTCGCCCGCATGCAGCGTGCAGGTGGTGCTGCCCGCTTGCACCTGCCAGCGGCCGCGCCAGGCCAGCAGCACGGCGCCATCGGCCGCGCCGCCTTGCCACGCCTGCGCCCACACGCGCACCGCACCCGTGCAGCGGCTGCGCCGCGTCATCAGGTTGAAGTCTTGCGATGTGCCTGCCAGCAGCTCGGCGTGCAGCGCGGCTTCGCCCGCAAAGGCAAACGGCACCAGCGGCGCAAGCGTGTGGTCAATGCCTGCCGTACGCAGACGCACCGCGCCGCCTTGCAGCAGCGTGATGTGCCGATCCACACCCGCAAAGGGCGAGAACGGCCCGTCGTGCGCGATGCACGCCACGCTGGCGCGCACGTCAAACCCTTCCATGCCCGCCCCCTTGGGCCAGGCCACGATTTCACGCGTGCTGCCGCCGCCGTTTTTCCACGGCGTGGGGGGCAGGTCATTGAGGTGGAAGTGGTGCATGGGGGCGGTGCCCATTACCCCAGCATCGGCAGATTCAGCCCATGCTGGCGCGCGGCGGCCTGGGCCTGCTCGTACCCCGCATCGGCATGCCGCATCACGCCCGTGGCCGGGTCGTTCCACAGCACGCGCTCGATGCGTTTGGCGGCTGCTTCGGTGCCGTCGCACACGATGACCACGCCGCTGTGCTGGCTGTAGCCCATGCCCACGCCGCCGCCGTGGTGCAGGCTGACCCAGGTGGCGCCGCCGGCGGTGTTGAGCAGGGCGTTGAGCAGCGGCCAGTCGCTCACGGCATCGGTGCCGTCTTTCATGGCTTCAGTCTCGCGGTTGGGGCTGGCCACGCTGCCGGTGTCGAGGTGGTCGCGGCCGATGACGATGGGGGCTTTCAGCTCGCCGGTGCGCACCATTTCGTTGAAGGCCAGGCCCGCCTTGTGGCGCTCGCCCAAGCCCAGCCAGCAGATGCGCGCGGGCAGGCCCTGAAAGGCGATGCGCTCGCGCGCCATGTCGAGCCAGCGGTGGGTGTGCGTGTTGTGGGGGAACAGTTCCTTGATCTTGGCGTCGGTCTTGTAGATGTCTTCGGGGTCGCCACTCAGCGCCACCCAGCGGAACGGCCCCTTGCCTTCGCAAAACAGCGGGCGGATGTAGGCGGGCACGAAGCCGGGGAAGTCGAAGGCGTTTTTCACGCCCTCGTCGAACGCCACCTGGCGGATGTTGTTGCCGTAGTCGACGGTGGGAATGCCCATTTGCTGAAAGTCCAGCATGGCCTGCACGTGCGCGGCGCAGCTTTGCGCGGCGGCGGCTTTCAGTGTGGCGTGCTGGCTGGGGTCTTTTTGCGCCGCTTGCCATTGCGCCACGCTCCAGCCTTGGGGCAGATAGCCGTGGATGAGGTCGTGCGCGCTGGTCTGGTCGGTGACCAGGTCGGGCTTGAGGCCACCGGCCTGCGCGCGGCGGGCCAGCTCGGGCAGCACGTCGGCGGCATTGCCGAGCAAAGCGATGGACACCGCTTCACCCGCTTGCGTGTGTTGCTTGAGCAGCGCCAGTGCGTCGTCGATGTCGCGCGCCTGCTTGTCGATATAGCGCGTGCGCAGACGAAAGTCGATGCTGCTTTGCTGGCACTCGATGGTGAGCGAACACGCGCCCGCCAGCGTGGCCGCCAGCGGCTGCGCGCCGCCCATGCCGCCCAGGCCCGCCGTCAAGATCCACTTGCCTTTCCAGTTGTTGCCGTAATGCTGGCGACCGGCTTCCACAAAGGTTTCGAACGTGCCTTGCACGATGCCCTGGCTGCCGATGTAGATCCAGCTGCCTGCGGTCATTTGCCCGTACATGAACAGGCCTTTGCGATCCAGTTCGTTGAAGTGCTCCCACGTGCCCCACTTCGGGACCAGGTTGCTGTTGGCCAGCAGCACGCGCGGGGCGTCGGCATGGGTTTTGAACACGCCCACGGGTTTGCCGGACTGGATGAGCAGCGTCTCGTCGTCGTTCAGTTCCTTGAGCGATTTCAGGATGGCGTCAAAGCAGGCCCAGTCGCGCGCGGCGCGGCCAATGCCGCCATAGACCACCAGATCCTGCGGGCGCTCGGCCACCTCGGCGTCGAGGTTGTTTTGCAGCATGCGAAAGGGCGCTTCGGTGAGCCAGCTTTTGCAATTCAATTGCGCACCGCGCGGGGAGCTGATCTGGCGCGTGGGGTCGTGGCGGGGATCGGCGGACGCGGTGATCTTGTCGGGGGCGTTCATGGCGGGGTCTCCTTGGGTATCTGATAGCTATGAAATAAGTAGCTGTTTGTGCTTGATGGACAGGCGCTGGGGGCTTATATGTCTAAAAATTCAAAATGCCCTTGAACGCAAAGAGCGCAGAGGTTTCGCAAAATTCGCAGAAGTTTTTGAGGGTTTTCTTTTGCGGCTTTTGCGTCACCTTCGCGCCCTTTGCGTTCAAGAAAGCCTCTAAACCTGAGCCACGCTCGGCAAGCAATGCGCGAGCGGCGCGCACCAATCGTGGGCTGGGCGCAGCGCCCATTGCCGCATGGCCTCGATGTCGGGGGCCAGGTAGCGGTCTTGCGCGATGAAGGCCACGCGCTGGCGGATGTGCGTCCATTCGGTTTCGACCAGCGGGGACGACTGCACGGGGTGCGCGGCGTCGCGCTTCAGCTCGATGCCTTGGGCGGCAGCCATGGCCTCGATGCCGACGATCACCGCCGTGTTCTCCACCATCTCGCCCAGGCGGCGCGCGGCAAAGGTGGCCATGCTCACGTGGTCTTCCTGGTTGGCGCTGGTGGGCAGGCTGTCCACGCTGGCGGGGTGGGCGAGCGACTTGTTTTCGCTGGCCAGCGCGGCGGCGGTGACTTGCGCAATCATGAAGCCGCTGTTGACCCCGCCATCGGTCACCAGAAACGGCGGCAGGCCCGACAGGCCGCTGTCCAGCAGCAGGGCCATGCGCCGTTCGCTGATGGCACCGATTTCGGCAATCGCCAGCGCCAGCGTGTCGGCGGCAAAGGCCACCGGCTCGGCGTGGAAGTTGCCGCCGGAAATCACTTCGCCGGTGTCGGTGAAAACCAAAGGGTTGTCCGACGCGGCGTTGGCCTCGATGACCAGCGTGCGCGCGGCGTGCGTGAGCTGATCGAGACACGCGCCCATCACCTGCGGCACGCAGCGGATGGAATACGGGTCTTGCACGCGCCCGCAGTGTTCGTGCGATTTGACGATGGCGCTGCCTGCCAGCAGCTCGCGCAGCGCGGCGGCCACGGCGATTTGCCCCGGCTGGCCGCGCGCGGCGTGGATGCGCGCATCCAGCGGTTTGATTGAACCTTGCACCGCCTCCAGCGTGAGCGCACCGGCCATCAGCCCAGCGGCCAGCACGCTTTCGGCACCGAACAGGCCGTGCAGCGCCAGCGCGGTGCTGACCTGCGTGCCGTTGAGCAGCGCCAGCCCCTGCTTCGGCCCCAGCACAAATGGCTTGAAACCCGCGCGGCGCATCGCTTCGGCGCCGCTCACGCGCGCGCCTTCAGGCGTGGTGCATTCGCCCTCGCCAATCAGCACCAGCGCCAGGTGCGCCAGCGGCGCCAGGTCGCCCGACGCGCCGACCGAACCCTTGGCCGGAATCACCGGCAGCAACTGCGCGTTGAACAGCGCCAGCAGCGCATCGACGATCTCGGGCCGCACGCCCGAGTGCCCGCGCGCCAGGCTCAGCGCCTTGGTGGCCAGCACCAGCCGCACCACGGGCGCGGGCAGCGCATCGCCCGTGCCCACCGCGTGGCTCAGCACCAGGTTGCGCTGCAAGTCGGCCAGCCGCTCGGGCGCGATCACGGTTTGCGCCAGCTTGCCGAAGCCGGTGTTGATGCCGTAGACCACTTCGCCCGCCGCCACGATGTGCTGCACCACGGCGTGCGCGGCGTGCAGCGCGGCGCGCGCGTGATCATGCAGCGTCAGCGCCGCACCGCCGGCATGGATGCGTCTGAACAAGGCCAGCGGCGTGGCGCCGGGCAGCAGCAAAAGGGCTTCGGGCAAGGCAGCAGGCATGGTGGCAGAGGGTGGGTTGGCTTGTATAGACAAGCGCATTCTGCATGCCTGCACCGCACAGGGCAAGCGCTGCGCGCGGCTGTGCTGCGCGCACGTTTTTCGGATGCGCCCTCTCAGGCCAGGACGCCATGCGCAGCTTGGCGCTTTTCGTCAGTGCCCTGGGCAGGCTGCTGTCGGGGGACGGCTGCGATGGGGGCTGAGCCCCTTCGAGCATCCAGCGTGGCGGGGCATCACCCGGCGGGGGGGAGAGCCCGCAAGCGTCTGATCGTTTTTGAATTCAGCCAGATCCGGGCTGGGGCCATGCGGCGTATCCGGGCGTGGTGATGCCGCGCTGGGGTTTGGCTTGAATGCTTAAAAACAATAGCTTCTTGCGCATGATATAAGTCATTTTCAATTCATTTATATATGAAAATGGCTTATACCCTACGCAAGCAGCTATTGTTTTATCGTTTCCGGCGGCTTGTGCCGCAACCGTTTATTCGCGCGTGACTTGCAGGCACAACCCGCCCACCTGGGGTGCCACCAGGTTGTAAAGCGCGCACGTCAGCAGCGTCATCAGAAACGAGCTGATGGCATAAAACAGCGGCACCATGATGATGAAGCCGATGCCGAAGCCCGGCCCGGTGCGTCGGACGGCATCACCAGCCAGGTCAGCAGCATGATGGGCAGCACGATGAGCAGGCTCAGCAAAACGGAAACGACGGCGGCGATCTTGGCCGCTGCCATGGGGGGAATGCGGGTGATGGTCAGTTGCATGGCGCTCTCTCCTTGGGTGTTGACGAACGCACTGTAACGTTTGCGCACACATTCTCATGTCGCAGGCGGCTGGCGCAGCCCGCGCATCAGCGCCCAGGCCATGGCCGCCAGTGTGGCCACGCCGGTCAGCAGCACGGCCCACAACCACCATGAGGTTCGGGTGCTGCCCTGCGTCAACGGCAAGGCGGTGACGATGGGCAGCGTGTCGGTGTTGGCAGCCAGCGCGGCGACGGGCAGGCGCGGCAGGGCGGCGGCATCGGGCAGCAGGCTGGTCAGCGGCAGATAGGGTGCGGGGCCGGGCGGGCCGGCGGGCGGCACGTGGCCCGCCGCCAGCGTGAAAGGCCCGTTGCCGCTGGCCACGAACACGATCTGCGCGGGCACCAGCCAGGCCACCACTTGCAGCGATGCGGCGGCGATCAGCTCGCTGGCGGCGGGGTCTTCGGCCTCGATGCGCCATTCGCGCCACGCGTGCCATGCCTGCGCGGCGGCAGGCGCCACGGGCGGGCTGCGGCGCGTGTGCCCGTCTTCGGTGAGCGTGTAGGCCACGTGCCGCGCCACCAGCGTCCACGGCTGGTCGGGGCCTGGGCGGGCCAGCACGCGCAGCGCAGCGGCGGTGTTGGGGCCGGGCAGGCGCAGGTCCAGCGCCGCGGGCGCGGTGGCAAAGGGCATGCGCCACTGCACCGTGTGCACCAGGCGGTCAGGCTTGGGCCGGTAGATGGACGCGGGCGGCAGCGCCAGCGCCACGCCCACCTGGGGCGTGGCCTGCGCGGCGGCGGGCAGCAGGCGCGCGCCGCGCACGTGCACCGCCGCCTCGCCCTGGCCCGACCAGTCAAGGCGAAGGTAATGGCCCTGCACGCGCGCGCCGTCCAGCAGCAGGCGGGCGGGCGCGCTGAAGTCGCCATGCCGGTAGGCGGTGGCCTCGCCCAGCGGCTGCCAGCGTTGCAGGTCGCGGCTGGCATGCAGGCGAAAGCGCACGGGCCGCCCGGCGGGCCAGTCGGCCAGCAGCTCCACGGCTTGCAGCGCGGGGGCCACGGCGCGCGCGTCAAACAGCACGCCCAGCAGCGGCGGGGCGGTGGCGGCGGACGCCGCGCTTGCAGCGGGCGCGGCGGTGTCCAGCCGCACCACGCGCTGCCCATCACGGTTTTCCTCGATGCGCAAGGACAGAGCACCTGTGGCGGCTGCGCCGCCCTGCGCATCGCCTTCGATGGGCAGCGCGGGCAGCTCGATGGCCGCGGGGGCACTGGCGGCCGGCGCAGGCGGCCCACGGTCAAGCGCCATGGGCACGGGCTGGCCAGCGGCGTTGAACACGCGCACATCGCGCGCATCCGGCGTCTGCAGCTGTGCCAGCACCTCGGCGGGCAGCGGCAGGCGCACCAGGCTGGCGTCTGCGGGCACCGTCAGCGGCCACTGCGTGGCGTACGTGGCGTGGTCGGCCAGCGCCTGGCCCTGCGCCGCCCACGCGGGCCAGGCGAGCAGCAGGGGGCAGAGCGCGCGGGCAAAGGGGCGGGGCGGGCGGGCCATCACACCTGCTCCTCGCGCGGCGCGGCCTTGGGCGGCAGCGGCGCAAAGTAGCCCACCACCAGCATCAGCGCGCCCACGCCGATGAAGGCCACGATGCGCTCCAGCCCGCCCGTGTTGGCCAGGTCGATCAGCAGCAGCTTCACCACCACCAGCGCCAGCAGCGCCGCGCCTGCGAGCCACAACGGGCGCTCGGCACGGCGACGCGACATCAACATCAAGCCCAGCGCCAGCACCGTCCACAAGAGGGAATAGCCCGCCTGCACCACGAAGCTGGCGAACAGGGCGTGCGCCGTCCACGGCACGTCGAAAAAGTGGTGCGCCACGCGCAGCCACACGGTGCTGGCGGCCACCAGCGCCAGCAGCCCCATCGCGCCCCAGAAGGCCGGGCGCGCCAGCACGGCCGCGTCGGCAGGGCGCGGCAAAGCGGCCAGCACCGCGCGCCGCCACAGCAGCGCCATGCCTAGCGCCAGCGCCACGGACAAATCGGTCGGGTTGAGCAGCGGCACGTAAGGCAGCGGTGCGGTGCGGCCCGGCAAGGTCCACGCCACGACGAAGGCGAGCAGCAGCAACAGCGCCACCACCGGCACCGCCGCCGTCCACAGATAGCGCAGCGCGTGGTCTTTCAAGGGCCAGCGCTGGGCCGGCACGCGCGTGGCCGGGCCGGCCCAGCGCGTCAGCAGCGCCAGCACGAGGGTGGTGGCCACCAGGCTGCTCACGCCCGCCCAGTCGGTGCCTGCCAGGCCCGCGCGGCCCATCAGCGTCCACAGCACGTCGCCCAGCAGCGCCAGCGCCAGCCACACGCCGCCGGGGTGCTGCCAGCCGAGCCACGCACGCACGGCGGGCGTGGCACGCGGGTCTTGCTCGCCTTGCCACAGCATCCACACATACAGGCCCAGCGCCAGCGGCCAGGCCAGCGGGCCTGCGCCGCGGAGCACGCTGGGGCCCAGCGCTGCCCACTGCGCCAGCAGCACCAGCGCCATCAGCGGCAGCGCCGCCAGACTGGGCCAGGCGGCCACCGCCCAGCGCGTGCGCCGCGCCAGCCAGAGCGCGCCCGCAGCCGATGCCAGCAGCGCCAGCATCACCAGCAGCGGCCCCGTGGCCGGGCCCCACACCGGCTGCGGCCACTGGCCCGCCAGCGCGGGGGGCAGCTGGCGCGTCAGCTCCAGCACCCAGGCGGCGCACCACATGGCAAAGCCGTAGAGAAACAGCGGCGTGGGCAGCATGCGCTCGGTGCGCGCCCAGGCCGTGGCCCATTCCGATCCGCTGTGCGCCAGCGCGCGGCGCGCCAGCCAGGCGCAGCCCAGCGCGGGCAGCGCCAGCAGCAGCGCGCCCATGAAGGCCGGGTGCGCCAGCGGCCACGGTGCCACGGGCGGCACCTGCAAGGCCATCGTGAAAGCCAGCAGCGCCAGCGCCTGCAAGCCCAGGCCAAAGGCGCGCGGCATCCAGCGCGCCTGCCGCGCACCCACCCAGAACGCCGCCGCGCCCTCCAGCGCCCACACGCCGCTGGTCCAGCGCGCGTCCAGCGCCAGCGGCACCGCCAGCGTGGCAAAGCCCACGCCCAGCGCCAGAAAGCACTCGACCAGCAGCCGCCACGCCGCCAGCCGGCGTGCCAGCAAAGTGGCCAGCACCAGATACGCCGCACCAAAGCCCAGCGCCGAAAACGCCGCGCCAAACGCAAACGGCTGCACCAGCCCCAGCTGCAAGCCGAAGCCCACCAGCGGCGTGCCGAACACGAGGGTGCTGTCCACGGTGTTGCCTAACCGGGTAGGCGTTTGCCGCGCATACAACACGGCGGCAGCGATGAAGATGGCCATGAACACGATCAGGAAAGGCTGCGTCGTGGCGTAGTGCGCCGGCGTGTAGCGCAACACGCCCCACAACGTGGCCACGCCGAAGGTCGCGCCAAAGCCCAGCAGGTTCAGCGCGCGCCAGCTGCGCCGCGTGGCGATGAACAGGATGACCAGGTTCAGCACCGTGTAATAGCCGAACAGCGCCACATGGCTGCCCCCGCCGGTGGACAGCAGCACCGGCGCGGCAAAGCCGCCCGCCAGCCCGGTAAAGGCCAGCGCCTGCGAATGCTGCATCAGCGCTAGCGCCGCCGCACCCGCGCACACGGCCACCATCAGCGCCAGCGCCACCGTCTGCGGCAGCATGTGGTACAGGCGAAACGCGCCAAACATCGTCAGATACAGCACGCCCACGCCCGCGCCCTGCAGCGCCAGGCCAAAGCCCGGCCGCGCCAGCCGCTTGCGAAAGCCCAGCACCAGCAGCGCCACGCCCACCGCGCCCACGGCAGCCAGCCGCAGCTCCGCCGGAAACAGCCCTACCGCCGCCGCCGCGCTGATCAGAAACGACAGGCCGATGAACAGGATCACCAGCCCCAGCCGCACGATGGTGTTGCCCCCCAGCAGCCAGCCGCGCGCGGCGGCCAGCAGGCGGCCCACCGGGTCTGCGTGCGAGGCAGCAGCGGGCGAGTGCGCCGGGGCCGATACGGGTGCGGATACGGGTGCGGATACGGTGGCGGGCACTGCGGCGGCCACAGGCGCCGGCGCGGCGTCGTCCATGTTCCAGAAGGAATCGCCAAAGTCCGCTTCGCTGCGTGGTGTGGCGGGTGCGGCGTTTGCCTGCGCAGCGGTGTCAAGCGTCCATGTCGGCGCTGACTCGGCCGCCGCTGGCCTGGTGGCGGCCACCGGCGCATCGGCCTGCGCCCCTTGCAGGCGCGGCGCGCGGCCCGCGCGGGCAGCGGCTTGCAGCTCGGCGCGTATCAGCTTGCGCACGGCCAGTTGCAGCGTCCAGCCCGCCAGCGCACCCATCACCGCCCCCAGCAGCCAGCTGCTGCCCCACAGGCCCAAGCCCAGCACGCTGGCCAACATTCCCCAGACCACACCCCAGATCACCAGCATCTTCTTGCACCTTGCAGCTGCTCAAGCGCCAAGCCCCCAGCGGGCTGGCACGCGCGTGGCATTGTGCAGTGCGCGCTGCGCGCCGCTGCACCGGCACGCAGCGGTACCGCCGCACGCGCCCGGCGGTACCGCGTGGCCTGTCAAAAGCAGGACTAATAAAACAATAGCTGCTTGCGTAGTTATTTATTTGATTTCAAATCAAAATGCATCGAAATCAATAAATAACATGCGCAAAAAGCTATCAAAAAATCAAGAAACGCTTGCCCCCAGCAACAGCACCGCCAGCGCCGCCAGCGGTGCCGTCTCGGCGCGCAGCACGCGCGCGCCCAGGCCCACGGGCACATGGCCTGCCGCGCGCGCGGCCGCTTCCTCGGCGGGGCTGAGGCCGCCTTCGGGGCCGGACAGCAGCGTGATGGGTGCGTGGCCTGCCAGCGCCCACGCGCCCAGCGGCACGGCGGCGGCGTCCAGCGACAGCACCAGCCGCGTGCCGGTCGCCTGCGCCACGTGCGCCGACAAGGTGAGCGGCTCGCGCACGGCTGGCACGCGGTTGCGTCCGCTTTGCTCGCACGCGGCCACGGCCACGGCCTGCCAGTGCGCGCGTTTTTTCTCGGCACGCTCGCCCGTCAGGCGCAAGGTGCTGCGCTCGGTCAGCACCGGCTGCACGCTGGCCGCGCCCAGCTCGGTGGCTTTTTCCGCCAGCCAGTCCATGCGCTCGGCGGCCATCAGCCCGCAGGCCAGGTGCACCGCGCGGGCCGCTTCGCGCTCGGTGGCGCGGTGCGCGCCCACGGCCACCTCCACCTCGCTGCGCCCCATGCGCGTGACGGTGGCCGCCCACTCGCCGCCCGCGCCGTTGAACAGCGTCAGTCCATCGCCCGGCTGCACGCGCCGCACCTGCGCATGCCGCGCCGCGCCCGGCGGCAGGCACAGCACGGCACCGGGGGCCAGGGGCAGGTCAACGTGAAAACGGGGCGCGGTCAACATGGGCGAAACAAGAAAAAAGGCAGCACCGAACACTACACCAGCGCGCCCGCGCCATGAGCGGGCACTTTCGGGCCCCTATCATCCGCGCATGGTCGCCCGCCTTGCCCCCACTGCCGCCGCCTGCCCCTCGTGCCGCGCTCCCATGGACGCGCAAGACGTGGCGGGCCACCACGGTGCCACGCTGGAGCTGGATCTGTGCCACGCCTGCCACGGCATCTGGTTCGACGGCAACGAGAACCTGCGCATTTCGCCCGCTGGCGTGGTGGACTTGTTCACCCAGCTGCACCAGCACCGCGACGACCCCCACACCCCGCTGGCGCGCAGCATGGCCTGCCCGCGCTGCCGCCGCACGCTGGCCGAAGGCACCGATGTCGTCAAGAGTGGCCGCTACATGACCCACCGCTGCCCCGAGCGGCACGGGCGCTTTTCCACCTTCTCGTCTTTCTTCATCGAAAAAGGCTTCGTGCGCCAGCTCACCCGGCCCGAGATCGCCGATCTGGCCGAGCGCGTGCGCGTCATCCACTGCACCAGCTGCGGCGCGCCGGTGGATTTGCGGCAAGACCACGCCTGCCCTTATTGCCGTGCGGCTTTCAGCCTGCTGGACCCGCAGGCCGTCGAGCGTGCGCTGGTGCAGTTTGGCCAGCGCGCCGAGCAGCCCGCCCGCCCCACCGACGTGGCCGACGCCCTGATCGCCATCGAGCGCGACCACGAGCGCACGCGGCGCGAAGAGCGGCAGGAGCGTGCGCGCGGCCTGAGCACCGGCGACAGCTATGTCGGCGAGCTGTGGAGCGCGGGGCTGGAGCTGGTGGCGCGCGTGTTGAGCCGCTGAGCCGCTGCGGGCGCGCCGCCCGCGCTCACACCGGCATCGCCGCAAATTCGGCCACGCGCTGATCGAGGTTGCGCGGGGTGACGGCCCAGCGATTGGCGTCGGCGTATTCGAAATCCGCGCCCACCTCGCCTGCGCTTGAGATGCGCAGCAGGCCAGCCAGCCAAGGGCGGCCGGTGGGGCTGGCGGTGGTCATCTGCTGGCAGAGCTTTTCCAGCAAGTCCAGGGTTGCGCTGTCCGGCGCGCTGGCTTGCCCCTTTCCAGCCGCGTCAAAGCTGTAGGCAAACATGCTGGCGCCGCCCTCCGGCTTGACCTTGCCCACGGCAATCAGCTTGACCCAATGGGGAGCCAGCTCGATCTCCTTGAGCAAGGAGTTGCACAACTCAATCAGCGTTTCATCTTTGCTCATTCATTTGCCTTGGCGGATGTGTGACCGGCGTTGCCTCACACCGGCAGGGCCGCGTATTCCTTGATGCGATCCTGATAGTTGTCCGGCGTGTGGCTCCAACGATCGGGATCGCTGTATTCAAAGTCCGCGCCCACCTCGCCTGCGCGGGAGATGCGGATCATGCATTTGAGCCAGCCACGGCCTGTGGCGTTCTCGGCTTTCATGACCTGTTGCAAGGCTTCCAGTTTTTCCGCGCTGTCACCGCGGGAAGGCGACGTGAGGCGACCGTCTCCTTGCTCGTTGTAGGAATAGCCAAAGATTTTCGTGCTCGCGTCGTTGACTGCGCCAATCAAGATCAATTTCTGCCAGCCGTCCTGCGACACGAGTTTGGGGTCTTTTAGCAGCGCATGGCACAACGCTATGAGAGCTTCATCTTGGTTCATGGTGATATTCAATCAAAATACCGTCGATCAAATGTTTGCCCCGCCTGATTCCTGAAGGATTCAAACACATCCTCGACAATGTTGCCACTTGCATCCTTCAACTGGTAGCTCACCTCTACTCTGTCAGGTCTTGGCGAGTTGCCGACCATTCGGATATCCACCTCCACGGTGCCCCCTCTTTTGGTGATCCAGTCAGCCCACTCGTTTTCCAGCTTGCGGTACGCGCTGTTGTTGAACTGCCCGTTCTGCGGGAACATGTTGGTGATGCCCTGATCGCGGGTGAAGCGGTGGCCGATGATGTGGCCGCCCACGTCGCCATCCACGCCGCGCGCAGCGGCCTGGGCCTGGGCGGCGGTTTCGCGCGATGAGCGGCTGGCGCCGCTGAAGACTTCGCTCAGGGTGGCTTTGGCGGCCACGGTTTCGCCGGCGGCGTTGGTTGTCCAGCTGATCTGGTTGCGGCCCACGGTGGCCTGCACGGTGTCGACGCCGATGCGGGCGAAGTCGTCCAGCTTGGTCTTGATGGGTTCCAGCGCTTCGCGCACCTGGCGCGGCAGCTTGTCCATCGGCAGCTGGCCCAGCGCGTCGCCGATCTTCTTGAGCGCGGGCTCCAGCTGGCGCGCCAGCGCGGGGTTGCTGGCGGCGGCATCGACGGCCTTGGCGACGGTTTCGGCGTAGCGGCCGAGCTTGCCCAGCTTCGCCAGGTCGCCCACGTAGGGAACCATGCTGACGAGGCTGATGCCCGCGCCCAGCCAGTCGCCCCGGCCCAGCGAGATGACGCCGTTGACGCCGTCGGAGATGGGCGTGGGGTCGATCAGGCCGGCGATGTCCAGGCCGATCTGGGTCAGATCGAGCAGGAGTTCGCCCGTGTCCACGTCGCCAGCCTTGGTGCCGGCGGCCTGCGGCTGCCCGGCGATGTCGGTGGGGTGGCCGCGCGCGCCCAGCTCGCGCACCAGGCTGGCCTGGTCGCGCTCGGGCAGGTGGGGAGCGATTTCGCGCAGCAGCTGCTCGCGCTCGGCGGCGGGGCGGCGGGCCAGGTCGTCGGCCAGGCGCGAGGGGTTGAGCGTGCCCAGCTGCGAGGCACTGTCCAGCGCCTGCCGCGCGCCGGAAGACAAGGCCTGCGCGCCTTGCGGCAGGTGGGTGGCGGCGCGGGTGGCGCCCTGAAGGGTGTGGATGGTCATGGTGCGCGGGGCGGGCGTGTCGGCCCGCAGTGGCAAGGGGATGGTGCGATTGCACCCGCGCGTGCGCCGCCTGTCGATACGCATCGTTCCC
>JAUNTQ010000022.1:14738-40352 GCA_030538605.1 Pseudomonadota bacterium
GGAGAACTACCAGCTGGGAGAACTACCTATCTTCGGCCCCTCTTGCTGGCCTTGTGCGCGGCCTTCGTTTCACCGCAGAGAGGCAGAGTGCGCAGAGCTTCGCAGAGGAAAACCATGGACTTTCTCTGCGAAGCCGTAGCCGTAGCCGTAGGGCGAGCATGTATGCCCGCGCTGCGGACAACAGAGGGCGAAACGCGGGCACAAGTGCCCGCCCTACAAGGGTTTTCTCTGCGAAGCTCTGCGCACTCTGCCCCTCTGCGGTGAAGGTATTTAAAGAATAGCTGTTTGCGTACGTTTTAAAACAATTTCAGATATAAAAGTATCTAAAAATGCTTAATAACGTACGCAAGCAGCTCACTTTTTATCTTCTCGCACCCAATGGCCCCAGGTCGATGTGCAGGCCGTCGGGCTGCACGCGCAGGGCGTTGACGGCCCAGCCGAGGTTGCGCGCCAGGGCGAGCTGCTCGGCGGGGAAGCGGTAGATGACCAGGTCGGCCAGCAGCAGCTCGGCCACGCGCGGGGCGTATTGCGCCATGAGCTGCTGCTGCGCGCGGGGCAGCTGGTCGATGTGCAGGCGGTTGACGCGCGCGTCGGCCATGCGGATGGCGCCTTCGCGCTCGTCGAAGCGCAGGGCGTAGTCCAGATCCATGCCGCCGCTGAAGGCGTAGCCCGCCAGGCGCTCGGTGAGCCGCACGCCGAAGGCGGTGCTCAGGCGGTTGCTGGCAGGCAGCAGGCCGACCAGGGGCGACAGCAGCGTCACGTCGGCCAGGCCCGAGAGGCTGCGGGTGTAGGGAAATTGGCGCGCCACCAGCTCGTTCAGCCGCGCCTGCGAGAGCGTGTAGCCGCGCAGGCCGTCCAGCGGGTTGCTGCTGGCGCAGGCGTTCAGAAAGGGCAGCGCCAGCGTGGCGGCGGCCAGGCGCTGCCATTGGCGGCGGGTGAGGGCGGTGGCGTGGGGCATGGCGTGCAGAAGAAAGAGCGAAGGCGGTGGCCGTTGTACCACCAGTGGCAACGGTGTCGACAATGGCCTACACGCCCCATGCGCCAGCGCGGGCGCGGTTTTCACGGTGGGGCGCTAACATGGCGCGCCATGCCCGACACCCTTCCCAGCATCACCACCGAGCCGACCGAAGGCGGCGCGTGCGCGGTGCTGCACGGGCAATGGACGGCGGGGCAGCTGGCGCAGCCGCGCACCTGGCGCGGCGTGAGCGCGGCGCTGGCGGACCTGCGCGCGCCTGTGGCGTGGGACTTGCGCGGCGTGCAGGCGCTCGATCACCTGGGCGCGCTGGCGCTGTGGGACCACTGGGGCCGCCAGTGGCCCGAGCGGCTGGCGGTGGGCGAAGAGCAGCGCGCCGTGCTGGCGCGCGTGGCCGACTACCCGCCCGAGACGCCGCCTGCGCGCCACACGCCGCTGTCCGCGCGGGTGGATGCGCTGGGGCTGTCGGTGGTGCAGGCGGGCGGGCAGGTGCGCGCCTTCGTCACGCTGATGGGGCAGCTGCTGCTGGACTTTCTTCGGCTGCTGCGCGCACCGCTGAACGGGCCGTGGCGCGATTTTTCCGGCCACCTTTACCGCATCGGCGCGCAGGCGCTGCCGATCACGGCGCTGGTGGGTTTCCTGATTGGCGTGGTGCTGGCTTACCTGATGAGCCAGGTGCTGCGGCAGTTTGGCGCGGAGACTTTCATCGTCAACATCATGGGGCTGGCGCTGATACGCGAGCTGGGGCCGCTCTTGGCGGCGGTGCTGATCGCCGGGCGCAGCGGCTCGGCCATCACGGCGCAGATCGGCGTGATGCGCGTGACCGAAGAGCTGGACGCCATGCGCGTGCTGGGCATTGCGGCGGGCTTCAGGCTGGTGCTGCCGCGCGCGATGGCGCTGGCCATCGTCATGCCGCTGATTGCGGTGTGGACGACGCTGGCAGCGATGGTGGGCGGCATGCTGGCAGCGGACATCACGCTGGGCATCACGCCCAGTTATTTTCTGGAGTCGCTGCCCAAGGTGGTGCCGGTGGCCAACCTGTGGCTGGCCAGCGCCAAGGCGGTGGTGTTCGGCGTGTCGATCGCGCTCATCGGCTGCCACTACGGCCTGCTGGTCAAGCCCAACACCGAAAGCCTGGGCCAGGGCACCACGGCCTCGGTGGTGGCATCGATCACGGCGGTGATCCTGATCGATGCCTTGTTTGCGGTGTTGTTCAAGAGCGTCGGCATATAGATGACATCCCCCCTGAGTCACCTTCGGTGCCTTCCCCCCAGGGGGACAACACCCGTGGCCGCCGCAGGTGCGGCCACGGTGTTCTGGACGGGTCTGCTCCGCGACCTTTGGAAAGGGCTTGCTGCGCAGCCCTGGGAGCGGACATGGCGGGCGTGGCCGATGCGCTTGAACGCCGTGGCGGCACGGGGGGCATATGCACGTGGATGAATTGAGCCGCGCCGCGCCTGCCGATGCCGGCCTGCCCGCGCCGGGCGCGCCGATGATCGAGGTGCGCGATCTGTGGAGCGTGTTCCCCAGGCCCGGCGGCGGCGAGGTGGTGGTGCACAAGGACTTGAACCTCACCGTGCGCCGGGGCGAGGTGCTGACGCTGGTGGGCGGCTCGGGCACGGGCAAGACCGTGCTGCTGCGGCAGATGCTGGGGCTGAACCAGCCCCATCGCGGCAGCATCCGCGTGCTGGGCCAGCCGGTGGGCGCGCTGCTGGACGCGGGCGCGGCGGCGCGCGTGGGCATGCTGTTTCAGCAAGGCGCGCTGTTTTCGGCCTTCAGCGTGCTCGACAACATCGCCTTCGCCCTGCGCGAGACGCGCGCGCTGCCCGAAGAGCTGGTGCGCGAGCTGGCCATGATCAAGCTGCAAATGGTGGGCCTCAAACCCGGCGACGCGCACAAGATGCCCAGCGAGCTGTCGGGCGGCATGGTCAAGCGCGTGGCGCTGGCGCGCGCGCTGGTGATGGACCCGCCCCTGCTCATGCTCGACGAGCCCACCGCCGGGCTCGACCCCGACAGCTCCGACGCCTTCGTCGCGCTGCTGCGCTCGCTGCACCAGGAGCTGGGCCTGACGGTGGTCATGGTCACGCACGATCTGGACACGCTGTTCGAGCTGTCCACCCGCGTGGCCGTGCTGGCCGAGCAGCGCATCATCATCGCCGCGCCCGTGCCCGAAGTGCTGGCCTTCAAGCACCCGTTCATCGACCACTTCTTTCTGGGCGAACGCGGCCAGCGCGCCATGGAGCTGCTGCACACGCGGCGCGACCCTGATCCGCCCGCCCTGCCACAAGGAGCCTGACCCCTCATGGAAAACAAAGCCCACGCCCTGGCCGCCGGCGCCTTCGTGCTGGCCGTCACCGCCATGCTCATCGGCCTGGCCATGTGGCTCATGCGCGACGTGACCAACACCACCACCTACGAAATGGCCACCAGCGACGCCGTCACCGGCCTGCAAGTGCAAGCGCCCGTGCGCTACAAAGGCGTGGCCGTGGGCAAGGTCACCGCCATCGGCTTCGACCCCGACAGCCGTGGCGACGTGCTGGTCACCATCGCCGTCAGCCCCGGCGCGCCCATCAGCCGCTCCACCTTCGCCACGCTGGGCTTTCAGGGCGTCACCGGCCTGTCCTTCGTGCAGCTCGACGACGACGGCGTGTCGGCCGAGCCGCCCCTGCCCGGCCCCCAGGGCGGCCCGCCGCGCATTCCGCTCAAGCCCGGCGCGCTGGGCCAGTTGCAGGACATGGTCGGCTCGCTTGCCGACAAGATCGGCCACGCCACCGACCGGCTGAACGAAGTGCTCGGCCCCGACAACCAGGCCGCCCTCACCGCCGCCCTCACCGAGATCGGCGGCGCGGCCAAGGGCGTGGCCCAGCTCGCGCAAACGGCAGACACCACGCTGCGCACCCAGCTCGACCCCGCCCGCGCCGACCTGCCCGGCCTCATCCAGCAGACCCACGCCTCCATGCAGGCCGTGCTCGGCGCGGCAGAGCAAACCCGCCAGACGGCGGCCAAGCTGGGCGACGTGGTGAGCGACGTGCAAACCGCGCTCACCCGCGTCACCGGTGCCGACGGCGTGGTCGACCGGCTGAGCGACAGCGCCGACACCGTCATCAGCACCACGCTGCCGCGCATCCAGAACCTGACCGAAGACGCCAGCCGCACCATTCGCCGGCTCGACCGCATCGCCAACGCGCTCAGCGAAAACCCCCAGGCCCTGCTCTACGGCGCCGGCGCCGTGCCCCCCGGCCCCGGCGAGCCGGGCTTTGAGCCACCCGCCGTCGCGCCCACCGCACCTTGAGATTGTGATATGAAAACAATAGCTTTCAACGCACGCATGTTCTGCGCAAAAGCCATTCTTCCATCTGCTGCTTTGCTGCTGAGTGGCTGCGCCCTGCCCCTGCCCGACAAACCCCAGCGCCCCCAGCCGTATGACCTCGGCCCGCCGCTGGCCGCGTCCGCCAGCGCCGCCGCCCTGGGCGTTCCCCTGGCCGTTGACCGCGTCAACGCCTCTGTCGCCATCGACGGCACCGCCATCGTCTACCGCCTGATGTACAGCGAAGACGGCCGCCAGCCCCGCCCCTATGCGCAGGCGCGCTGGACCATGTCGCCCCCGCAAATGCTCACCCAGCGCCTGCGCGAAGCCATGGCCGCCACGCGCCCCGTGGTCGATGTGGGCCAGGGTCTGGCCGCCGTCGAAATGCAGACCGAGCTGGAAGAATTCGCCCACCTTTTCAGCAGCCCCGACACCAGCGAAGGCGTGGTGCGCCTGCGTGTCACCGTCATCGCCCCCGCCGCCAAAGGCCAGCGCCTGCTGGGCCAGCGCACCATCGTCGTGCGCGCCCCCGCCGCCAGCCAGGACGCCCCCGGCGGCGTCGCCGCCCTGCGCACCGCCACCGACGACGCCGTGGCCCAGGCCGTGCAGTGGGTCAACGCCCTGCCTGCGCCGCGCTGATGACCGGCGCTGGCGCGCCATGACGAATGACGAATGACAAAGGCGCCGTGCCAGTGGGTGCGTCCGGTCATGGTCATGCGCCGAAGGCGCGGTCATCCGTCATCGCTCTCGTCATGCCGAGCGGTTCTGCGCCGCCACCTGCCAGCGCGGCCAGGCGCGCGCTCAGCCTTTCGCCCCGGGCGGCCAGCGCCACCAGGTGGCCAGCACCCCCAGCGCAAACGCCGTGTAAACCAGCGCGAACACCCACAGCGGCACCGGCCAGTACATCAGCCGCCCCAGCCAGTGGGCGATGAAGCTCTCGCCATACGTTGCCTGGCCCGCCTGTGCGCGCAGCGCCATCTCCCACACCGTGAGCGGGCACAGCCGTCCCAGCCACGCCTGCGCCACCACCACCCCGATGGCCAGCACATGCGCCCAGCGCACCGCCAGCGAGCGCGCCACCCACCACCCGCGCCGCCACCCCAGCACCACCAGCAGCGGCACCACCACCACGAACACCACCACCGCCGCGTGCAGCGCCAGCAGCGCGTCGGCCAGCCAGGCGGCAAGGGTGGGGGGAAGGGTCATGTATCGCCAGATCCAGAAGTCACCCGCCACCGTTCGTCCTGAGCTTGTCGAAGGACTTGGCGGGCAGCGAAACAGGCTTCGACAAGCTCAGCCCGAACGGACGATGGGCCGTCGGATGATTCATGGAATCAGCCAGAAGAAAAAGGTAGCTGCTTGCGTACGTAATATGTCATTTCAAATGCTTTTGATTTGAATTTGATGTATTTCGTACGCAAGAAGCTACTATTTTCAAATATCGGCTGTTCGGTCGTTTGTCCGGCGCGCTCAAGCCCCTTCGGCACGGTTGCGCCGCCTGAACATGCCCCAGCCGTCCATCATCAGCACCTGCTCGCCGTGCTGGTTGAACATCTCCCAGAGGGTGCGCGTCAGGCCCACGTCGGGGCGCGAGTTCATGGGGCGCGCGTCGGCGATGCGCTGAAACAGCGTGAGCGTGTCGCCGGGGTACACGGGCTTGAGCCACTTGATCTGCTCCAGCCCCGGCGAGCCCAGGCTGGACGACTCGTGCAGAAAGCCGCGCACCATCACGCCCATGGCCATCGCGCAGGTGTGCCAGCCGCTGGCGCTGAGCTTGCCGAACATCGACTTGGCGGCGGCCTCGTCGCTCAGGTGAAAGGGCTGGGGGTCGTACTTGCGGGCAAAGTCGATCACCTCGTCGTGGTCGACCGTGACGCGGCCAATCTCCAGCCGCGTGCCCACGGGCAGGTCTTCCCAGAAATACTTGATGTGTTGCTGCGGGTGCTCGGACATTCGGCGTGCTCCAGAAAAAGACGTGGATGCACATCATCGTCGCGCATCGCCCCGCGGCTGCGCGATCACCTGGGCGACTGCCACAATGAAACGTTGAAAGGAGACCGCCATGAGCCGCGCCATCGACTACTACTTCGCCACGCAAAGCCCCTGGGCCTTTCTGGGGCACGAGCGTTTCGTGCAGCTGCTGCGCGCCAGCCGGCGCGAGGTGAACGTGTGGCCGGTGGACTATGGCCGCGTGTTCGCCGCCTCGGGCGGGTTGCCGCTGCCCCGGCGCGCGCCCCAGCGGCAGGCCTACCGGCTGCTGGAGCTGCGCCGCTTTGCCGAGCACCTGGGCGTGAGCATGCACGTGCAGCCCGCGCACTTTCCGGTGGATGGCACGCGCTCGTCGCTGCTCATCACCGCCGTGGCGCGGCACGATGGCATGGACGCGGCGCTGGCGCTGGCCGGCGCCGTGTTCGCGGCCTGCTGGCGCGAGCAGCGCGACATTGCCAGCGACAGCACGCTGGCCGAGCTGCTGCACGAGTGCGACCTGCCGCCCGAGCGCCTGCGCGATGCACAGGCGGGCGACACGCGCCTGCGCTATGACGCCCACACGCAAGCGGCCATCGACGCAGGCGTGTTCGGCGCGCCCACCTACGTCATCGACGGCGAGCTGTTCTGGGGCCAGGACCGGCTCGACTTCGTGGCGCGCAAGCTGGCGCTGTGAACCCGCAGGGTGGGTGCTTGCACCCACGTCAGCGCAGGTGGAAGGGCACCGCGTGGGTGCCAAGCACCCGCCCTGCGAGCGCGGTGCGGCTGGCTCAGTCCTGCACCGCCCACTCCACCAGCCTGTCCAGCGCCGGGCGCGCGGTGGCGGCATTGGGGTGGTTGATGATGCCGACGACGGCGTATTTCTGGCCCGAGCGGCCATAGGCGTAGCCGGCCACGGCGGCCACGTCGCGCAGGGTGCCGGTTTTCAGCGTGGCGTTGCCGATGGCGTCCGAGCCGGGGTTGCGCGCACGCATGCGGCGCGCGGTGCCGTCCACCCCGGCGATGGACAGCGACTGCTCGAACGCCGCCGCGTTGGCGCTGCCTGCGGCGTGTTGCAGCAGCGCGGCAAGGGATGCGGCCGTGGCGCGCTCGGTGCGCGAGAGGCCCGAGCCGTTTTCCACCACCGGCGCGGCGCGCATGCCAAAGCGCTGACGCCACCAGCGCGCCACGGTGTTGCGCGATTCGGCGAAGCTGCCGCGCCCGTCGCCCGCCGACGACAGCGTGAGAAAGAGCTGCTGCGCCATGACGTTGTTGGAATACTTGTTGATGTCGGCAATGATGTCTTTCAGCGGCAGCGACAGCCCGGTCACCCAGGGCTGTCCGGTAGCGGGCTTGTCGAGCCACTTGACCTGGCCTGAGAGGCCACCGCCTGCGGCCAGCCACATGGCCTCGATCACGCGTGGGGCGAAGCCGGGCGGATCGACGTAGGCCACGGCCCAGTTCTGCTCGCCGCAACTGAGCGGGTAGCGGCCCGCGAAGCTGACGCGTGCGGGGTCGGTGAAGTCGGCATCCAGCCGGGCGCGCCAGTCGCCGCAGGCACCGGCGGCGGCGGGCACTTCGGCGGGGATGTCCACCCCGGCGATGGGCGGCTCGCTTTGCACGTGCACGCGCTGGCCAGCGGCGTCGGGGGTGAACTTGAACACCAGCGCCTTGAAGTTGACCAGCAGCCCGTCGGGCCCGGCGTTGTAGGGGCGCAGCGGGTCGGCGTCGAAGGCGGCGGCATCGTGCGCGGGCAGGCGGAAGACGCTGTTGTCCAGCAGGATGTCGCCGTTGACGCGGCGTATGCCTTTTTCCTGAATGGCCAGCATCAGCTCGTGCAGGCGCTCCAGCACCAGCTTGGGGTCGCCGCTGCCGCGAATGAGCAGATTGCCGTGCAGCGTGCCGCCTTGCACATAGCCCTGGATGTAGATGCGCGTGCGCCAGAAGTGTGCGGGGCCGAGCAGGTCAAGCCCGGCGTAGGTGGTGACGAGCTTCATCACCGAGGCGGGGTTCATGGGCGTGTCGGCGCGCCAGGCCAGGCGCGGCGCGGGCAGCGCCTGCGCGGCAGCCGCAGCGGCATCGGGCGCGGGGTTGGCCTCGCCCGCAGGGTTGACGGGTTCGGGCGCGCGGCTGACGGTGCCGGGTGGCGGCGGCAAGGGGGCGACGACCATGGCCACGGCGCTGGCGGGCACCTTGGCACGGCTGAGGGCGGCGGTCACGTCGGCGGGCAATTCGACGGCGGCGGTGGCCTGGGCCTGCACGCCGCTGGCGCAGGCCATGAGCAGCGCAGCCACCAGCGCGCGCGGCTTGTGAAGGGGGCAAGACAGCATGATGGGCGCCAAGTCTATCCACCGTGTGCGCCATGGCGCACGCGATGCGGCTTTCGCATCAATAATCCGCGCCATGCATTCATCTCCCCGTGCGGTCGGCATCGCGGCGGCCGTGGTCACGGTGGCGATCTGGACCGGCTTCATCGTCATTGCCCGCGCCTCGGCCGCGCACACGCTGCTGCCGCTGGACATCGGGCTGCTGCGCATTCTGGGCGCGGCGGCGGTGCTCCTGCCCTGGGGGCTGTGGCTCACGCGCGGGCGGCGCGATGCGGTGGCTTCATCGCTGGGCGGGCTGTCGCCCCTGCCGCTGCGGCAGACGGCGCTGGCGGGGCTGTTCGGCGGGCTGCTCTACGCCATGCTGTGCTACGCGGGGTTTTTCTACGCGCCGGCGGCGCATGCATCGGTGCTGATGCCCGGCAGCCTGCCGCTGTGGACGGCGCTGCTGGCCGCGCTCATCCTGCGCGACCGCATCACGCCCGCGCGCGCCCTGGGGCTGGCCTGCATCGTGGGGGGCGACCTGGTGGTGGGCGGCCCCAGCCTGCTGGCCGCGTTCGACGGCGGCGATGTGTGGAAGGGTGACGTGCTGTTCATGAGCGCGGCCTTTTGCTGGGCGGTGTATGGCGTGCTGGCGCGCAGGTTCGGGCTGGAGGCGGTGCGCGCCACCATCGCCATCACGGCGTTTGCCTTTTGCACCTACGTGCCGCTGTTCGCGCTGCTGACCGCCAGCGGCCTGCTGCCCACGCGGCTGGGCGCCGCGCCCTGGGGCGAGATCGCGTTTCAGGCGCTGTTTCAGGGCGGCGGCTCGGTGGTGGTGTCGGGCATCAGCTTCGTGCTGATGGTGCGCGCCTTCGGCCCCGTGCGCTCGACCATGATCACCGCGCTGGTGCCGGGGTTGTCGGCGCTGGGGGCGGTGGCTTTTCTGGACGAACCGCTGGGCTGGAACCTGCTGGCCGGGCTGGCGCTGGTGACGGCGGGCATTCTGTTCGGCGTGCGCGCGGCGCGCCCAGGTGCTAGCAAACATGCAGCAATTGACGCAAACGCAGGCATCGCTGTCGCTGGGCAAAGGCAAAATCCCGCCCCATGAACCTGCTTGCCTTCGACACCAGCACCGAGCACCTGTCCGCCGCCGTGCAGCGCGGCGACGCGCGCTTTGTGTACGAGGGCGCGGGCGGCGCGCAGTCGTCGGCCACGCTCATTCCGGCGCTCATGGGCTTGCTGGCGCAGGCGCAGCTGGCGTTGGGCGACGTGCAGGCCATCGTCTTCGGGCGCGGGCCGGGTTCGTTCACCGGGCTGCGCACCGCCTGCGCCGTGGCGCAGGGGCTGGCCTTTGGCGCACGGGCGCGCTCGGGCGCGAGCGCCGATGACGCGCTGCCCGTGCTGCCGCTCGACACCCTGCTGGCCGTGGCCGAAGCCGCCCGCCTGTCGCACGGCAGCACGCGCGTGCTGGCCTGGCTGGACGCGCGCATGGGCGAGGTCTATGCCGCCGCCTACGAGTGGACGGGCGATGCCTGGCACACGCACGCCGCACCCTTCGTCTGCCCGCCCGCCGCGCTGGCCTTGCCCGGCAGCGCGGCGCAGGCCGATGGCTGGGCGCTGGCGGGCAATGCCTTCGCCGCTTATGGCGAACAACTCTCGCCCGCGCTGGCCGCGCTGCCGCGCATCGACGCGCTGCCCAGCGCCGCCGCCCTGCTCAGCCTGGCACCCGCGCCACTGGCCGCCGGCCGCGCCGTGCCCGCCGCGCAGGCGCTGCCGCTGTACATCCGCGATAAAGTGGCCCTGACCACCGCCGAGCGCCTGGCACAAGGCGGCGTGCGCTGATGACCGGCGCTGGCGCGCCATGACGGATGACAAATGACCAAGGCGCTGCGCAGACCGATACGGTGGTGGCCATTCGTCATGCGCTCGTCGCAGCGCCGTCATTTGTCATCGTTTCAAGCCTTGCAAGTGGCGCGCCAGCGCCATGGATAACCGAGATGTGCCCCTGCCGCCCATGAGCGCCCTGCCGATTTCGCCGCCCCCCACGCATTGCCCCGGCTCGCACGCCGCCGCGCCGCTGCCGCCCGTGCGCCTGCACGCGCTCACGCCCGCACATCTGGACGCGGTGCTGGCCGTGGAGCAAAGCGTCTACAGCCACCCCTGGTCGCGCGGCCACTTCATGGACAGCCTGCGCACGGGCCACCAGGCCCAATGCCTGATGCTGGATGACGCGCTGGTGGGCTACTTCATCGCCATGCCGGGCTACAAGGAAGTGCACCTGCTCAACCTCACCGTCGCGCCCGACTTTCAGCGCCAGGGCTGGGCGCGCGTGCTGCTGGACGCGCTGGTGCTCTGGTCGCGCGCCTGCCAGGCCGAATGGCTGTGGCTGGAAGTGCGCGTCGGCAACACCCGCGCGCAGCAGATTTACCTGCGCCACGGCTTCGACCGCGTGGGCCTGCGCCGCAGCTACTACCCCAGCCTGCGCGGCGAGCGCGAAGACGCCGCCGTGATGCGCCTGCGCCTGGAGCCCGCCTGATGCTCGACACCCGCCAACGGGCCATGCTGGCCGAAATGGGCGTCAAGCTCTGGGCGCGGCCCGGCGAGCAGACGCCCGCGCCGAAAGCCGCTCCTGAAGCTGCGCCCGTCGCTCCGCCCCCCGCGCCCGCCACGCCCGCATTCGCCGCGCCCGCGCCGCTGGACGAACCCGCTGCATCGCCAATCGCCCTCGCCCCCCGCCCCGAAGGCGTCGAGGCCATGGACTGGCCCGCGCTGCAAGCTACCGTGGCCCAATGCCGCGCCTGCGGCCTGTGCGAAGGGCGCACGCAAACCGTGTTCGGCGTCGGCAGCCGCCAGGCCGACTGGATGGTGGTGGGCGAAGCCCCCGGCGAAAACGAAGACCGCCAGGGCCAGCCCTTCGTCGGCCAGGCCGGCCAGCTGCTGGACGCCATGCTCGCCGCCCTGCGCCTGTCGCGGCACGCGGGTGAAGGGGGCGGCTCGGAGACTCCCGCCGCCGACATGCGCAGCGTCTACATCGCCAACGTGCTCAAGTGCCGCCCGCCCGCCAACCGCAACCCCCAGCCTGACGAAGTCACCGCGTGCGAGCCCTATCTGCGCCGGCAAGTGGCGCTGCTGCGCCCCCGCATCATCCTGGCCATGGGCCGCTTCGCCGTGCAGTCGCTGCTGCAAACGACCGAGCCCATCGGCCGCCTGCGCGGGCGCGTGCACCACTACGAAGGCGTGCCCGTCATCGTCACCTACCACCCCGCCTACCTGCTGCGCGCCCTGCCCGAAAAAGCCAAGGCCTGGGCCGACCTGTGCCTGGCGCTGCAAACGGCGGAGCAAGGCGAGGCGTCAAATAAAGAGTAGCTTTTTGCGCACGTTTTAAAACGATTTCAGATTCAAACATATCTGAAGTAGCTTTAAAACGTGCGCAAGCAGCTATTGTATTTTGATTTCACTGCACCGCAGAGGGGCGGAGAACGCAGAGCTTCGCAGAGGAAGAGGGAGCAAAACCGAGGCCCGTGGGCTGGGTAGAGCCGAAGGCGAAACCCAGCGTTCTCGCGAGCCGGTGGGCTGGGTTTCGCTCGGCGCTCCACCCAGCCTACAAAAAATGTGTGCCTACACAAGCCCAGAGGGCGATGGCCTGTGTGGACTTGGGAACCCCCCTGGCCGTGGCGAGAAGCGCAGGGCGCGGGCGGGTGCGCAGCGACGCCCCCATCACCCCAACATGCAAAACAAACGCAGCGTTGGCGCAATCCCTTCGGGGTTCCGCCCTGCGGGTCAGAGGGACTTGAAATACGCTTCGAGGATGGCGGCGCTGTAGCGGCTGGCTACCTGGTGGATGAAGCGGTTGAAGTCGGTGTGGGCGCTGTCGTCGGCTCGGTCGCTGATGGTGCGCAGGGCGGCGAAGGCGAGGCCCCAGTCGTGGCAGACCTGTGCGACGGCGGCACCTTCCATTTCGACGGCCAGGGCGTCGGGCAGCGCGGCGCGCAGGGCGTGGCTTTCTTCGCTGGTGGCGACGAAGCGGTCGCCGCTGATGACGAGGCCGCGGTGCATGCGTGGCGCGTGCAGGCCGAATTCGGCCACGGCGTCGGCACCCAGGGTGTGCGTGGCGCGGGCCAGCACGGCGTGCGCGGCGTGGGCCAGGCCTGCCGACAGGGCGGCGTGGGCGGGAAAGCGGGCGCGGCCATACAGCGGCACTTCGTGGCGCGGAAAGAGCGGCGATGCGTCCATGTCGTGTTGCAGCAGCTCGTCGGCCACGACCACGTCGCCCACGCGCACGCCGTCGCCCAAGCCCCCGGCCGCGCCGGTGAACACGATGCGATCAACGCCGAAGCGCTCGATGAGCACGGTGGCGGTGGTGGCAGCGGCCACTTTGCCCACGCGCGAGAGCACGACCACGAGCGGGTGGCCGTGCCAGTGGCCCACCCAGTAGTCGCGCCCGGCCACGCGCTGGCGGCGTTCATCGGGCATGGCGGCAAGCACGGCGGCCAGCTCGGGCTGCAAGGCGGCCATGAGGCCGATGGGGGCGGGGGTGGCGGTCATGGGGTGCGCGTGGGGGCTTGCAAGCGAGTGCGAGCAAGCCAAAAAATGAGCTGCTTGCGTAGGTTATAAGTCGGTTTCAGATGGTTTTGTATCTGAAAACAAGGTATAACGTACGCAAGCAGCTATGTTTTTATGCCGACTTCGTGGTCGGCGCGACGCGTGTCAATCCACCGACACGGCACCCGCAGGGGCTTTGGGCTTGTCGCGCAGTTCGCGGCGCAGCACTTTGCCGACGGGGGTCTTGGGCAGCTCGGTGCGGAACTCGATGACGCGGGGGCGCTTGTAGTTGGTGAGCTTGTCGTGGCAATACTTGCGCACGGCGTCTTCGGTGAGGGCCGGGTCTTTCTTGACGAGCACGAGCTTGACGGCTTCGCCGGTCTTGTCGTCGGGCACGCCCACGGCAGCCACTTCGAGCACGCCGGGCATGGCGGCGACCACGTCTTCGACCTCGTTGGGGTAGACGTTGAAGCCGCTGACCAGGATCATGTCCTTCTTGCGGTCGACGATGCGGGTGTAGCCGCGCTCGTCCATGACGCCGATGTCGCCGCTCTTGAAGTAGCCGTCAGCGGTCATGACCTTGGCGGTTTCGTCGGGGCGCTGCCAGTAGCCCGCCATGACCTGCGGGCCCTTGATGGCGATTTCGCCCGCCTGGCCCAGGGGCACTTCGTTGCCTGCGTCGTCCAGGATCTTGATCCAGGTGCCGGGAATGGGCAGGCCGATGGTGCCGCTGAATTCCTTCACGGTGACGGGGTTGCAGGTGGCCGAGGGGCTGGTTTCGGACAGGCCATAGCCTTCGCAGATGGGGCAGCCGGTTTTCTCCAGCCAGAGCTTGGCGACGGCCGCTTGCACGGCCATGCCGCCGCCGACGGAGACTTTCAGGTGGCTCCAGTCCACGCTGCCGAAGTCGGGGTGGTTGGCCAGGCCGTTGAACAGGGTGTTGACGGCGGGGAAGCTGTGAAAGCGGTGCTTGGACAGCTCTTTCAGCACGGCGGGCAAGTCGCGCGGGTTGGGGATGAGCACGGTTTTGCCGCCGGTGCGCATGCTGAGCATCATGTTCACCGTGAAGGCGAAGATGTGATACAGCGGCAGCGCGCAGATGCTGGTGGGCTGCTCGCCTGCGGGCACGCGCTGCATGGCGGGGTCGTTCCACGCTTCGGATTGCAGCACGTTGGCGATCAGGTTGCGGTGCAGCAGCACGGCACCTTTGGATACGCCCGTGGTGCCGCCGGTGTATTGCAGCACGGCGATGTCGTCAGGGCCGGTGGGCACGGGGGTGAAGCGCGCGCCCTGGCCTTTGGCGATGGCGTCGTTGTAGCGCACGGCGGCAGGCAGGCTGAAGGGGGGCACGAGCTTTTTTACCCGGCGCACCACAAGGTTGACGATGAAGCCTTTCAGGCCGCCGAGCCGGTCGCCCATGCTGGCCAGCACGACGTGCTGGACGGGCGTGGCGGCGATGCATTTTTGCAGCGTGGCGGCAAAGTTCTCGATGATGACGATGGCCTTGGCACCGCTGTCTTTCAGCTGGTGCTCCAGCTCGCGGGCGGTGTACAGGGGGTTGACGTTGACCACCACGTAGCCCGCGCGCAGGATGGCGGCCACCGTGGCGGGGTACTGGGGCACGTTGGGCATCATGATGGCGACGCGGTCGCCGCGCGCCAGGCCCAGCGATTGCAGGTAGGCGGCCAGCGCGCGGCTTTGCTCGTCGGTTTCGCGGTAGCTCACGTCCTTGCCCATGAAGCTGTAGGCGGTGCGCTCAGCGTATTTCTGGAAACTCTCTTCCATCAGCGCCACCAGCGAGGGGTATTGCGAGGGGTCGATGTCGGCGGGCACGCCTTGGGGGTAGTGCTTGAGCCAGCTACGCTCGGTCATGTGCGAAAACTCCTGTGCAAATGAAAACAGCACTGACGCATTCCGGCCTTCAGAGGCTGCGCCGGGCGGCTTGCAGTGCCGGGGGCAGAGAGATGGGCTTTTCTTGCGTCAGTCGTGGAAAAAAGACCGCCGCCAAATGCAATCTACGGCGGTCTGGGGCGGTCTCGTGCGCCGCATTGTGTGGGCATGGCGCAAACTTTAGTATTGGCGTTTTCCTGATGTGTTGCCTGCCATGCAAAAAAGTATCGTTTGAGAATACTTTTAGCACGAGCGTTCGAAAAACAAGCCCGCCTGCGCGCCTCGTGCGCTGACCCGCGCGCGACAGCGGGCGCGCGGCGGGGCTTACTCGATGGCCTTGCCGATGTCTTCGACGACTTTCTTGGCGTCGCCAAAGACCATCATGGTCTTGTCCATGTAGAACAGGTCGTTGTCCAGCCCGGCGTAGCCTGCGGCCATGCTGCGCTTGTTCACGATGACGGTCTTGGCCTTGTAGGCTTCCAGGATGGGCATGCCGTAGATGGGGCTGCCCTTGGTGTGGGCGGCGGGGTTCACCACGTCGTTGGCGCCCAGGATGATGGCCACGTCGGCCTGGCCGAATTCGCCGTTGACGTCTTCCATCTCGTGTACCTGGTCGTAGGGCACTTCGGCCTCGGCCAGCAGCACGTTCATGTGGCCGGGCATGCGACCTGCCACGGGGTGGATGGCGTATTTGACATCGATGCCTTTTTCGGTGAGCTTTTGCGCCAGCTCTTTCACGGCGTGCTGCGCACGGGCCACGGCCAGGCCGTAGCCGGGCACGATGATGACGCTGTCGGCCTGGCCGAGCATGAAGGCGGCGTCGTCGGCGCTGCCGGTCTTGACGGGGCGCTGCTCTTGCGCGCCGCCTGCCGCCGCGCTGGCGTCGCCGCCAAAGCCGCCCAGGATGACGTTGAAGAACGAGCGGTTCATGGCCTTGCACATGATGTAGCTCAGGATGGCCCCGGACGAGCCGACCAGCGAGCCGGCGATGATGAGCATGGGGTTGTTCAGGCTGAAGCCGATGCCCGCCGCCGCCCAGCCGGAGTAGCTGTTGAGCATGCTGACGACCACGGGCATGTCGGCCCCGCCGATGGGGATGATGAGCGTGACGCCGATGACGAAGCCCAGCACGCACAGCAGCACAAAGGGCAGCGCACCCTGCGTCTGCCAGAACCACAGCACGCACAACAGCGACACCACGCCCAGCGCCAGATTGAGCCAGTGCTGGCCCGCAAACACCACGGGCGCGCCCTGAAAGAGCCGGAACTTCGACTTGCCCGAGAGCTTGCCCCAGGCGATGACGGAGCCGCTGAAGGTGACCGCGCCGATGAACGCGCCCAGCGCCAGCTCGATGCGGTTGCCGCCGGGAATGAGGCCGTTGCCGCCCGCCGCAGGTGCGCTGGCGATGCCGAAGGCCCACGGCTCGGCCACGGTGGCCGCAGCAATCAGCACCGCCGCCAGGCCCACCATGCTGTGGAAGAAGGCGACCAGCTCGGGCATCTTGGTCATCTCCACCGTGCGGGCGCGCCAGGCGCCATAGCCCCCGCCGACGACCAGCCCCAGCAGCACCCAGCCCAGGCCCAGCGCGCTGCCGGCCAGGTTGACGATGAGCGCGGCGGTGGTGAGCACGGCGATGGCCATGCCGGTCATGCCGAAGAAGTTGCCCCGGATGGAGCTGGTGGGGTGGCTCAGGCCTTTCAGCGCCTGGATGAAACACACGCTGGCCACCAGGTACAGCAGCATCACGACGTTCATGCTCATAACGGTTTTCTCCTCTTGTCTGGTGTGCCGCTTCAGGCTTGCTTGTCAGCCGCCACAGGCGCTTTCTTTTCTTTCTTCTTGAACATCTCCAGCATGCGCCGGGTGACGAGAAAGCCGCCAAAGATGTTCACCGCTGCCAGCGCCACGGCGGCCACGCCCATGAGTTTGGCCAAGCCGCCCTCGGTGAGCGCGGCAGCCAGCATGGCCCCCACGATGACGATGGCGCTGATGGCGTTGGTGACGGCCATCAGCGGCGTGTGCAGCGCGGGCGTGACGTTCCACACCACGTGGTAGCCCACGTAGATGGCCAGCACGAAGATGATGAGGTTGACGATGGTGGGTGACACGGCGTCCATGGTGGGGCTCCTCGGCAAAAAGGGTGGTGGGGCGGGATGGGCCAGCGTTTTCTTATCCGCGGTCGGGGCGCGGCGCGGGGGCGGGTGGGGGGGCCGGCACAGGCGTGACCTGCGTGGCGCGGGCGGGCGCGGGCGGGGCAACGGCGGGCGGCGCGGCTTCAGGCACCGTCGCATGCGGCGCGAACGGGAAGGGGGGCACCGCCAGCGGCGTGCTGGCCGAGGCGGCCTGCGCGGCGGCGGCGAGCTGGCGCGCCCACTTGGCACCGGGCGCGCCACCGGCGAGAAAGTCGATGTTGTTGCGCGTGGTCGGCTCCAGCAGCCAGGGGTTGACCAGGGCATGCACCTCCAGCGCGCCGCCGCCTGCGGCAGCGGGCACGCGGTAGCCCAGCCAGGCGCGCGGCTGGCTGTCCCAGCCCTGGGCTTGCAGCCAGTGGTAGAGCACGGCGTGCTGCTGCGAGAGCCAGCGGTCGAAGTCGGCGTTGCGGCGCACGCGCAGGCATTGGTCGTCGCGCACGTCGTCCACGTGCAGGCCGTGGGACAAGGGGCAGTCGGCGCTGCCCGTGGGGGCGGTCTGCACCAGCACCACGGCCAGCCAGGTGCCGTCGTCGCGCTTGAGGCCCGCCACGCGCGTGGGGGCTGCCGGGCCGCTCACCGGCACGGGCGCGTCGCCCGCCAGCCACGGGGCGAGGTAGTAGCCCAGGTCTTGCCACTCGCCCAGGCTGGCGGGCGGCGTGGTGATGAGCGGCGCGGCGGCGGCTGTGGACGCAGAGGTGGGCGCGCGCTCGGCAGGCGCGGCGCAGGCGGCCAGCAAGGCGGCAGCGCCGACGACGGCCAGCATGCGCCGCAGTGGGAAGAATGAAAAAGGCATGGAGGGCATGGCTTGCTTGGTCGATAGGCTCAAAAATCAGACGCTTCTTGCTCCCTCCCCCGCTGGGGGAGGGTTGGGGTGGGGGCCAACCACGGTGGATGCATCAAAGGTGGTCAGCCCCCATCCCCGCCTTCCCCCAGCGGGGGAAGGAGCCAACAGCCGAAACGGTCATCGGCTTGAGGACAGGGTTGATTATCATAAACAGGAGCTGTTTGCGTACGTTTTAAAAGTATTTCAGATACTATTCACATTGAAATCAAGAAATAACGTACGCAAGCAGCTACTCTTTTAACCACCTCAAGCCTTCATCACCGCCCCATCACGCGCGACCAGGCAGGCGGCGACGATGTCATCGGCCATGTCGATGGTGAGCGCGGCGGGCGGCTCGCCCTTGGGCGCGGGCGGCAGGATGAGCTTGAGGAAGTCGAGCACGTTGCGCGCGTACAGCGCAGAGGCATCAGCGCCCACGCGCGCGGCCAGGTTGGTCTCGCCCACGAGGGTCACGCCGTGCTTGAGCACGGTGCGGTCGGCCTCGGTCAGCGGGCAGTTGCCGCCCACGCTGCCGTCGGCATTGGGCGCGCCTTTGCCCGCCGCCATGTCCACGATGACGGAGCCGGGCTTCATGCTCTTGACCATCTCCTCGGTAATGAGCACTGGCGCGGCGCGGCCCGGAATGAGCGCGGTGGAGATGACCACGTCGGCCTGCGCCACGCGCTTGGCCACTTCCACCTTCTGGCGCTCCAGCCAGCTGGGCGGCATGGGCCGGGCATAGCCGCCCACGCCTTCGGCGGCTTCTTTTTCTTCGGCGGTTTCATAGGGCACGTCGATGAACTTGCCGCCCAGCGACTCGACCTGCTCTTTCACGCTGGGGCGCACGTCGCTGGCCTCGATCACCGCGCCCAGGCGCTTGGCCGTGGCAATGGCCTGCAAGCCCGCCACGCCCACGCCCAGAATGACCACGCGCGCCGCCTTGATGGTGCCCGCTGCCGTCATCAGCATGGGGAACAGGCGCGGGTAATGGCTGGCACCCACCATCACGGCCTTGTAGCCGGCCAGGTTGGCCTGGCTGGAGAGCACGTCCATGCTCTGCGCGCGCGTGGTGCGCGGCGCGGCCTCCAGCGCAAACGCCGTCAGGCCCGCAGCGGCCAGGCGCTGCAAGCCTTCGGCGTTGAACGGCTCCAGCATGCCCACCAGCACGGTGCCGGGGGCCATGCGGGTGGCCTCATCGGGCGACGGCAGCCGCACTTTCAGCACCATCTCTGCGCCAAAGGCGGCAGCGGCGTCCACCACCTCGGCACCGGCGGCACGCAGCGCGTCGTCGGTCACGCTGGCTTGCAGGCCCGCGCCGGACTGCACCAGCACCTGGTGGCCTTGCGCCACGAGTTTCTTCACCGTTTCGGGCGTCGCGGCCACACGGGTTTCACCAGCCGCCGTCTCGGCGGGCACGCCTATGCGCATGGGGCATCTCCTCTTGTGCCGCCGCAGCGCCTGGCCGCAGCGGGGTGTTTTCGGGGGGGGGGGCGGTCTTGCGCGCCATTGTGCGACAGAACCGCAAGACCACCCTATCGCGCGCCAGACAAGGTGCTGCGGACACCAGCGCCCTGGTGCATCACATAATCGCGCGCCATGAACAACCCCCGATGGAAACCCAGCGTCACGGTGGCGGCGGTCGTCGAGCGCGATGGCCGCTACCTGCTGGTGGAAGAACACACCAAGGCCGGGCTGCGCCTGAACACCCCCGCCGGCCACCTGGAGCCGGGCGAATCCCCCGCGCAAGGCGCCGCGCGCGAGGCGCTGGAAGAAACCGGCCACCCCTTCACGCCCACGCACCTGCTGGGCATTTACCTGGCCACGGCCCCCAACATCGAGGGCGAGCCGATGACCTGGCTGCGCTTTGCCTACTGCGGCACCGTGGGCGATGCCGACCCCGCGCACCGACTGGACGACGGCATCGTGCGCACGCTGTGGCTGACCCCCGCCGAGATCGAGGCCAGCCGCCCGCGCCACCGCAGCCCGCTGGTGTGGCGCTGCGTGCAAGACCATCTGCGTGGTCAGCGCTTCGGGCTGGAGGCGGTGCATACCGACGTGTTGACCGACTGCCGGTTCACGTAAAGCGCGCAATCAACGCAAGCACTTCACCGCCAAGCCCGCGTCAGAGGTCTGTCAGTTACCAAAGTTAACCTGATCAGACACAAAACAACGGGAGGGCCTGCCCCATGCGGCGATTGGCAACGAAGAACATCGTTTTCGTGTCTCGGGCAGTGCTTGGCCTGGCACTGTTGCTCTCGTGGCTGCTGGCCCATCAGGTGCAAGCACAGCCCCTCACCGACCCCGCGCTCCAGCGCGGCGCCACCTGGCTGCAAGCGCAGGTGCAAGCCGGCGGCACACTGGCATCCGAAGCCACATCACCCGCCTTGCCCATGCAGGCGCGCGCCGAAACCGCCCTCACCCTGCGCACCCTGTCGCAAACCGTGCGCCCGGCACTGTTCACCGCCATCGACGGCATCACCCCCGACACCACCGAATACCTCGCCCGCAAAGCGCTTGCCCGGCAGCTTGCCGGCACATCCGACGCTGCTGCACTGGACGCTCTGGCCACCATGCAAAACCCCGATGGCGGCTTTGGTGCCATCGGCGGGCAGGCCAGCAACCCGCAGGACACGGCGTGGGCCTTGCGCGCCTTGGCGGCCAGCCGCGCCGCCAGCGACAACGCCGCCAGGGCGTTGGCCTGGATGGCTACCGTGCAGCAAGCTGACGGACGCTGGCTGCTCGCGCCCGACGGCGACGCCATCGTCACCACCGCGCTGGCCGTGCAAGCCCTCGCGCCCTACCGCCAGCAACCCGCCGCACGCGCAGCCCTCACCAAAGCCCGCGCCTGGCTGCTCGCGCAGCGCAACGCCCAGCAAGCCTGGGGTGAAGACTTGCGCACCGCCCATGCGCTGTTGGCCGTGCTGCCCGGCCTGGACACCGCCGCCACAGTGCAAGCCGCCGTGGACGCCCTGCGCCAATCACAACGCACCGACGGCAGCTGGGCAGCAGAGGCGCATCTCACCGCCTTGGCTCTGCGCGCGATCTGGCTGGCCGCACAGCCGGCCACCAATCCGGATCTGGCAAGCATCGCGGGGCACGTGGTGGATGAAGCGGGCCAGCCCATCGTCGGCGCTGCCGTGCGTCTGACAGGCAGCGGCCTGCAAACCGAATCCAACACTGAGGGCCGTTTCAGCTTCGTCCGCCTGAACGCCGGGCAGGAACAGCTCGACATTCAAGCTACAGGGTTCAGACCATTGCAGGCATCGCTCAACCTGCAACCGGGTCAGCAACTCGACCTCGGCACCCTTCGCCTGTCAGCCGCCAGCGGCGGCACCAGCGTCACCCTCCAGGGCGTAGCGCGCTACTTCACCGGCACCAGCCACTACGCTGCTTCCAACGCACTGATTCAAGTCGGTAGCCAAAGCGTTCGCACTGACCGCGACGGCAACTATCGGCTGGACGGTTTGTCGGCAGGTGCGATGGACATCGCGGCCACCTACTCCAGCTATCCCGCCATTCGCGCCACCGTCAACGCCGTCGCCGGACAAGTGGTGGATTTCAGTCCCGTTTTCCAGCAGCCACCCGTCAGCACCACCACCTTGCTGGTGACCGTGACCGACGAGGCGGGCCAGCCCGTGCCCAGCGCCACGGTCACGCTGCAAAACACCCGGCGCAGCACCAGCGGATCAACCGACAGCCACGGGCAGGCGCGCTTTACTTCGCACGTAGTGGTTGGCACCAACGAAGTAACCGTTTTTCGCGCCGGTTACGAGCGTGTGGTCATGCAGTTGCAGGTGCAAGACGGCCAGCAAATCCAGCTGGATGTGGTGCTGCGCAAGCCCGCCACCACACAAACCACGCTCAGAGGCACAGTCACCGACAACGACACACGGCACCCCCTGGCTGATGCCACGGTGCGGCTGGAAGGCACGGCGTTTCAAACCCGAAGCAACGCCGCAGGTGAATTCACCCTGACAGACCGCACTATCTCCGGTAGCCGGACGGTGGTGTTTGAAAAACCGGGTTACCTCACGCACAGGCAGTCACTCAACATTGGCAGCAACGTCACCACCGTGCTTAGCGTGCCGCTGCGTCCAGCTCCTGTGGTGGCTGGTCCGGCGCAGCTTGAAGTCAGCGTGCAAGTGCGTGGCACCGGCGCGCCGTTGGCAGGTGCGCAAGTCGCGCTGACCGGTGCCAATCTGCGAAACGTGCAAACCGACACGGCGGGGCGGGCAGCGATAGCCAACCTGAACCCCGGTGATACCCACATCCAGGTATCCGCGCTTGGGCATGAGGCCGTTGTAGCCAGCATGCACGTCAAAACGGGCCAACGCTACGCGCTGCCGGTAGAGCTGCTGCCCACAGCCAGCGCGCAGCATCGGCTGCATGGGCAAATCGTCGATGCCGTCAGCCAGATGCCCATCGCGGGTGCCCAGGTGGTGCTTACCGGCACGGCCACAGGCACCATCACCACAGCAGCCAATGGCGCTTACGAATTCAGCGATGTGCCCTTGGGCGGCGTGCACATCGAAGTCACGCGCAGTGGCTACGCCCCGTTCCGCCAGTCTTTCGAGCTAAACGGCACCACTGAAGCCAGTATTGCCCTCATCCCTGCATGGCAAGCAGGCGACACATCCACCTGGCAAGCCTTTGGCACCGTGGTGGATGCCGACACACTGGAGCCACTGGCAGGCGCGCAACTTCAGTTGGAAGAGGTGCTGCCCGGCACCGCTGTCACGCACACCCAAACAGGTGTCACGGCGCTGGACGGCCGCTTTGCCTTCAGCGGCCTGACCGAGGCCAACGCACGCGTTTTCATCAGCCTGACGGGCTATGACTCGGCGCTGCTGCCCTTTGCCCGCCAGGCCACGGCATCGCAGTCGCTGGGCACCGTCAAGCTCAAGCGCAGCTACAACGCCGCCCTGCCCGACCTGATGGTGAGCCGTGGCGACCGCTCAGCCCTGGTGATGGACCCCCATACCTTCCGCGCCAGCGGCGTGGTATCTGCCGTCGTGACCAACAACAGCAACCACGACGCAGGCAGCTTCAACGTCATCGCCTTTCTTGACACCAACGGCAACCAGCTATGGGACGAAGGCGTAGACACCCCACTCGCCAGCACACGCATTGCCGCACTGCCCCAGCAGCAGTCGCAAACCGTTGCCTTTGACTTGAAGGGCGTGCAGCTGCCTTTCCGTGATGCACCCATTCATGTCATGGCCGACAGCGGGCTGGAAGTCATCGAAAACATCGAAGGCAACAACACCCTGCGCGTGGGCGTGTCTTGCGCGGGCGGCGGCGGCGGGGTGCAAGACGTGGCTGTCTGCATCGACACATCCGGCAGCGTCAGTCACCTCTACAACCTGGAGATGGAAGGCGTCATCAAGGCCGTCGAAAACCCCAACATCATTCCGCACGATGGCTCCATCCGCTTCACCCTGGGCACCGACAGGGAAATGTGCGCCGGACAAAACCCCGTGCCGCTGCACCCCGCCACCGTGGTGGAGCCTGCCACCTTGCCCCAGCTCATCCAGAACCTGAAGGACAAGCGGCAGAGCAGCGGATGCAGCTCCGGCTCGCGGTGCACCTTCAATCTGTCCAAGTACTTGCTCACATTGCCCCAGCAAGGCGCGCGCAAAACCCTCATCACCGTCGGCGATGGCTATTGGGAAGGCATTGCAAGGACGGAGCAACTGCTGCCCCAAACCATTGCCAACGGCGTCAGCCGCGTGGACGTGATTGGCGTGGGCAACGTCAACCTGCGCGAACTTGAAGCCAACGCCTGGCCCAAGCCCCACAACACCTTGCACGGCGGGCAAGTCACCGTGGCTTACAGCGCAGGCGAAGTCGCCGCCGCCATGGCGCAAGCCCTGGGCGCTGTGGCGCAAACCATCGACCTGACGCTGGGCAACTTCCGCTTGCTCGACCAGGGCACCGGCCAGCCCGTGCGCCTGAGCGCCCGCGTGGGCAACGCAGGCAGCCCATCGCAAGCCAGCAGCGTGCGCTTTTACCAAGGCACGCGTTTGCTGGGCGAAGCCGCCGTGCCTGCCCTCAAGACCGGTGAATGGGTGGACGTGGCCCTGCCCGCTGCCGCGCTGACAGGCACTGAATCGCTGGTGGCCGTGGTGGACGAAGCGCGCGCCAATGCCGAGTGCAACCTGGCCAACAACCGCCAGCAGATCGATCTGGCCGCCGCCAACGCCCTGGCCTTGCTGAAAGTGCAGACCGACCAACCCGTGTACAGCGCCCACACGCCCGTTGGCCTGGGCGCAGCCGCCACCAACCGGGGCAACTTTGCCGCCGCGCTGGAGCTGGTGCTCACCATCGAAGACAGCCAGGGCGCTGAACTCGCCCACTTTGGCCGCCAGCCGCTGGGCACCCTGGTCGCAGGGGCCACGCAGCAAGCCACCCAGCCCTGGAACACCGGCCAAACACTGGCAGGCAGCTACGTCTTGCGCGGTCGATTGTTTGACACACAAGGCAATGTGGTGGCGCAAGACAGCGCCCCCTTCGCCATCGTCGCTGGTGATCCCGCACAGGCCGCCGTGGCCGCCCTCACAGTCAGTACCGACAAGGGCGACTACACCCCCAACGACGTGGTACTGCTGGGCAACCTTGCCAGCAACCTGGCGGCCAACGCCATCATCGACGCCGCCAGGGTCAGCCTGATCGTGCGCAACCCCCAAGGCACCACCGTCTTCACGCACGAACACGCCCTTGGGCAAATGCCCGCGCGCGCGCTGCGCGAGCTGCAAGCACCTCAAAGGCTGAACAACGCCCTGCTGGGCACCTACACCGTAGAGGCCGTTCTGCATGGCCGGGGGCCGGGAATCAAGCAAACCAGCGCCCGCAAAAACCACCCCGAAGTCCAGCTTGCCCGCGCCAGCACCGCTTATCGCGTGCTCGCTTCAGGGCAGACCGGCACCATTGCGGGCCTGAGCGGCACCGTCACCCTTGCCAAAGAGAGCCTGCGCGCAGGCGAAGCGCAAAGCCGGGACGACTGGCTGCACAACACTTCTGGCGTGGACTTCCCCGCCCTCAAAGTGCTGCGCGTGGTGGCCACCGCGCAAGACGGGCGCGAAATCCAGCGGCAAGAGCACACCATTGCCCTGTCTGTCGGCGGGCGACACGCCTGGCAAGCCACACCCATCGCCACCGCTGCACTGCAAAGAGGCAGCTACAGCGTGCTGCTGCTGGCCGAAGTCAACGGGCAACTGGTCGCGCTGGACCAGAAAGCCTTCAACATCACCGCCGACAACGCCGCATCGCCGGGCCAACCGGGGCAGATTGCCCCTGTGCCCACCACATCCCCAGCCACCTTGGCCTTGCTGGCGCTGCTGCTCGCCCTCGCCACAGGCGCTGCACGCAAGAACACACACAGAAGAGCGAACGCGAGAGCCGCTGCGCGTTCAACCGAGGAGGACTCCCAATGAAAACGCTCTCCCCCCACACGCCAGACGCCCGCGCCATGGTGCTGACCCAAGGCGGCGCAACCCGCCCCCCCTTCCTCGGCATGGGCCGCCGCTTCCTGAGCGGAGTCACCGCTGTAGTCATCGCCGCCCTGCTCAACACCAGCCTGGCCCCCCTGGTCAGTGCCGCGCAACTCAAGCGCGCGC
>JAUNTQ010000140.1 GCA_030538605.1 Pseudomonadota bacterium
TCGGGCGCGACGGCGCAGAAGGTGACGCCCATGATGGTGTCGGCGCGGGTGGTGAAGACGTACATGCGGCCATCGCCGATGAGCGCGCCGTCGTCGCCCGCAATGTCGTGCGTGAAAGCAAAGCGCAGGCCTTCGGATTTGCCGATCCAGTTTTCCTGCATCAGGCGCACGCGCTCGGGCCAGCCGTCCAGCGTGGCCTGGGGATTGCCCACCTGCACGTGGCGCAGCAGCTCTTCGGCGTAGTCGGTGATCTTGAGGTAGTAGCCGGGAATTTCCTTTTTCTCGACCAGCGCGCCGGTGCGCCAGCCGCGCCCGTCGATGACCTGTTCGTTGGCAAGCACGGTCATGTCCACCGGGTCCCAGTTGACCATTTGCGTCTTGCGGTAGGCGATGCCTTTTTCAAGCATCTTCAGGAACAGCCACTGGTTCCACTTGTAGTAAGACGGGTCGCAGGTGGCGACTTCGCGGCTCCAGTCAATCGCCAGGCCCATGGCCTGCATCTGCCGCTTCATGTAGGCGATGTTGTCGTACGTCCACTGGGCGGGCGGCACACGGTTTTTCAGCGCGGCGTTTTCGGCGGGCAGACCAAATGCGTCCCAGCCCATGGGCATGAGCACGTTGTGGCCCTTCATGCGCAGGCTGCGCGCCAGCATGTCGTTGATGGTGTAGTTGCGCACATGGCCCATGTGCAGCTTGCCGCTGGGATACGGCAGCATGGAGCAGGCGTAGTACTTGGGGCGGGCCGCGTCTTCGGTGACGCGGTAGGCGTCGGTGGCCTGCCAGTGGGCGTGGGCGGCTTGCTCGACGGCGCGGTGGTCGTAGGTGTCTTGCATGGGGGGCGATTGTAGGCGTGGCGAAGGTAGTGCGCACTATTTAAATGATAGCTTTTGGCGGCATCCACATAAGCGCTTGCGCCAGACAGGAGGCAAAAAAACCTCATGCTGAGAACGCAAAGATTCCGCAGAGGACGCAAAAGAAACAGCCAGGAATTTCTGTTTTCTCTTTTTTGCGTCCTCTGCGAATCCTTTGCGTCCTCGGCATGAGGCTGTTTGGCTGTTCAGGGCTTGAAAAAAATCAGCGCGACGCAGCAGGCGTGGGCGCGTCGGCGACGAAGCCAATGCGGTTCAGGCCGGCTTTTTGCGCCTCGCCCATGACCTCGACCACGCGGCCATAGGGCACGCCCTGGTCGGCGCGCAGCTGCACTTCGGTGTCGGGGTTGTCGCGGGCAGCCGCTTGCATGGCGGCGGCCAGCTCGGGCAGGCTGACGGGCTTGTCGTCAAAGAAAGCCTGACCCGAAAGATCGACCGCCACGGTGACGAAGTGTGGCGGATCGCCCGGCTTGGCACCGTCGGTCTGGGGCAGATCGAGCCGGATGGAGCTGGCCAGAAGCGGTGCGGTGATGATGAAGATGACCACCAGCACCAGCATCACGTCCACCAGCGGGGTGACGTTGATGTCGCTCATGGGTGCGTGGGACTTGGCGCGCTCAAGCCTGCCGAATGCCATGTCGGAAACCTCGTTTCACGGCCGCGATGCGGGCCGCGTGTCCGCTCAAGCGGGTTGTTTCATGATTTCGCGCAGGTCGTGCGCGAAGCCTTCAAGCTCGCCCTCGATGTAGCCGATGCTGCGGCCAAACCAGTTGTAGGCCAGCACGGCGGGAATGGCGACGGCCAGGCCCGCAGCGGTCATGATGAGCGCCTCGCCCACGGGCCCGGCCACGCGCTCGATGCTGATCTGCCCCGAGCCCGCAATGCCGATGAGCGCGTGATAGATGCCCCACACCGTGCCCAGCAGTCCCATGAAAGGCGCGGTGGCCCCCACGGTGGCCAGCAGCACCTGGCCGAACTGCAAGCGCCGCATGATGCCGGCCAGCGCGTCGCGCAGGCTGCGCGTGAGCTGCTGTGCGCGCTCGCCGGCGGCCGCCAGCGTGCCTGCGGCGGGCACCTGGGTGGCCATGATGAGGGGCAGCACAAGGTGGCCGCGATCAACGTCGCCCACGCGCACCGCCGCGTCGTGCAGGCCCGGTGCCTGCCAGAACGCGGCCACGCTGCGCTGCACCTGGCCGCTGGCGCGGCGCAGCATCCAGGCTTTCCAGAAGATGATCACCCAGCTGGCGATGGACATCAGCAGCAGCAAAAGCGCCACGGCCTTGCCGACGGCGTCGCTTTGGGCGAAGACTTGTTGCAGATTCATGGGGAAGATGATTGTTTGATAAATGATGGCTGCTTGCGTACGTTTTAAAACGTTTTCAATATAAAAAGCATCTGAAAATGTTTTAAAACGTACGCAAGCAGCTACTGTTTTGTTTGAATCGTTCTCAGCGCAGCGACAGCACGTCGAACATGTCGAACAGGCCGCTGGTGCGCTGGGCCAGAAAGCGCGCGGCGCGCAGGCTGCCCTGGGCGTAGCCTGCGCGGCTGCTGCTTTTGTGGCTGATCTCGATGCGCTCGCCGGTGCCGGCGAACAGCACGGTGTGGTCGCCCACGATGTCGCCGCCGCGGATGGTGGCAAAGCCGATGGAAGAAGGGTCGCGCTCGCCGGTGTGGCCTTCGCGCGCGTACACGGCGCAGTCGGCCAGCTCGCGCCCCAGGGCTTCGGCGATCACCTCGCCCATCTTCAGCGCGGTGCCGCTGGGGGCATCGACCTTGTGGCGGTGGTGCGCTTCGATGATCTCGATGTCGTAACCCGTGGACAGCGCCTGCGCGGCCATGGCCAGCAGCTTGAAGGTGACGTTGACGCCCACGCTCATGTTGGGAGCCATGACGATGGCCGTGTCTTGCGCCGCAGCGGCAATCTCGGCCTTTTGCGCGTCGGAAAAGCCGGTGGTGCCGATCACCATGGCCACGCCTTGTGCGCGGCAGGCGGCCAGGTGGGCCAGCGTGGCCTCGGGGCGGGTGAAGTCGATGAGCACGCGCGCGCCTTGCAGCCCGGCGGTCACGTCGGCCTGCACTGGCACGCCCGAGGCCCAGCCGGCAAAGCCGCCCGCGTCGTGCCCGATGGCGGGGCTGTCGGCGCGGTCGAGCGCGCCCGCCAGGCGGCAATCGCCCGAGGCGCGCACGGCCTCGATCAGCATCTGCCCCATGCGCCCGCTGGCGCCGGCGATGGCAATGGGTAAAAGAGCGTGGGCAGCAGCGGTCATGTCGAAAGCGAATCCGTGATCAAGGCGACAAAGGTGCGCGCGCCAGGCGGGCGCGTGGCCTCATTCCAGCGGCGGATAGGTGCCGGGCGGGCGCGGCTGGGGCTCGGTGGCAGACGCATCGGGCGCATCGGCCACGGGCTGCTGGGCAAAGCGTTCAAGCTGCGCATCGGTGGCCTCCAGCACGGGCACGCGCACCTTGCGCTCGCGGCTGATGCGCTCGACGAACTCGGTCTCGCTGGGCATGTCGTCGCCCTCGAAGCGCGCGAGCAAGTCGTCCTGGAAATGCAGCGTGAGGCGGTAGTGCTGCGGGGCCACGCGCTGGCGCTGCATGGTGAAGACGTAGTCCCAGCGGTCGGCGTGGAACACGCTGGCCATCAGCGGCGTGCCCAGGATGTCGCGCACCTGCAGCCGCGTCATGCCGGGGCGCAGCGCGGCCACCTGCTCGCTGGAGATGAAGTTGCCCTGCACCACTTCGGGCTTGTAGAAGGTCATGGCGTCGGCCATGCGGCGGGTGGCCGAGTCGAAACTGCTGCAGGCGGCAAGGCCCCATGCCGCAGCCAGCAGCAGCGCCGTGGGCATGACCCGGTGCGCCGCGCGGGCAAAGAAAGGGGGGAAAGCAGCCATGGCTTGAGGCTCATGCACAATAGGGCCGGACATTGTAGCGGCGCGCCTTTGCGCCATTTTCTTCCCGCCCCGGCACTGCATGGACACCCTCGACGAACTCAAGAGCACCGGCCTCAAGGCCACGCTGCCGCGCCTGAAGATCCTGGAAATTTTCCAGAAGGCCGAGCAGCGCCACATGAGCGCTGAAGACGTCTATCGCCTGCTGCTGGCCGAGCAGTCGGACATTGGTCTGGCCACGGTCTACCGCGTGCTCACGCAGTTCGAGCAGGCCGGTATCCTGAGCCGCAACCATTTCGAGACCGGCAAGGCCGTGTACGAGCTCAGCGACGCCTCGCACCACGACCACCTGGTGTGCCTGTCGTGCGGCAAGGTGGCCGAGTTCTACGACGCCGAAATCGAGCGCCGCCAGCGCAACATCGCCGTCGAACACGGCTGGACGCTGGAAGACCACGCCATGTCGCTCTACGGCCACTGCGCCGACTGCCAGAAAAAGCAGCGCTGACGGCGCGCTGTTGCCAGATCCACGTCTCTCGGTAGGCTGGGTAGAGCGAGAGCGAAACCCAGCGCTCTCGCGAGCCGGGTTGCTGGGTTTCGCCTTCGGCTCTACCCAGCCTACGACCCCCGTCAGAAAAAGCGCTGATAGAACCGTAGCTCACGCCGCCCCTGTCCGCGGAGCAGGCCACTCCAGGCCGCCCGAGCCGGGGTTCCCCCGGCGACCAGCGGCGTCCCCCTCAGGGGGATGGCGCCGCAGGCGACTCAGGGGGGATCTTTATCCAGCCATCGCCCGTCGGTGCCGCTCCACGAACTCCTGATAGGTGTCGATGCCGCGCAATTGCAGGATGTGGTTGCGCACCGCCGCTTCCACCAGCACGGCGATGTTGCGGCCTGCCACCACCTGGATGATGGCTTTCTGGATGGGCACGCCCAGCACTTCCTGGCTGAGCGGCTCGTAGGGCATGCGCTCGTATTCGCGCTCCATGGTTTCGCGCCGCACCAGGTGCACGATCAGGCGCAGGCGCATGTGCCGGCGCACCGCCGTCTCGCCGAAGATGGCGCGGATGTCGAGCAGGCCGATGCCGCGCACCTCCAGCAGGTTGCGCAGCAGCTCGGGGCAGCGGCCTTCGATGGTGGTCTGGTTGATGCGAAACAGATCGACCGCGTCGTCGGCCACCAGGCCGTTGCCGCGCGAGATCAGCTCCAGCCCCAGCTCGCTCTTGCCCAGGCCCGATTCGCCGGTGATGAGCACGCCCAGGCCCAGAATGTCCATGAACACGCCGTGCATGGTGGTGCGGTCGGCAAAGTGCTTGGACAGGTAGGTGCGCAGCACGTCGATGACGAAGGCGGGCGAGTCCTGCGTGGCAAACAGCGGGATCTGCGCGCGCTCGCACATCGACACCAGCGCCTCGGGCGCGGCTTGCCCGTCGCACAGCACCAGCGCGGGCGGCTCCAGCGTGACGATGCGGGCAATGCGGCGGGCGCTGTCTTCGGGCGTGGGCGCGTTGACCAGGTAGGCCGCTTCGCGCGCGCCCAGCACCTGCACGCGGTAAGGGTGGATGTAGTTGAGGTAGCCCACCAGATCGGCGCCCGAGCGTGCATCGCGGATGGCCACTTCGTCAAAGCGCCGCTCCGACGCGCCTTGCCCCGCCACCCACTCCCAGCGAAGCGTGGCGCGGTGCGCCTCGAACAGCTCGTCGGCACTGATGGCGGAAGGTTTCATGGCTGGCGAGAACAGGAAGCAGGCGGGCGCGCCAGTCTACGCGATGCCTTGTGTGGGAGATGTCGATTAATAAAAAAAGATAGCTTTCTGCGTATGATTGATATCATTTTTAAATGAAAATAGCATAAAAACGATGTCAATCATGCGCAAGAAGCTCACTTTTTCATCTATCTGCCGCCCGCTGCCAATACCTTGCATCGCCATAGCGCGCCTTGAGAAAGTCCACCCACAGCCGCACGCGCAGCGGCAGGTGGCGCGTGGGGTGGGGCAGGATGGCGTAGATGCCGTTGGGCGGCGCGGCAAAGGCTTGCAGCAGCGCCACCAGCCGGCCGGCGGCGATGTCGGCCTGCACTTCCCAGGTGCTGCGCCAGGCAATGCCGTGGCCGGCCAGGCACCAGTCGTGCAGCACCTGGCCGTCGGAGCAGTCCAGCGGGCCGCCGGGGCGCAGGT
>JAUNTQ010000141.1 GCA_030538605.1 Pseudomonadota bacterium
TGCGCTTTGTGTCCGTGCTGCCCAAGACGCGCTCGGGCAAGCTGCTGCGCCGCGCCGTGCAGGCCGTGTGCGAAGGGCGCGACCCGGGCGATCTGACCACCATGGAAGACCCGGCCGCGCTGCAGCAGATCAAGGACATGGTTCAGCCCGGCTGAACGCCGCTGCCGCTGCACGGGCTGGTGGGCCGGCGGCAGGTTCTTTTTTGCGCCAGCCCATGAAAGGTGGCAGAATCGCTGGGCTGTTTAGTTTGCGACATTTCCGGCCCTTCCACGCCGCGATCGCGTCCGCTATCCGGTTTAGCCGTGTCGCGGAAGGTTTCCCATGAACCAACCCATGCTTTCCCAAGGAAAGCGAAAGGTAAACGCAAGATGAGCGAGACGAAAACCGTCTACGAAACCTACCAGGGCAACACCTACCTCTTCGGTGGCAACGCGCCCTACGTCGAGGAGATGTACGAGAACTACCTCGACAACCCCGGTAGCGTCCCAGACTCCTGGCGCGAATACTTCGACGCGCTGCAGCACGTGCCCGCCGTCGATGGCACCAGCACCCGCGACGTTCCCCACCTGCCCGTCATCAACGCCTTTGCCGAGCGCGCCAAGGCGGGCGGCACGCAAGTGGTGCAGGCCAGCGGTGCCGACTCCGAGCTGGGCCGCAAGCGCACCGCCGTCCAGCAGCTGATCGCCGCTTACCGCAACGTCGGCGCGCGCTGGGCCGTGCTCGACCCGCTCAAACGCGGCGAGCGCCCGCAGATCCCCGAGCTGGATCCCGCGTTCTACGGCTTCACCGATGCCGACATGGAAACGGTGTTCAACACCAGCAACACCTTCTTCGGCAAGGACACCATGTCCCTGCGCGACTTGCTGAACGCGCTGCGCGAAACCTATTGCGGCACCATCGGTGCCGAATACATGTACATCACCGACCAGGGCCAAAAGCGCTGGTGGCAGCAAAAGCTCGAAAGCGCCCGCACCAACCCGCAGTTGAATGCCGAGCAGAAAATCCATGTGCTCGAACGCCTGACCGCCGCCGAAGGCCTGGAGCGCTTTCTGCACACCAAGTACGTCGGCCAGAAGCGCTTTTCGCTCGAAGGCGGCGAGAGCTTCATCGTGTCGATGGACGAGCTCATCAACCAGGCCGGCAAGGCGGGCGTGCAGGAGATCGTCATCGGCATGGCCCACCGCGGCCGCCTGAACGTGCTGGTCAACACCCTGGGCAAGATGCCCTCGATGCTGTTCGCCGAGTTCGACCACACCGCGCCCGAGAACCTGCCCGCAGGTGACGTCAAGTACCACCAGGGCTTCAGCTCCGACGTGTCCACCCCTGGCGGGCCGGTGCACCTGAGCCTGGCCTTCAACCCTTCGCACCTGGAAATCGTCAACCCCGTGGTCGAAGGCAGCGTGCGCGCCCGCCTCGACCGCCGCGGCGACGCCGAAGGCGACACCGTGCTGCCCGTGCTGGTGCATGGCGATGCCGCCTTTGCAGGGCAGGGCGTGGTCATGGAAACGCTGGCACTGGCCGAAACGCGCGGCTACACCACCGGCGGCACCGTCCACATCGTCATCAACAACCAGATCGGCTTCACCACCAGCGACCCGCGCGATGCGCGCTCCACGCTGTACTGCACCGACGTGGTCAAGATGATCGAAGCGCCCGTGCTGCACGTCAACGCCGACGACCCTGAAGCCGTGGTGCTGGCCACGCAGCTGGCCTTGCAATACCGCCAGGACTTCAACAAGGACGTGGTGGTAGACATCGTCTGCTACCGCAAGCTGGGCCACAACGAGCAGGACACCCCCATGCTCACCCAGCCGCTGATGTACAAGAAGATTGCCCAGCACCCCGGCACCCGCAGGCTCTACGCCGACAAACTGATTGCGCAAGGCGTGTTGCCCGAAAGTGGCCCCGATGAAATGGCTGCCGCCTACCGCGCCGCGATGGACGCGGGCCGCCACACGGTGGATCCGGTGCTCACCAACTTCAAGAGCAAGTACGCGGTCGACTGGAGCCCCTTCCTGCAAACCAAGTGGACCGACGCCGCCGACACCGCCATTCCGCTCGCCGAATGGAAGCGTCTGGCCGAGCGCATCACCACCGTGCCCGAGGGCTTTACCGTCCACACCCTGGTCAAGAAGGTGCTGGAAGACCGCGCCGCCATGGGTCGGGGCGAGATCAACGTCGACTGGGGCATGGGCGAGCACATGGCCTTTGCCAGCCTGGTGGCCAGCGGCTATCCCGTGCGCCTGTCGGGCGAAGACTGCGGGCGTGGCACCTTCGTGCACCGCCACGCCGTGCTGCATGACCAAAAGCGCGAGCGCTACGACGAAGGCAGCTACGTGCCCCTGCAGCACGTGGCCGACAACCAGGCCCCCTTCAACGTCATCGACTCCATCCTGTCCGAAGAGGCGGTGCTGGGCTTCGAATACGGCTACGCGTCGAACGACCCCAACACCCTGGTGATCTGGGAAGCGCAGTTCGGCGACTTCGCCAACGGCGCGCAGGTGCTGATCGACCAGTTCATCGCCTCGGGCGAAGTGAAATGGGGCCGCATCAACGGCCTCACGCTGATGCTGCCGCACGGCTACGAGGGTCAGGGCCCCGAGCACTCGTCCGCGCGGCTTGAGCGCTTCATGCAGCTCAGTGCCGACACCAACATGCAGGTGGTGCAGCCCACCTCGGCCAGCCAGATCTTCCATGTGCTGCGCCGGCAGATGGTGCGCCCGCTGCGCAAGCCGCTCATCATCATGACCCCCAAGAGCCTGCTGCGCAACAAGGACGCCACCTCGCCGCTGGCCGAGTTCACCAAGGGCGGCTTTCAGGCCGTCATCGGCGACAAGGGCGATCTGAAGGCGGAGAAGGTCAAGCGCATCATCGCCTGCTCGGGCAAGGTCTATTACGACCTGGCCAAGAAGCGCGTGGAAAAGGGCGCGGACGATGTGGCCATCATCCGCGTGGAGCAGCTCTACCCCTTTCCGCACAAGGCGTTCTCGGCGGAAATCAAGAAGTACCCCGACGCCACCGACATCGTCTGGTGCCAGGACGAGCCACAAAACCAGGGCGCCTGGTTCTTCGTGCAGCACTACATCCACGAAAACATGCTGAGCGGCCAGAAGCTGGGCTACGCCGGGCGTGCCGCATCGGCTTCGCCCGCCGTGGGCTATGCGCACCTGCACCAGGAGCAGCAAAAAGGCCTGGTGGAAGCCGCCTTCGCCCGCATCAAGGGATTCGTGCTGACCAAGTAAGAACCTGTGCCAAGGCCCCCCGCGCGACGTCGCGCGGGGGGCCCAAGCCTTGGCACGCCTACCCAAAGAACACACCGGAAAAACCCAAAATGGCCCTCGTAGAAGTCAAAGTCCCCCAGCTGTCCGAATCCGTGGCCGAGGCCACGCTGCTGCAGTGGAAGAAAAAACCCGGCGAAGCCGTCGCCGTCGATGAAATCCTGATCGAAGTCGAGACCGACAAGGTCGTGCTCGAAGTGCCCGCGCCCGCCGCAGGCGTGCTGGCCGAAATCGTGCAGCCCGATGGCGCCACCGTGGTGGCCGACCAGCTGCTGGCCAAGATCGACACCGAAGGCGTGGCCGGTGCCGCCGCCGCTGCGGCACCAGCTCCAGCAGCCGCACCGGCGTCAGCCCCTGCCGCTGCGCCCGTGGCCGCTGCGGCTGCGGGCGGCGCCAAGTCCGGCATCTCCATGCCCGCCGCCGCCAAGCTCATGGCCGACAACAGCCTGCCCGCAGGCAGCGTGCCCGGCACCGGCAAGGATGGCCGTGTGACCAAGGGCGACGTGCTGGCCGCCGTGGCCGGTGGCGGTGCCAAGCCCGCCGCAGCCATCCCCACTGGCGTGCCCACCAAGGCGCTGCCCCAGGTCGCCAGTCCCGCCGCGCCCAACCTGGGCGACCGCCCCGAGCAGCGCGTGCCCATGACGCGCCTGCGCGCCCGCGTGGCCGAGCGCCTGCTGCAATCGCAATCCACCAACGCCATCCTCACCACGTTCAACGAAGTGAACATGCAGCCGGTGATGGACATGCGCAAGCGCTTTCAGGAAAAGTTCGAGAAAGAGCATGGCGTCAAGATCGGCTTCATGAGCTTCTTCGTCAAAGCCGCCGTGCACGCGCTCAAGAAATACCCCGTGCTCAACGCCAGCGTGGACGGCAACGACATCGTCTACCACGGCTACTTCGACATCGGCATCGCCGTCGGCAGTCCGCGCGGCTTGGTCGTGCCCATCCTGCGCAATGCCGACCAGATGAGCTTCGCCGACATCGAGAAAAAGATCGCCGAATTCGGTGCCAAGGCCCGCGACGGCAAGCTCGGTATCGAAGAGATGACCGGCGGCACCTTCTCGATTTCCAACGGCGGCGTGTTTGGCTCCATGATGTCCACCCCCATCATCAACCCGCCCCAGTCGGCCATCCTGGGCGTACACGCCACCAAGGACCGCGCCGTAGTCGAAAACGGCCAGATCGTCATCCGCCCCATGAACTACCTCGCCATGAGCTACGACCACCGCATCATCGACGGTCGCGAAGCCGTGCTGGGCCTGGTGGCGATGAAAGAGGCGCTGGAGGATCCGGCGCGGCTGTTGTTTGACATCTGACGCAGGCCCGCACCTTGGCTGGCATGTCATCCGCTGAAAACACCGCCATTGAGACGCCCGCTGCTGGCGTCTCTGGCGTGCTGTGCCGAAGCTGGGATGAGCAGGGTCGGCCCGCCTGCTTCTTCCGGGTGACTCAAGTTGACGGAAGTTTCAAGGATTACCGGCTGCGGCATGACGACTTGTCGGTCACCATTGCCAGCGACGAGCTGGCGTCGTTTTACGAAACGGTGGATGGCGACGGCTGGCTGGATCACCCTTCAAGCGTTCTGCGGGGCTGGTGAATGCCGGGCTGGGCGCTTGTCGGCGAGCTGTGGCAAGTCGAGACTTTCGCCGAAGGCTCGGGCATCCGGGAGCTTCGGCGCTTGATCAGGACTTACGGCGGCAAGAACTGGAAAAAGCGCAAGGGGTTTGGCCGCATCCGCCTCGAATCGGGTGAAGAACTTCAAGCCGAACTGCACTGGTATGAAGCGCATGGCATCGGCAAAGTCGAAATGAAGATCAAGGAACTGCTATGAAGTGGGCCATATGCATCGACAACCACGGCTACCAAGCTTCGCTGGAAGTGCGCAAGCTGTACGCCGTGCAAGACGACGAGCGCGCCCAAGCCCTGGGGCTGGTGCGTGTGGTGGACGAGTCGGGTGAGTCCTACCTTTACCCCGACGCCATGTTTGCCAGCATCGCCATTGCCCAGCCACTCGAAGCACGATTGATGGCCGCGTAATGGATTCAAAAGTGCCTGAACGCCCCTTGTCCAAGGCGCTATCGCCCACCTTGCGTCATTTGCCCGCTGCGCTGGAATGCGCGCAGCAACGCGCACGGGAGCTGGCGCGCCAAACCCATACTTACCTGATCGTTCAACAAAGCGGTCAACTTGTGAAACTCAAAGTGGATTGAACATGAGCAAATCATTCGACGTCATCGTCATCGGCGCCGGCCCCGGCGGCTACATCGCGGCGATTCGCGCGGCGCAACTGGGCTTCAACGTGGCCTGCATCGACGAGTGGAAAACCGCCGATGGCAAGCCTGCACCGGGCGGCACCTGCACCAACGTGGGTTGCATCCCGTCCAAGGCACTGCTTCAAAGTTCAGAGCATTACGAGCACGCGGCCAAGCACTTTGCCGAGCACGGCATCGGCGTCACCGGCCTGAAGATGGACGTGGCCAGGATGATCGGCCGCAAGGACGCGGTGGTGAAGCAGAACAACGACGGCATCCTGTACCTGTTCAAGAAGAACAAGGTCACGTTCTTCCA
>JAUNTQ010000023.1 GCA_030538605.1 Pseudomonadota bacterium
TTCCACCATTCGCCCAGCGTGGTGTAGCCCGAGCCGAAGATGACCGGCGAGGTGCCCGTGGCGTAGTGCGTGAGGGTCATCATGATGTTGGAAGCAGCGGCCATCATCAGCGCAAAGGGCAGCGCCGGTGCGCCCAGCGCCAGGCCCGCACCGTAGAAGGCGGCGAACATGGCGGTGATGTGCGCCGTGGTGCTGGCGAACATGTAGTGTGCGTACAGGTACACCAGCATGAGCAGCGCGCTGGCACCCATCCAGCCCAGGCCTAGGTGGCCGATGCCGGTTTCCATGGACTTGGCGAACCAGGCGATCAGGCCCAGCTTGTTGAGGAAGGTGGCCATCATCACCAGCGCGCCGAACCAGACGATGGTGTCCCAGGCGCTTTTTTCCTTGATCACGTCGTCCCACGTGAGCACGCCCGTGACGAGCAGCAGCGACAGGCCGATGAAGGCCGTGGTGGTGGGGTTCACCGTCCAGGCAGGGCCGAAGACCATGGCCGGAATGCCTGCCCACAGCAGCAGCAGCACGCCGAAGACGCAGAACATGATGGCTTCGCCGCGCGTGATGGGGCCCATCTCTTTCAGCCGCTCCACCGCGAACTTGGCCGCGTTGGGCGTGCTCTTGATCTCGGGCGGGTACATCCAGTAGATGATGAGCGGCATGATGGCCAGCGCCACCAGCCCCGGCAGCAGCATGGCCAGCGCCCAGGTGCCCCAGGTGAGGTGGATCTGCGCGCCCGTGGTGTCGGCGATCAGCTTCACGACAAGCGGGTTGGGTGCGGTGGCGGTGATGAACATGGCCGAGGTGATGGGATTGGCGTGGTAGTTGGTCAGCGCCAGAAACTTGCCCATGCGCCCTTGCGTGCCTTTTTCCGGGTCGGAGTCGTAGCTGCCCGCGATGGCCCGCATGATGGGGTGGATGATGCCGCCGCCGCGCGCCGTGTTGCTGGGCGTGACGGGCGCGAGGATCAGCTCCGACAGCGCCAGCGAATAGGCGATGCCAATCGTCTTCTTGCCCCACACGGCGATGAACAGGTAGCCGATGCGCGCGCCCAGCCCGGTCTTGATGATGCCGCGCGAGATCATGATGGCTACGCCGATCAGCCAGATGAGCGGGTTGGAGAAGCTCGACAGCGCGTCTGCGATGGCACCGCCGGGGCTGCTGTTGGTCACGCCCGTCAGCGCCACCAGCGCCACCGCAATGATCGACAGCGCGCCAATGGGCATGGCCTTGCCGATGATGGCGGCGATGGTGCCCACGAACATCGCCAGCAGGTGCCATGCCTCGGGCGTGACGCCCTCGGGCACCGGTATGACGAACCAGATGATGAGGCCGATCGCGATGGCGATGGCGGTTGGTATTGGCTTGAAACCCACGCTTGCTACTCCTTGGCTGTGCGCGCGGCGCGCGCCCGTTGAGACAGGCTTGATCGTCCCAGCGCAAGGGTTTGCGCGTCTTGACAAACGTCAATCCTTGCACGCCCCTTACACTACATCACCCCCGGAGATGCCCATGGACGCGCTGCTGCTGTCGCGAATCCAGTTCGGATTCGTCATTTCGTTTCACATCATCTTTCCGGCCCTTTCGATCGGGCTGGCAAGCTGGCTGATGTTTCTGGAGTGGCGCTGGCTGCGCACGCGCGAGCAGGCGTGGATGGACTTGTATACCTTCTGGCTGAAGGTGTTCGCCATTTCGTTCGGCATGGGCGTGGTCTCGGGCATCGTGATGAGCTTTCAGTTCGGCACCAACTGGGCCGTGCTGAGCGAGCGGGCGGGCAACATTCTGGGGCCACTGCTCAGTTACGAGGTGCTCACCGCCTTCTTTCTCGAAGCCGGTTTCCTGGGCGTGATGCTGTTCGGCCGGGGGCGCGTGCCGCCCAAGGTGCATTTCTTTGCCACCTGCATGGTGGCCATCGGCACGCTCATTTCCACCTTCTGGATTCTGGCGGCCATCAGCTGGATGCACACGCCGCAGGGCCACGTGCTGGGGGCCGACGGCGTGTTCACGCCCGAGAGCTGGCGCGCCATCATCTTCAGTCCCTCGTTCACCTGGCGCCTGCCGCACATGGTGCTGGCGGCTTTCATCACCACCTGCCTGGTCATCGGCGGCACGGCGGCCTGGCACCTGCGGCGCGGCGTGCAGCCCGCGCTGGCCGCGCGCATGCTCAAGCTGGCCGTGGCCTTTGGCGTCATTGCCGTGCCGTTGCAGGTGCTGGTGGGCGACCAGCACGGGCTGAACACGCGCGAGTACCAGCCCATCAAGCTGGCCGCGATGGAGGCGCACTGGGAGGCTGGCCCGCCCGGCGCGGGCGTGCCGCTGATCCTGTTTGCCGTTCCGCGCCAGGCCGAGGCGCGCAACGACTACGAAATCGCCATTCCGCGCCTGGGCAGCCTGATCCTGACGCACTCGTGGGATGGCGAGATCACCCCGCTCACCGCCGCGCCACCCGAAGACCGCCCGCCCGTGGCACCGGTGTTCTACGCCTTTCGCGTGATGGTCGGGCTGGGCATGCTGATGCTGGCGCTGGTGTTGCTGTCGGCCTGGGCCTGGTGGCGCGGACGACTGCTGGAGCGGCCCTGGCTGCTGCGCGCCTGGCAGTGGATGAGCCCGGCGGGCTTCGTCGCCCTGCTGGCGGGCTGGTACGTGACCGAGATCGGCCGCCAGCCCTGGGTGGTGTATGGCCTCATGCGCACTGCCGATGCGCTCAGCCCCAACATCACCGCCGGTGCCGTGGCCGCTTCGCTGGCCAGCTACATGACGGTGTACGCCATCATCTTCGGCGCGGGCATCTGGTATCTGCTGCGCCTGCTGCGCAAGGGCCCCGTGCCTGCCGAGCCGTCGCCCCGGCCCGAGGGCGGGCGCAAGACACCGGCGCGCCCGCTGTCGGTGGCCGATGCCTCGGACATTGCCGAAGGAGGTGCGAAATGAGCGCGCATGAATGGCTGCCCGTGGTGTGGTTCGGCGTGATCGGCTTCGGCGTGCTGATGTATGTGCTGCTCGACGGCTTCGTGCTGGGACTGGGCATATTGGCACCGTTTGCCGAAAACGAGCAGCAACTCGACCACATGATGAACACCGCTGCGCCCATCTGGGACGGCAACGAAACCTGGCTGGTGCTGGGCGGCGCTGGGCTGCTGGCGGCGTTTCCGCGCGCGTATGCGCTGGTGCTGTCGGCGTTCTACCTGCCGGTGCTGCTGATGGTGCTGGCGCTCATCTTTCGCGGCGTGGCGTTCGAGTTCCGCTTCAAGGGGCATGGCCTGGCCAAGCGCGCCTGGGGCGTGGCGTTTGCGCTCGGCTCGCTGGCGGCCGCGTTTGCGCAGGGCGTGATCCTGGGCGCGCTGGTCGAGGGCATGCCTATGCAGGAAGGCAAGTACGTGGGCGGCGCGTTTGGCTGGTTCAGCCCGTTTGCCATGCTCACGGGCGCGGCGCTGGTGTTCGGCTACGCGCTGCTGGGCGCGGGCTGGCTCATCCTCAAGACCGAGGGGCGCCTGCACCAGATGGCGCGCACGCTGGCAAGGCCGCTGGTGCTGGCGCTGCTGGTGTTCATTGGTCTGGTCAGCACCTGGCTGCCGTTTCTGGATTCGCGGCTCATGGCGCGCTGGTTCGAGGGTGGCAACTTCTGGTGGCTGGCGCCGGTGCCGCTGCTCACGCTGGCCGCCGCCGCCATGCTGTGGCGCGACGCGGCCCTGCCCACGGCGGATGAGAAGCCGCGCGACGCGCGCCCCTTCATGTGGACGCTGGCGCTGTTCGGCCTGTGCTTTGCCGGGCTGGTGCTGGGCATGTGGCCCTACATCGTGCCGCCCACGCTCACCATCTGGCAGGCGGCCTCGCCGCCCGAGTCGCAGGGCTTTGTGCTGGTGGGTCTGGTGTTTTTGCTGCCGCTGATTCTGGGCTACACGGCCTGGTCGTACCACGTGTTTCGCGGCAAGGTGGCGGCGGATGCCGGGTATCACTGATCCCCCCTGAGTCGGCCTTCGGCCGCCTTCCCCCCAGGGGGACGTCGCTGGTCGCCGGGGGAACCCCGGCTCGGGCAGCCTGGGGTGGGCCTGCTGCGCGGCCCTGTGGGGTTTGCGCCCTCTCCGGCTTGCAGACTGTAGGGTGGGTGCTTGCACCCACGTGAACGTCGGGCCTTGTCAACCGCATGGGTGCAAGCACCCACCCTACGGATTATTTGATAGCTGCTTGCGCAGGTGAATAGACAAATTTAAATGAAATTCATTTAAATTTGGCTTTTTACGTACGCAAGAAGCTATCTTTTTTATTGTCTGGCGGTGCGCACGTTGGTGGGGGCGTGGCCGGGGTGGCTGGTGCGCCAGGGGTTGATGTCGAGGCCGCCGCGGCGGGTGTAGCGGGCGTAGACGGTGAGGCGGCTGGGGCGGCAGCGGGCCTGGATGTCGGTGAACATGCGTTCGACGCAGTGTTCGTGAAACTCGTTGTGGCCGCGAAAGCTGACGATGTAGCGCAGCAGGCCGGCCTGGTCGATCTGCGGGCCGGCGTAGCGGATCTGCACGCTGCCCCAGTCGGGCTGGCCGGTGACGGGGCAGTTGCTCTTGAGCAGGCGGCTGGTGAGGGTTTCTTCGACGGGCTGCTCGTCAAAGGCGGCGCTGAGCAGCTCGGGCGCGGGCTGGGTGAAGGGGGGGATGTCGATGTCGAGCCGGTCGAGGCTCAGGCCGTCGAGTTCGTGGATGGGTTCGCGGTCGAAGGCGTCGGGGGCGAGCAGGCGCACGGCCACCGGCGCGCGCGGGGCGCTGCCGTGCCAGGCGGCGGCGCTCAGGTCGGCTTGCAGGCGCGCTTTGACTTCGGCGTCGCTGGCGAAGGCGGTGCCGTTGAAGCTGTTGAGGTAGAGCTTGAAGGACTTGCTCTCGATGATGTGCGTGCTTTCGGCGGGCACCATGAAGTGGGCGATGGCCAGCTGGGGCTTGCCGCGCGCATTCAGCCAGGACAGCTCGAACGCGGTCCAGAGGTCGGTGCCGAGAAAAGGCGGCTGGCCCGCCAGCCCCAAGGCCGCGCGCTGCGGGGCGCGGGCGATGGGGTAGAGCAGGGTGGGGTCGTAGCGGTCGGCGTAGACGGTGGCTTTGCCGAGGGCGCTGCCGTGCAGGCTGGGGTGGGGGGCGGTCATGGGGGCAGGGCGTGGGGCATGGGCGCCAACTTGACGGAGGCGCGGTCAAACATTTTTCCCGTCATTCCCGCGAGGGCGCACAGGCGCTAACTTGAGGCAAGCGCGGCCGCAAATTCCCCCGTCATTCCCGCGCAGGCGGGAATCCATCGTTGGCTCAGGCACTGAGGCTGGATTCCCGCCTGCGCGGGAATGACGATGGTGAATGGGGGATGAGTTTCTTTAGTTAGCGCCTATGCGCCTTCGCGGGAATGACGGGGTTGAATGAGACCACATGCTTGTCTGGTTGGCACCTATGGGGCTTGGCGGGGGTGGTCAGTGGAACGCTCGCTCGCGCAGCCACTTGGTGGCAATCCACTTCTCGCCTGCGGTGACGGGGTCGCCGCCGTGCAGCGTCTTGGTGCTGGGGTGGGGGCGCTCGTAGCTGAAGAAGACGGCGTTGCCGCGCTTGGGGGCGACGGCCATGAAGGCGTCGGGGAAGGTGGTGCCGCCGCCTTTTTCAGGCTCGCTCAGGTACATCACCAGCGTGCCCACGCGCTGGCCGCCGCGCTTCAAGATGGTGGGGGTGCCAGGCTCGGCGGGGTCGAAGTAGTCGTAATGGGGCTTGTACTCGGTGCCGGGCACGTATTGCAGCACCTGCATGCCTTCGCCGTTTTCCAGCGGCCAGTTGACCAGGCGGGCGATGCGCGCTTCGATGGTGCGCACGATGTCGTTTTCGCCGCGCTGGAAGAACATGCCCTGGCTGGTGCGGTCGGCGTTCACCTCTTCGCCGCCGGTCTTGGTGGCCACGGTGAGCGAGCGGCTCATGCGCGGGCGGGCGGCGGCGATGAGCGCGTCGCATTCTTCATCGGACAGCAGGCCGCCGAACACCACCACGCGCGGCAGCGCCATGGCGGTGAGCACGGCCACGCGGCGGTCGCCGCCGTCGATGTACAGGGGCGAGTCGTTCAGGTCGGGCCCCGGCACGGGCACGGCGGCGGGCAGGCCCTGGGCCACGGCTTCGTCGTCGAGGTGGCCGCGCAGCGTGGTTTCCATGGCGTCGATGGCCACGTCTTCGTCCCAGCCGGAGCTTTTCATGGATTGCAGCACGGCCTCGGCGCTCTGGCCCGACCGGGCTTGCTCGACGATCCACTGGCGCAGTTCGGGGGTGATTTGCTGGGTCATTTGGGGGGCGTTGGGCGTTTGTTGCTCGGCAAACAAATGATTTGAAACATGCGTCATTCCCGCGCAGGCGGGAATCCAGCGTTAGCGTAGATGCGACGGCTGGATTCCCGCCTGCGCGGGAATGACGGTGCTGGCAAGTGCGTTCAAGTTGATAGGTTTCGAGTCAATGGCTGCCAAGGCGGCGGCGGAAGACGAGGCGGTCGGCGGTGGAAGCGGCGGGGGCGAAGGCATAGCCCTCGCTGTCGAAGTGTTGCAGGCGTTCGGGCGTGGCGGGGCGGTGCTGGGCAGCCCAGCGCGCCATGAGGCCGCGTGCGCGCTTGGCAGAAAAGCTGATGACCTTGTATTGCCCGGCCTTGTGTTCCTCGAACACGCACTCCACCACGCGGGCCTGGAGCGCCTGGCGGTCAACGGCCTTGAAATACTCTTGCGAGGCAAGGTTGACCACGGTGGGCGCGCGCGCGCCACGCAGCCGCTGGTTCAGGTCATCGGCGATGCGCGTGCCCCAGAACTGGTACAGGTTGCGGCCATGCGCGGTGGCCAGGCGCGTGCCCATCTCCAGCCGGTAGGGCTGCATGCGGTCAAGCGGGCGCAGCACGCCGTACAGGCCGCTCAGGATGCAGACGTGGTCTTGCAGCCAGTCGAGCTGGGTGGGGGTGAGGGTCCTGGCGTCCAGCCCGCCGTAGACGTCGCCGTTGAAGGCCAGGGCGGCCTGCCTGGCGTTTTGGGCGGTGAACCGGGGGCTGTAGGCGGCATAGCGCGCTACGTTGAGCGTGGCCAGCGGGTCGCTGAGCGACATGAGCGAGGCCACTTCAGCCGGGGTTTTCTGCCGCAGCACGTCGATCAGCTCGGCGGCCTGGGGCTTGAACCGGGGCTGGGTGTAGGGCACGCCATCGGCCACCGGGGTGTCGTAGTCCAGCGCCTTGGCGGGAGACAATAAGAAAAGCATGCTGCCGATTTTGTACCAAGACGCGCACCTGGTGGCCATCGACAAGCCGCCCGGCCTGCTGGTGCACCGCACCGGCCTGGACGCGGGCGAGACGCGCTTTGCCGTGCAGCTGCTGCGCGACCAGCTGGGCCGCCCGGTGTGGCCGCTGCACCGGCTGGACAAGGGCACGAGCGGGGTGCTGCTGTTTGCCTTGAGCGCGGCGGCGGCGGGCGCGGTGCGGGGCGTGTTCGAGCAGGCGGGCGGGGTGCGCAAGTCGTATCTGGCCGCGGTGCGCGGCTGGCCGCCGGAGGAGGGGCTGATCGACCACCCGCTCACGCGCCTGCCGGGCGACGTGCGGCCCGGCGCGCAGGCCGTGCAGGCGCTGCCCGCGCGCACGCGCTACGCCACGCGGGCGCGGCTGGCGCTGCCGCTGGCCTATGGCGACTTCACCCACACGCGCTGCGCGCTGCTGGCGCTGACGCCCGAAACAGGTCGACGCCACCAGCTGCGCCGCCACTGCAAGCACATGGCGCACCCCATCATTGGCGACGCCACGCACGGCAAGGGGCCGCTGAACCGCGCACTGGCACCGCTGCTGGGCGTGCAGCGCCTGTGGCTGCATGCCCGGGCGCTGGCGCTGCACCTGCCCTGGCAGGCCGCGCCGCTGCACATCGAGGCGCCGCTGGCCGCGCATTGGGATGTGTGGCAGGCGTGGCGGCTGGGGTGAGGGAAGGCCCGGCTGCCAGCCCTGGCTTTGGGGTGATCTTCAATAGCATTAAAAAAATAGCTGCTTGCGCACGTTATAAAAGAATTTCAGATAACTTTGCATCTGAAATTACTTTAAAACGTGCGCAAACAGCTCTTATTTTCAAAAGATGCTTGCCGGCTTCCTGTCAAAGCCCGGTTTCGCGCCCGGCGAGGACGAACTCGTAGAGCAGCACGCTGAATTCGGCGGGCACGTAGTCGAGCGTGCAGTCGAGCAGCATGGGGACTTCGGCGGCGGGCATCAGGCGGCCGGTGCGCAGGGCCACGCGCAAGGTGGCGTCTTCACCGGCCACGCGGTGCGTGAGGCCGATGCCCTGGGCGAGGTAGAGCACGATGTCCACGTCGTGCCGCACGCTGCCGTGCGACTCGATCAGGGTGGTGGCCTCGGGGTGGTTCAGCGCCATCAGCACCTGCGTCATGTAGGCCTGCGCGGCCACGGGCGAGCGCACGGGCATCTGCTCGGCGTCGACGCTGTTGACCATGGCGGCCCGGCGGGCGGGCGCTTCGTCGGGTGCCGGCGTGCGCCGCGCCGTGGTGCCGGGCTGCCCGCTGGTCACGGCCGGGCGTACGGGGGGCACGTCGGCCAGGGCGGTGAGCTCCTGCAGGGACATGCGCGGCAGCTCGGCCAGGTCGGGCGGGGGCGTCTGGTCGACGGGCAGGCGGCTGGACACGAAGCTGCTGGGCACGTCGTCGCTGTCGCTGTCGCTACTGTCTGCGGTGTCGTCGGGCGTGGCCTGCAGCGGGGCGGGGCGGCTGTTGCGGCGCTGGGCGACGAGAAAGCCCTTGCGCTCCAGTTGGTCGATGTCGTGCGAGACGGTGTTGCCGAAAAGGTCGATCAGTTCATCGCGCGAGCGCACACCGTTGCACAGCACCATGAGCTGGCGCTCGCGCAGCGACAGCGCCTGCCGCTCTTGCAGCGCGGCACGGCCCTGGTGGGTTTTGGTGTAAATCATGGACGGGGAAATCGAGTTCCGGCTATTGAACCACAGCCTGCGGAGGAGGCCGCCGCGGCCATGCGCTTGTTTGACGCAGGTCGGAACCCGTGAAGATGCATGCGGCGCGCGGCCGCCATGGCTTGAGAGGCGCGTGCGCCCTCAGCCGGGCGGCTGGCGGCGCTGGCGCCGCCATTGCAGCCACGTCACCAGCGCCAGCAAGGCCAGCGCGGGCAGGTAGAACCATTCCTTGACGGGACGGTCGGCATCGGCTTCGGCGCTGGTGATCTGAAAGCTCTGCTCCAGCCCCAGCCGCTCGGCCGTGCTGCCAAAGCGCACGCCCATGATTTGCAGGGTGTCGCCCGTCTGCATGGCGGTGACGCCCGAGTGCGCCAGCCGGTCACGCAGATTGCCCGCAGGCCCCAGCGGCAGCATCACGCCGCGCCGCACCTGCTGGCCTTCCAGCGTCATGCCTTCGACCCACACGCGCTTGCTGCTGTCGGCGGGGGCCTGCTCGATGGCCTGCGTCATGGCTTCGCCGTGCAGCTCGTCGAAGGGCGGGTGCAGCATGTCCATCCAGAAGCCGGGGCGGAACAGCGTGAAGCACACCAGCAGCAGCGCGATGGTTTCGTACCAGCGCGTCTTGACGAGGAACCAGCCTTGCGTGGCCGCCGCAAACACCAGCATGGCCACCAGCGCCGAGCCGATGGTGAGCAGCAGGTGCAAAGGCCCGGTCAGCCCGATCAGCAGCAGCTGCGTGTTGAAGATGAACAGAAACGGCAGGATGGCCGTGCGCATGCTGTAGAAGAAGGCGGTGATGCCCACGCGGATGGGGTCGGTCTTGGCGATGGCCGCCGCCGCGAACGAGGCCAGGCCCACGGGCGGCGTCACGTCGGCCATCAGGCCGAAGTAGAAGACGAACAGGTGCACCGCGATCAGCGGCACCACCAGGCCGCTTTGCGCGCCCAGCTGCACCACCACCGGCGCCATGAGGGTGGACACGACGATGTAGTTGGCCGTGGTGGGCAGGCCCATGCCCAGGATCAGGCTGACCACGGCCACCAGCACCAGCATCAGCATCAGGTTGCCGCCCGACAGCGCCTCGACCACCTCGGTCATCACCAGGCCCACGCCAGTAAGCGAGACGGTGCCGACGATGATGCCCGCCGCTGCCGTGGCCAGGCCGATGCCGATCATGTTGCGCGCGCCGGTGGCCAGGCCGTCGATCAGGTCGCGCACGCCGGTCTTGAAGTGCACGGCGAACCGGTGGTCGCCCCGCATCAGGCCCAGCAGGGGCTTTTGCGTGAGCATGACGAACATCATGAACACCGTGGCCCAGAAGGCCGACAGGCCCGGCGAGAGCTGCTCGACCATCAGGCACCACACCAGCACCACCACGGCCAGCAGGTAGTGCAGGCCGGACTTGACCGTGGGGCCGGTCTCGGGCAGCTCGAACACGGGGGCGTTGGGGTCGTCGATGGGCAGATCGGGCTGGCGCGAGCCGAGCCACAGCAGGCCCACGTAGGCGGCCAGCAGGCCGATGGCCAGCACGGGCGGGGCTGCCGCGCCCAGCAGGCGCTGGATGAAGCCGATGCCGTAATAGGTGGCCGCTGCCAGCAGGATGAAGCCCGAGACGGTGAGGCCGAAGTTGACCAGCCGCTGCGTGCCGGTGGACGCTTGGCGGCGCGGCAGGCCCTGCATGCCGGCTTTGAGCGCCTCCAGGTGCACGATGTAGAACAGCGCCACGTAGGAGATGGCCGCCGGCAGGATGGCGTGCTTCATCACCTCGACGTACGGAATGCCGACGTATTCGACCATCAGGAAGGCGGCCGCGCCCATCACGGGCGGCATGATCTGGCCGTTGACCGAGGACGACACCTCCACCGCGCCGGCCTGGTCGGGCCGGTAGCCCACGCGCTTCATGAGCGGGATGGTGAAGGTGCCGGTGGTCACCACGTTGGCGATGGACGAGCCGGAGATGAGGCCCGTGGCCGCCGACGACACCACCGCCGCCTTGGCCGGGCCGCCGCGCATGTGGCCCAGCAGCGCGAAGGCGCTCTTGATGAAGTAGTTGCCCGCGCCCGCCTTGTCGAGCAGCGAGCCGAACAGCACGAACAAAAAGATGAAGCTGGTGGACACGCCCAGCGCCACGCCGTAGACGCCCTCGGTGGTCAGCCAGAAGTGCGAGGCCGCGCGCTCGATCGACGCACCCCGGTGCGCCAGCATCTCGGGCATGTAGGGGCCGAGGAAGGTGTAGGCCAGAAACAGCGTGGCCACCACCACCATGGGCAGGCCGAGCACGCGGCGCGTGGCCTCCAGCAGCAGCAGCACGCCGGCGATGAAGATGTACACGTCCATGGGCGTGGGCGCGCCGGGGCGCGTGGCCAGCTCGCGGTAGGCCCAGAACAGGTAGCTGGCGCAGAACACGCCGGCGGCGGCCAGCAGCCAGTCGGTGACGGGCACGCGGTCATTGGGCGAGCGCTTGAAGGCGGGGTAGGCCAGAAACGCCAGCAGCAGGGCGAACGACAGGTGGATGGCGCGCGCCTCGGTGTCGTTGAAGATGCCCACGCCCCACTTGAAGGGCAGCGGCGAGGCGATCCAGAGCTGGAACAGCGACCAGCAGATGGCCACCACCAGCATCAGGCGGGTGACCAGCGGGCCGGGGTTGCGCGCGCCCTCGTCGCTCTCGCGCACCAGTTGACCGACATCGACATCGGGCGCGCTGCTGCGTGCCTGGCTGGGGGTGTTCATTGGGGTGTCCTCACGGGCCTGCGGCCCTGTTGTTGTTGCGCCGAAAACAAACGACTTGAAAAAATCGTCATCCCCACCTGCTCAAGGCAAGCGCGGCCAAGAATTTCCCCTGTCATTCCCGCGAAGGCGGGAATCCAGAGGGGCTGTGCGGGCCGCTGCGCAGTTTCAAGGCACCTGGATTCCCGCCTTCGCGGGAATGACGAGGTTGAATGAGGCTGCATGCTTCTTTGGTGAGCGCTTGTGCACCTTCGCGGGAATGACGGTGCAGACTTTTTCGGAAGATGGCGCGCCGCGCGCCGGGCAAAGAAAAACGCCCCTGGGCCGATCAGGCTCGTCTGACCGCGCAGGGGCGTTGGCAAGGCATCGGGCCGTGCGTGGCCCGACGTATTTACTTCAGCCAGCCCTTTTCCTTGTAGTACTTGACGGCACCGGGGTGCAGCGGGGCCGACAGGCCGTCTTTCACCATGCGTGCGGGATCAAGGTGGGCGAAGGCCGGGTGCAGCTTCTTGAAGTCGTCGAAGTTGTCGAACACGGCTTTCACCAGCGTGTAGACCTGGTCGTCAGGGGCCTTGGCCGACGTGACGAAGGTGGCCAGCACGCCATAGGTCTGCGTGGGCTGGTCGTTGCCGCGGTACAGGCCGGCGGGGATGGTGGCCTTGGCGTAGAAGGGGTTGTCGGCCACCAGCTTGTCCACGGCGGGGCCGGTGATGTTGGCCAGCTTGGCACCGCAGGTGGTCACCGGGTCCTGGATGTTGGCGCTGGGGTGACCCACGCCGTAGAAGAAGGCGTCGATCTTGTTGTCGCACAGCGCCGCACCGTGCTCGTCGGGGCGCAGCTCGGAGGCGAGGCCGAAGTCGCTCGTCTTCATGCCCATGGCGTTCAGCAGCATGTCCATCGACGCGCGCGTGCCCGAGCCGGGGTTGCCCACGTTGACGCGCTTGCCTTTCAGCTCGGAAAAGTCCTTGATGTTCGCGTCGGCACGCGTGAGCAGGGTGAAGGGCTCGGGGTGCAGGGAGAACACCGAGCGCAGGTCGCCGAAGGCCCCTGCCTTCTCGAAGCTGCTGCTGCCCTTGTAGCCGTGGAAGTTCCAGTCGGACTGGGCCACGCCGAAGTCGAGGTCGCCCGCGCGAATGGTGTTGATGTTGGCGACCGAGCCGCCGGTGGATTCGACCGTGCAGCGCCAGCCGTGCTGGGCGCGCTGCATGTTGACCAGGCGGCAGATGGCACCGCCAGCGGCGTAGTAGACGCCGGTGACGCCGCCGGTGCCGATGGTCATGAACTTTTGTTGCGCCACGGCGGGCGCGGTGAAAGCCAGCGTGGCCAGCGCCGCAGCGGCGGTGAGCGAGCGGATGAGAATCTTGCGGGTCATGGTCTGAATCTCCTGGGGGGATGGTTCAAGGAAGAAGGTGCGGGGCAGCCAGCGCGCCGTGTGGTGCGCGTGAACTTCAGCCCTGCGCGAGCGCGTCGCCTAGCGCAGTGGCCAGGCGGCTGACGATTTCGCCAAGTTCATCTGCATCAGCGATGAAGGGCGGTGCCAGCAGCACATGGTCACCATACACGCCATCGACGGTGCCGCTCATGGGATAAACCAGCAAGCCGCGCGCGAAGGCCGCGCTCTTGATGCGTGCATGCAAGCGACGTGCCGGGTCAAACGGGGCCTTGCTCGCGCGGTCTTGCACCAGCTCGATGCCCCAGAAAAAGCCGCGCCCGCGCACGTCGCCCACGTGCGGGTGCTGGCCAAAGGCGTCGGTCAGCAGGGCTTGCAGAGTTTCGGTATTGCGCTGCACTTTTTGAAGCAAACCGTCGCGCTCGATGACTTGCTGCACCGCCAGCGCGGCCGCGCAGGCCACGGCATGCCCCAAATAGGTGTGGCCGTGCTGAAAAAAGCCGCTGCCTTGCGACATGGCCTGCACGATCCTGTGCTGCGCCAGCACCGCGCCGATGGGCTGGTAGCCCCCGCCCAGGCCCTTGGCGATGGTCATCAGGTCAGGCACCACGCCCTCTTGCTCGCACGCGTGCAGGGTGCCGGTGCGGCCCATGCCGCACATCACCTCGTCCAGGATGAGCAGCACGCCATGCCTGTCGCACACCTCGCGCACGGCCTTGAAGTAGCCCGGCACGGGCGTGAGCACGCCCGCAGTGGCCCCGCCCACGGTTTCGGCCACGAAGCCCAGCACCTTGGCGGGGCCGACGCGCTGGATGGTCTCGTCCAGCTCGCGCGCCAGGCGCTGGCCGTATTGGGCGGGCGTTTCGCCCGCCTGCATGTCGCGGTAGGGGTAGCAGGGCGCGACGTGTGTCACATCGACCAGCAGCGGCGCGAACTGCCTGCGCCGCCATTCGTTGCCGCCCACGGCCAGCGCGCCCAGGGTGTTGCCGTGGTAACTCTGGCGGCGGGCGATGAAGTGGCTGCGCTCGGGCTGGCCGATCTCCAGAAAGTACTGGCGCGCCATCTTCAGCGCGGCCTCTACCGCCTCGGAGCCGCCGCTGACGAAGTAGGCGTGCTGCATGCCGGCGGGCGCGGTGCGCACCAGCTGGTCGGCCAGCGCCTCGGCCACTTCGGTGGTGAAAAAGCTGGTGTGGGCATAGGCCAGCCGGTCGATCTGCCGGTGCATGGCGGCCAGCACGTCGGGGTGCCCATGCCCCAGGCACGAGACGGCGGCGCCACCTGATGCGTCGATGTAGCGGCGGCCCGCCGCATCGTGCAGCCACACGCCCTGGCCGCCGGTGGCCACGGGCGGGGTGTGGTGCAGGTGGCGGTGCCAGACGCGGGTGGTGTTCATGGTGGGTGTTTGTTTTGCCTGTGCGACTTGCGCCAAAGGGAACTCCGTGCAGGCATTTCAAGGTGCCCGGCGGGTCAAATCCGGCTGAATGGCGCAAGTCCTCTTTTTTACTGCGCCGTCCAGCCGCCGTCGCTGGCCCAGGCCTGGCCGCGCACGTTGTCGGCGGCGGGCGAGCAGAAGAACACGGCCATGCCGCCCAGCTGCTCGGGCGTGGTGAATTGCAGCGACGGCTCTTTCTCGCCCAGCAGCTCTTTTTGCGCCTGCGCCACGCTGATGCCTTCGCGCGCGGCGCGGTCGTCGATCTGCTTTTGCACCAGCGGGGTGAGTACCCAGCCGGGGCAGATGGCGTTGCAGGTGATGCCGGTGGTGGCCGTCTCCAGCGCCACGGTCTTGGTGAAGCCGACGATGCCGTGCTTGGCCGCCACGTAGGCGCTCTTGGCGGCCGATGCGACCAGCCCGTGCGCCGAGGCGATGTTGATGATGCGGCCCCAGTTCTGGCGGCGCATGTGGGGCACGGCCAGGCGCGTGGTGTGAAAGGCGCTGCTCAAGTTGATGGCGATGATGGCGTCCCACTTCTCGGGCGGGAAGTCTTCGACGTTGGCCACGTGCTGAATGCCGGCGTTGTTGACCAGCACGTCCACGCCGCCGAACTTGTCGGCGGCAAAGGCCATCATGTCGGCGATCTCGCCGGGCTTGCTCATGTCGGCACCGTGGTATTTGACGCGTACGCCGCCGCCAGCGGCCTCGATCTGCTTTCTGGGCGCATCGACGTCGCCAAAGCCGTTCATCACGACGTTTGCGCCTTGGCGTGCGAGTTCGATGGCGATGCCCAGGCCGATGCCGCTGGTGGAGCCGGTGACGAGGGCGGTCTTGCCTTTGAGAATCATGTGTGTCTTCCTTGCGAAAGAGGGGGGGGGACGAAAGAAAAGCGCCGCAGTGCGGCCAGCCTGCGCCCCGCATGATAGACGTGGGGCCGTGCGGGGCGTGTTTGAGCCAGGTCAAACCACGGTCAGGTGCATGCAACTGTGCGGGCGCATGCGTATCCGTCTTGCTTGGAGATCCGCTTTTATCTGCCACTTCTCAAAAAGGAATGCCCCATGTCCATCGTCAAGTCCATCACCGCCCCCATGCGCTTTTTGATGCAGCGCGATCTGCTGACCCATCTTGGTGAGCTCATCAAGCCCTACGGCACGCGCGCGCACCTCATCAGCGACCCGTTCATCGCCCCGCTGGTCAAGGACAAGACCGCCGCCAGCTTCGCGCAGCACGGCATCGCGGCCGAGCACACCGCGTTCGGCGGCGAATGCTCCGACGCGGAGATCAAGCGCCACCAGGACGCCATCGCCCAGGGCGGTAGCCAGTACGTGGTGGGCGTGGGCGGCGGCAAGACGCTGGACACGGCCAAGGCCGTGGCGCACTACGCCGGGCTGCCCGTGGTCATCATTCCCACGCTGGCATCTACCGACGCGCCTTGCACCGCGCTGTCGGTCATCTACAACGAAGACGGCTCGTTCAACCGCTATCTGTTTCTGCCGCGCAACCCCGATGCCGTGTTCGCCGACCTGACGGTGCTGGCGCACGAGCCGCCGCGCTTTTTCGCCGCCGGCGTGGGCGACGGGCTGGCCACCTATTTCGAGGCGCGCACCTGCCACGCCGCGCAGGGCGACAACCTGGTGCTGATGAAGCCCTCGCTCGCGGGGCTGGGCATTGCGCGGCTGTGCTTCGAGACCATTCGCGACTACGCCGCCGAGGCCATGCAGGCCGTCAAGGCCCGCGCCATCACCCCCGCGCTGGAGAACACCGTGGAGGCCACCATCTACATGAGCGGCGTGGGTGCCGAGTCTGGCGGGCTGGCCGCCGCGCACGCCATTCACAACGGCATGACTGCGGTGCCCGATCTGCATGGCGCGCAGCACGGCGAGAAGGTGGCCTTCGGCACCGTGACGCAACTGGTGCTGGAGGGCGCGCCGCGTGCAGAGATCGAGCAGGTGATCGGCATCATCCGGTCGGTCGAGCTGCCGTTGACGCTGGCCGACCTGGGCCTGAAGACCTTCGACGAGGCCGAATGGTGCCGCGCGGCCGAGCTGGCCTGCGCCGAGGGCGAAACCATCCACAACGAGCCGTTCAAGGTCACGCCCGACATGGTGTACGACGCCATCGTCACCACCGACCGGATGCTGCAGAACTACAAGTGATTCCATTCCCACTTCAAGGCGACAAGCCTTTCGTCATTCCCGCGCAGGCGGGAATCCGGCAACGACGCTGGAGAAGGCACTGGATTGCCACCTGCGCGGCAATGACGAATAGGGATACTTTGATCTGGATTTGGAATGAGCAGCCCTTGAAAAAGCCGGATGGGCAGGAAGCCTCAGGTGGCAGGCGAGAGTGGGAGCGGGCAAGCCCGCTCCCACGGGAGATTTGAGACTTGTGCATGGTTAATTAAAAAAAAGAGCTGCTTGCGCATGTTTTAAAACGTTTTCATATATTTTTATTTCTGAAGTTGTTTTAAAGCATGCGCAAGAAGCTCCTTTTTTATCTTAACTGCACTGCATGCCACTCGCCGCTCAATGCAGCGCGCGGTAAATCTCCTCGGCCAGCGCGCGCGAGATGCCTTCGACCGTGGCCAGGTCTTCCACGCTGGCGCTTTCCACGCCGCGCACGCCGCCAAAGCGCTGCAACAGGCGCGCGCGCTTGCGCGGGCCTACGCCGGGGATTTCCTCGATGCGGCTGCCGCCCACGCGCACCTTGGCGCGCTGCGCGCGCATGCCGGTGATGGCAAAGCGGTGCGCCTCGTCGCGTATCTGCGCCACCAGCATCAGCGCGGCTGAGTCGCGGCCCAGGTAGACCTTTTCGCGCCCGTCGGCAAACACCAGCTCTTCCAGGCCCACCTTGCGGCCTTCGCCTTTTTCCACGCCCACGATCAGGCCCGTGTCCAGGCCGAGCGCCTCGAACACTTCACGCGCCATCGCCACCTGGCCCTTGCCGCCATCGACCAGCACCAGATCGGGCATGCGCGCGGCGGCGGTGCCCACGTCGCTGCCGCCTTGCTCGCGCAGCGCCTCGGCCACCTTGGCGTAGCGCCGCGTGAGCACCTGGCGCATGGCGGCGTAGTCGTCGCCGCCGGTGATGCCGTCGATGTTGTAGCGGCGGTACTGGCTGCTTTGCATGCGGTGGCCCTGAAAGACGACGCAACTGGCTTGCGTGGCTTCGCCTGCGGTGTGGCTGATGTCGAAGCATTCGATGCGCAGGTCATCCAGGCGCTCGATGGGCAAATCAAGCGCCTCGGCCAGCGCGCGGGTGCGCGCCTGCTGCGAGCCTTCTTCGGCCAGCAGGCGGGCGAGCTGCAAGGCGGCGTTTTGCTGTGCCATCTCCAGCCACACGCGGCGCTGGCCGCGCGGGGCGTGGGTGGCGGTGATGCGGGTTTCTTCCTTGTCGGCCAGCGCCTGCAAAAGCGAGCGGCTGACCGGCTCGCTGGTGATGAGCTGCGCGGGCGCGGGCACTTGCAGGTAGTGCTGGGCGATGAAGGCGTCGAGCACCTGCGCTTCGATGGTGGGCAGCTCGTCGTCGCCGCCGTTTCGCGCGGTGGCCAGGGCGTGGGCGTCTTCGATCTGGGTGGGGAAGTAGGCGCGGTCGCCCAGATGCCGGCCGCCGCGCACCATCGCCAGGTTGACGCAGGCGCGCCCGCCCTGCACCTTCACCGCCAGAATGTCCACGTCGGCATCGCCCCCCACCTCCACCGCCTGCTGGTGCAGCACGCGCGACAGCGCCTGCATCTGGTTGCGGATGTCGGCGGCCTGCTCGAACCGCAAGGCATCGGCGTGCGCCATCATCTGCTGCTCCATGTGCTCCAGCAGAGAGTGGGTTTCGCCGCGCAGGAACTGCTCGGCACGGGCCACGTCGGCGGCGTAGTCGGCGTCGCTGATGGCGCGCACGCAGGGGCCGGTGCAGCGCTTGATCTGGTACAGCAGGCAGGGCCGCGTGCGGTTGGCAAACACCGTGTCTTCGCAGGTGCGCAGGCGAAACACCTTTTGCAGGAACTGAATGGTTTCCTTCACCGCCCACGCGCCGGGGTAGGGGCCGAAGTAGCGGTGGCGCTTGTCGGTGCTGCCGCGGTAGTACTGCATGCGGGCATAGGCCTCGGGGCGCGGCGCACCGTCTGCCGCGTCCTGGGTGTGGCCGGTGCCGGTAATCTTGAGATAGGGGTAGCTCTTGTCGTCGCGAAAGAGGATGTTGTACTTGGGCGCAAGCTGCTTGATGAGGTTGTTTTCAAGAATCAGCGCCTCGGCCTCGGAGCGCACCACCGTGGTCTCCAGCCGCGCGATCTTGCGCACCATGTGGCCGATGCGCGTGCCGCCGTGGTCGCGCGCGAAGTAGCTCGACACGCGCTTCTTCAGCTGCTTGGCCTTGCCCACATACAGCACGTTGTCCGCCGCGTCGTAATAGCGGTAAACGCCGGGCAGCGCAGGCAGCGCAGCTACCTGCGCCAGCAGCTCGTCGCTGTGGGCGGCACGGGGCTCGGGTGCGGTGGGGTCAGGCGTGGGGGCCTCGGCATCGGTCATGGCGGCCAAGTTTACGAATGCCTGCGAACGCCTGTGAACGCACCGACAATCCCCGCGTGCCTGATTCCTCCGCCCTCACCTGGGACATCTTCTGCCGCGTGATCGACAACCACGGCGATCTGGGCGTGTGCTGGCGCTTGTCGCGCGAGCTGGCCACACGCGGCCACGCCGTGCGCCTGTGGGTAGACGACGCCAGCGCGCTGACCTGGATGGCACCGGATGCCGCCCCTCACGTGCAGGTGCTGCCGTGGGCGCAGCCCATCGCCCCAGATGTGCTGGCCGCGCTGCCACCATCGGACGTGTGGGTCGAAGCCTTCGGCTGCGAGATCGCGCCCGAGTTCATTGCGCGGCATGCGCACGCCAACAGCCGTGGCAGCGCAAAGCCACCCGTGTGGATCAACCTCGAATACCTCAGCGCCGAAGCCTGGGTGCCGCGCATGCACGCCTTGCCCTCGCCCGTGCTGCACGGCCCGGCGGCGGGGTGGACGAAGTGGTTCTTCTACCCCGGCTTCACCCCCGGCACCGGCGGCCTGCTGCGCGAGGCCGATGTGCCCGCGCGCCAGGCCGCGTTTGACCGCGCCGCATGGCTGCGCGCGCAGGGCATCGAATGGCAGGGCGAGCGGCTCGTCAGCCTGTTTTGCTACGAGCCGCCCGCCCTTGCTGCGCTGATGCGGCAGTTGACTGAAGGCGATGTGCCCACGCGCCTGCTGGTGACGGCAGGGCGCGCGGCGGCGGCGGTGCGGCAGGCGCTGAACTCACCATGCATGCCATCAGGCCACCCCCGCATCCCGGAAGCAGGGCTGGCTCCTTCCCCCGCTGGGGGAAGGTTGGGATGGGGGCCAACCACCCTTGCACCTTCACCGTGGTCAGCCCCCACCCCAGCCCTCCCCCAGCGGGGGAGGGAGCAAGGCAATGAGCCGATTGCATACCTGCCCCACCTTCCCCAAACCGCCTACGACGAACTGCTGTGGGCGTGCGACCTCAACTTCGTGCGCGGTGAAGACTCGCTCGTGCGCGCGCTGTGGGCCGGTGCGCCCTTCGTGTGGCACATCTATCCGCAGCCTGAAGACAACGCGCACCACGCCAAGCTGGCGGCCTTTCTCGACTGGCTGCAAGCGCCGCCCTCGCTGCGCGCGTTTCACCATGTGTGGAACGGCGTCATCCACGGCCCGCTGCCCGCGCCCGACTTGCCCGCGTGGCGCGCCTGCGTGCAGGCAGCGCGCGCGCGGCTGTGCGCGCAGGCCGATCTGGCCACGCAGCTGACCGGCTTCGTGATGGGGAAACGTTAGAATTGCGGGCTTTGCGAAAAACGCCGATCCTCGCATCGGCACCGTTTTTTGCCCCTTGCCGCAGCGCGCCTTGGCAGTTTTTCTCACCGGTGCACGAGCGGCTGCCAAGCCCCCTCACTCACTGGAAAACCCCTTTATGAAAATCGCTCAGGAAATCCGCGCCGGCAACGTCATCATGCACGGCAAGGATCCGATGATCGTGCTGAAAACCGAATACGCCCGCGGCGGCCGCGGCGCGGCCACCGTGCGCATGAAGCTCAAGGCCCTGCTCAACAACATGGGCACCGAAGTCGTCTTCAAGGCCGACGACAAGATGGACCAGGTCATTCTTGACCACAAGGAATGCACCTACTCCTACTTCGCCGACCCCATGTACGTCTTCATGGACGGCGAGTTCAACCAGTACGAAGTCGAAGCCGAGAACATGGGCGACGCGCTCAACTACCTCGAAGACGGCATGGCCGTTGAAGTGGTGTTCTACGACGGCAAGGCCATCTCGGTCGAGCTGCCCACCACCGTGGTGCGCGAAATCACCTGGACCGAACCCGCCGTCAAGGGCGACACCTCGGGCAAGGTGCTCAAGCCCGCCAAGATCGCCACCGACTTCGAAGTGGCCGTGCCGCTGTTCGTCGCCCAGGGCGACAAGATCGAAATCGACACCCGCACCGGCGAATACAAAAAGCGCGTCTGACGCAGCCATCTTCTGCCGCCAAGGCCCCGTTTTCGGGGCCTTTTTGCCATCTGACGCTTGCAAACAAAGCGTCAAACGCTTCTAATAAAATAGCACCCATGCAAACCACGGACGACATCAAGACCACCACCCGCTCCCCCCTGGCCGACGCCTGGGCCGAGTTGCAGGCGCACGCCGACCGGGGTGAGCCGCTGGAGCCTGCGGCCTATCGCCTGGCCTTTGCCGACCCCGAGTTTCTGCTGCGGCGCGAGGCGCGCGGCATCCGCTTTCAGCTTGAATTGCTCAAGCCCGAGCTGGGCCTGCAAGAAGCCGGCGTGCACCACACCGTGGTGGTGTACGGCGGCGCGCGCTTCGTCTCCCCCGACGTGGCCCAGGAGCGCCTGGCCGCTGCGCGCGCGTCGGGCGACGACGCGGCCATCGCCCTGGCCGAGCGCGCCGTGCGCACCTCGCGCTATTACGAGCAGGCGCGCGAATTCGCCCGCCTGGTGGCCACCTACAGCCTGACGCAGCCGCAAGACGAAAAGTTCTTCATCTGCACCGGCGGCGGCCCCGGCGTGATGGAGGCGGCCAACCGCGGCGCGCACGACGTGGGCGTGCCCTCGGTGGGGCTGAACATCACCCTGCCGCACGAGCAATCGGGCAACCGTTACATCACGCCCGAGCTGTCGTTCAAGTTCCACTACTTCGCGCTGCGCAAGATGCACTTTCTGATGCGCGCCAAGGCGCTGGTGGCGTTTCCGGGTGGCTTTGGCACGCTGGACGAGTTGTTCGAAGTGCTCACCCTCGTGCAAACCCGCAAGGTCAGGCCCGTGCCCATCGTGCTGGTCGGCAAGGACTACTGGGGCCGCCTGCTGCACCTGGAAACGCTGGTGGAAGAAGGCGCCATTTCCCCGGAAGACCTGAACCTGTTCCACGTGGTGGACACGCCCGAAGCGGCGTGGGAGATCATTCGGCGCTTTTACAAGCTCTGAAACAGGCTGCCCGGCAGGTCAAGCGCTTAAGTCTGGACGTCGCAGCGGCTTGCCAGGGCGAGGAAGCTGGCCACGGCCTCGTGCCCGCGCGTGGCGGCGATGGCGCCGAGGGCGTCCACGTCTTCCATGTCGGTATAGCCCATGCGGAACTGGTCGAAAGCGCGCTGTTCGATCGGCACGTCCGCCAGGACGATGAAATTCTTGTGCCGCTGGTCGTGCAGCAGGTTGGTTCGCAGTGTCTGCAACTTGGATATGTCGCCCTCGACGTACTGGCAAAAGCGCTCACCATCGAACACCAGCACCCCGGTTTCGCCATGCAGGGCATTGAGCGCGCGCGCAGTAGACAGGATGCTGCCTACGCAGCTTGCATCGTGGCCATCGGCCAGTTCACTCACATAGAGGATGGCCCCCAGACTGGCTTGCATCATTTGCCTCCCATGAAAAAAGATTGCATGTAGCGTACACGCTTGGGAGGTGCAAGGGCCGCTGGCCGAAGTGTTCAGGCAGGCGGGCTTGTCGTCCAGGCGGTGGCCGCAAGTGGTGCCGGATGGGTCAGGTGCGCGGCGTGGGACAACGCATCGCACGCTGAGTCACTCGGCACTGGCAAGCACGCCGAAGCAGGCAACAAAAAGCCCGACACGGGTTCATTCGTGTCGGGCTTGAAGTTGGTAGGCGCGATTGGACTCGAACCAACGACCCCCACCATGTCAAGGTGGTGCTCTAACCAGCTGAGCTACGCGCCTAAAGATTCGAAGGGCGAGAGTATAGCAGAGGGTTTTCAGCGGCGGCGGGCGGCGCGCACGCCGGGCACGTCTTTGACCTGGCCGAGCACGTGCGCGAGGCGTCCGGTGTCGTTCACTTCGATGGTGAAGGTCATCCAGGCGCGGCTTTTCAGCGACTGGGTCTGCACGCCGATGACGTTCATTTTTTCGCGTACGAACACGTCGGAGATGTCGCGCAGCAGGCCCTGGCGGTCGACGGCTTCGATGGCGACGTCGACCGGGTAGGCCGGGGCGCGGCCCGTGGCCGGGGTGCTCCAGCCGACGTCGATGACGCGCTCGGCGTCGCGTGCGGCCAGTTCGCGAAAGCTGGGGCAGTCGCGCCGGTGCACGGTGACGCCGCGCCCGCGCGTGACGTAGCCTGCGATGTCGTCAGGGGGCGCCGGCTTGCAGCAGCGCGCGGGTTGGGTGAGCAGCGAGTCGAGGCCTTCGACCAGCACGCCGCCCGTGCCGCCGGCGGCGCGGCTTTTGCGCAGCAGGATTTGGTCGTCGGCGTCGGGCTGGGGGGCGGGGGGGTGCAGGGCGGCTTCGATGCTGCGCAGCGAGAGCTCGTCCTTGCCCACGGTTTCGAACAGGGCATCGGGTGTCTTGAAGCCGAGCTCGCCCGCCAAGGCGTCGAGCGACATGGCGGTGCGGCCTTCGCGTTGCAGCAGTTTTTCGACCATTTCACGGCCGCGGGCGATGGTCTCGCGGATGTGCTGGGCGTTGAACCAGGCGCGCACTTTGGCGCGTGCGCGGGGCGAGGCGAGGTAGCCCAGGTCGGTGTTGAGCCAATCGCGCGAGGGGCCGCCCTCTTTGGTGGAGATGATTTCCACGGTCTGGCCGTTGTGCAGCGCGGTGTGCAGCGGCACCATGACGCCGTCCACGCGGGCACCACGGCAGCGGTGGCCGAGTTCGGTGTGCAGGCTGTAGGCGAAATCCACCGGGGTGGCGCCGGCGGGCAGCTCGACGATGGCTGCCTCGGGCGTGAGCACGTAGATGCGGTCGTCGAACAGGCCCGCCTGGGGCATGGCGCCGGAGAGGTCGCGCTCCCAGGCCATGAGCTGGCGCAGCACGGCGATCTTGGTGTCGTAGGCGCTGGCGGCGCTGACGCCGGCGTAGCCTTTGGCGCCGGCTTCCTTGTAGGCCCAGTGCGCGGCCACGCCGTGTTCGGCGTGTTCGTGCATGGCGGGGGTGCGGATCTGGATTTCCCAGGCGCGGCCTTCGTCGTCGCGCACGACGGTGTGCAGCGACTGGTAGCCGTTGATCTTGGGCTTGGCGATGTAGTCGTCGAATTCGTCCGGCACGGGGCTGAATTGCCGGTGTACCCACGCCAGGGTGGTGTAGCAGTCGCTGATGTTGGGCACCATCACGCGCAGCGCGCGCAGGTCGAACACCTGGTCGAAGTCGAGGCCCTTGCCGCGCATCTTGCGCACGATGGAGCTGATGTGCTTGGGCCGGCCGCTGACGCGCGCTTCGATGCCTTGCGCGCGCAGGGCGGCTTCGATCTGGGTGCGCCGCGCTTCCATGGCGGCTTCGCGCTCGGCGCGCTTTTCGTCGAGCAAGGTGGCGACGAGACGGTAGGTGTCGGGCTCTTGCGCGCGGAAGATGAGGTCTTCCATCTCCCACTTGATCTGCCAGATGCCCAGGCGGTTGGCCAGGGGGGCGAACACTTCGTGTGATTCGCGCAGCAGACCGGGCGCTGGCCGCTGGCGGCTGGCGGCGCAGTGGCGCAGGGTTTGCAGGCGCGAGGCCAAGCGCAGCAGCACGACACGCAGGTCGCGGCTGAAGGCCAGCAGCATCTTGCGCACGATTTCGGTCTGGCGCGCAGCGGTTTCGCTGTCGGCGGGCAGCTCGTGCCAGGCCATGCGCGAGCGCTGCTGCACGCGTTCGAGCTTGGACGTTTCGATGGCCAGGTGGGCGAAGCCGTCGCCGAAGGCCTTGCCGATGATGTCTTCGGGGCGGTTGAGCTGGGCGCTGGCGTAGCTGAGGTAGACGGTGGCCTGGATGGAGGGCGAGCCGCCGATGCCGGCGAGGATGTCGGCAACGGCGTCGGCGTGGGCGAGCACGTTTTCGCCGGAGCTGGTGGCCTCGCCGGCGAGCAGGGGTTCGGCAAACGCGCGGGCGCGCTCGCGCATGCCGGCGTCGTCCGCCTGCGCCGTGGTGGCCGCGAGCACGTCGGCGACGGGCGCGCGCGCGCGCGGGGGCAAGGTGGCGGGGGTGATCATGCCAGGCCTCGCGCGGGCGATGCGGGCAGCAGAAAGTCGAGCACGGTGCGCACCTGCTCGGCGGCGACCAGCGTGGGGGCGTGGCCGACATGGGCGAATTCGGCCAGCTGCGCGCGCGGGCCGCGCTCGGTCATGGCCTGGGCGGTGGCGGGCGAGAGCAGGTCGGATTCGGCGCCGCGCAGCAGCAGCACGCGGGCGGTGAGCTGGTCATAGAGCTGCCACAGCGCGGCTTCGCCCTGGGCCATGGCCTCGGGCGTGACGGCGGCGTAGGCGCTGGCCAGAGCTGGGTCGTAGTGCAGGTGCCAGCCGCCGTCCGGGTGCGGGCGCAGCATGGGGCGCGAGAGGGCGAGCCATTCGGCGTCGGTGTGGGGGCCGAAGGCTTGCGCGGTTTGGCGCAGGCTGGCCGCGCCTTCTTCCACGCTGGCGAAAGGGCCTTGATGGCCCAGGTATTGCCCGATGCGCGCCAGCGCCGCCCATTCGATGCGCGGGCCCACGTCGTTCAGCACCAGTCGGCCCACGGGTGCGGGCAGGGGCAGGCCGGGGGTGCCGGCCAGCAGCAGGCCGATGACGCCGCCCATGCTGGTGCCGACCCAGTCGAGCGTGGCCATCGGCGCGGCCTGCTGCTGCGCGGCCAGCAGCGCCAGCATGTCGGCGACGTAGGTGGGGAAAACGTAGGCGGCGGGGTCTTGCAGCCGGTCGCTTTCGCCGCGGCCGACCACGTCCGGGCAAAGCACGCGCAGCGCCTGGCCTTGCGCGGCCGCGCGCGCGAGCAGGGCGCGGGCAAGCACGTCGAAGTCGCGCCCCTGGCGCGAGAGGCCGTGTACGCACACGATGGCGTGCGGCGCTGCGGCACTGCCCCACTGCCACCAGGCCATGCGGTGGCCGCCGTGGGGGTCGGGGCAATCAACGTGGTGCAGGGTGGGCTCGGTCATGCGTGAAGAGGGGCGGTGGCTGGGGCGATGGTGCAGGGCAGATCAGGTCGCAGGCGCGATGCACAAGGGCATGCAAGCCACGTGCCGGCGGCTTGCCGACCCATCGTAAAGCAATGCCTGAAAAACGCATGAGGGCTTGCCATGAGGCAGGGCACCGCGCGTGGTTGGGATAAAAACAGGAGCTGCTTGCGCATGATATACATGGTTCTTATATATAAAACCATATATTTTTGATTTAAATCATACGCAAGCAGCTATTTTTTCTATCGAACCAGGCAGCCGGCCCGCGCCAGACCTGGGCCTGGCGCGGGCGGGGGTTTGTGTGCGGGAGTGGGTCGCGTCAATGCGCGACCACGGCGCCAGACACCACGACGCGCACCTGCGTGAGGCCCGGCTCCACGGACACGGGGGCGCTGTCAGCCATCGAGGAGCGCCCGCTCTTGGCCATGGCCATCGCAGGGCCGGCGTAGCCGCCGCCGTCGCTGCTGACGTTGACTTCGCGCAGCGTGTAGCCGGCAAAGCCGAAGGCCTTGGCGATCTCGCTGGCGCGGGCCTGGAAGCGCTCGATGGCCTGGGCCTGGGCCTGGGCCTCGACGGTGGCGCGCTGTTCGCGGCTCAGGTTGAAGGCGATGTCGCCGATGGTCATGGGCGCGGCGCGGGCGGCGGCCTGGGTGATGCGGGGAAAGTCGCGCCCTTCCAGCACCACGCTGGTGCGGCCTTGCCAGCCGGTGATCTTGCCGTCGCGGTTGTAGCGCGGGTGCACGCTGAAGTCGCCGGTCTTGACGTCCATCTGCCCCGGCTCGGCCGCGGGTTTGACGGCGGCCAGCGCGGCGTCCACCGCGCGGCGCAGCTCGGCCTGCACGGCGGCGGCATCGGTGCCTTCGCGCGTGGCGGTGAGGGTGAGGCTGAGCAGGTCCTGCAGTACCTCGACTTCGCCCGTGGCGGACAGTTGCAGCACGTTCTGGGGTTGGGCGAGGGTCAGCATGGCGGTGGGGGTGGTGGGTTGGGCTTGCGCCAGGGCCAAGCCAGGGGCCAGCAGGGCGGCGGCAAGCACGGTGTGGTGAAGGCGGGTGAGGCAGCGGGTCATGGGATGAGGGTCAGGGCAAAGTCGGTTGAAAACGGCGGATGGTGACACGCACGGCGCGCGTCGGCTGTCGGACAAGAGCGGTTTCAGCGCGGGGGACCGCCGAGCGCGGTGCATGCGGGCACATGCGCGCGTTCAGGCGCTCAGGGCACGAGCACCGCGGCTTGTGCATCGGCGCTGGCCGGGGGCGCGGCCACCTGCGGCGCGCGCGCGGGTTCGTGCATCTGCTCGCGTATCTGCTGGCGCAGTTGCAGGCGCTGCTCGGCGGTGAGGCGCAGCGAGACGGGGGTGGTGTCGCTGGGCTGGTGACGATGGGTCTGCACGTCGTGCCAGAGGCCGGTGCGGGGCCTGGGTGGCAGCGAGGCACGGGCGGTGGCGGCGGGGCCGGTTTCGGCGTGCTCGCCCGCAGCCTGGGCCTGCGCGGCGGCCGGCAGGGCAGCGCCTGTCGCCAGGGTGGCGGCAAGAAGCAGGGTGTTGACGGGCACGGCTTGCATAACCCAAGGAAGATGGCACGGCAAACGCGTATGTGTCCGCCAGATTGAGGCGCGACGGGGCAACAGATGTAACACTATGAAATGCCACTGGGGTCAACCCGGATTCGGCGAATCTGCGGCGTCACAATTGCGCTGTTACAAATAAGTCCGAAATGAGCTCATGAACCAGACAAACAACCGCACCGACAAGATCGTCGTGGTCGACGACGATGCCCGCATCCGCGATCTGCTGCGCCGCTATCTGGCGCAGGAGGGCTTCGAGGTGATCGTGGCCGAGGATGCGAAGGCGCTGTCGCGCATCATGCTGCGCGACACCATCGACCTGATCGTGCTCGACCTGATGATGCCCGGCGAGGACGGCCTGTCGGTCTGCCGCCGTCTGCGCGCGGCGGGCGACAAGACGCCCATCATCATGCTCACGGCCAAGGGCGAAGACGTGGACCGCATCGTGGGCCTGGAAGTGGGCGCCGACGATTACCTGGGCAAGCCCTTCAACCCGCGCGAGCTGCTGGCGCGCGTGCATGCCGTGCTGCGCCGCCGCCCGCCGCAGGAGGCGCCCGGCGCGCCGTCGGCGGAGAACGAATCGGTCAGCTTCGGCCCCTTCCAGTTCGACCTGGGCGCGCGCACGCTGCACAAGAGCGGCGAGGAAATCAGCCTGACCACGGGCGAGTTCGCCATGCTCAAGGCGCTGGTGCGCCACCCGCGCCAGCCGCTGTCGCGCGAAAAGCTGGCGCAGCTGGCGCGCGGGCGCGAGTTCGAGCCTTTCGACCGCAGCCTGGACGTGCAGATCTCGCGCCTGCGCAAGCTCATCGAGCAGGACGCGGCCAGCCCGCGCTACATCCAGACCGTGTGGGGCGTGGGCTATGTGTTCGTGCCGGATGGTGCGGGCTAGTGACATCCCCCCTGAGCCGCCTGCGGCGTCATTCCCCCAGGGGGACGCCGCTGGTCGCCGGGGGAACCCCGGCTTGGGCGGCCTGCGATGGCCTGCTCCGCGGCCATTTGAATGGCTTGCTTCGCAGCCTTTTTTGGGTGTGGCGAATGACAAAGGCGCGTTGCGTGCCGACGCCGCGGGTCATTTGTCATGCGCTCGCCAGAGCGCGGTCATCCGTCATGTGTTTCACCCCCTGGGAGACGGCGCACGGGCGCCGTGGATAAGCTGAATGTCTGCCCTGCCGCCTGCCGCCATGACCGATGCGCCCGATTCGATGGGCATGCCGCTGGAGGTGCCGCGCGCCGAGCGGCGGCCGGCCTTTGGCTTCAGCCTGTTCTGGCGCACTTTCTTTCTGCTGGGGCTGCTGCTGGTGGGCAGCGGCATCGGCTGGTACCAGCTTTTTCGCACGCTTGAGTACGAGCCGCGCGTGATCGACAACGCGCGGCAGGTGGCTTCGCTGGTCAACCTCTCGCGCGCCGCGCTCATTCACTCCGACGCCATTGCCCGTCTTTCGCTGATGAAGACGCTGGCCGAGCAGGAGAAGGTGCGCATCCTGCCGCGTGAGCCGGGCGACAAGTTCGAGCTGTTCACCCACACCGAGCTGGAGCGCCGCATGAGCAGCGAACTCGTTGCCCGCCTGGGCCCGGGCACCGTGGTGGCCAGCCGCGTGAACGACGAGGCGGGGCTGTGGGTGGGCTTCATGATCGAGGGCGATTCCTATTGGCTGCTGATGGACCGCTCGCGCGCGGGCGGGCTGCTGGGCGGCGGCACCTGGCTGCTGTGGCTGGCCACGCTGGGTGGCATCTCGCTGCTGGGCGCGGCGCTGCTGGCGGGGCTGATCAACCGGCCGCTGAAGCAGCTGTCGATCGCCGCCGCGCGCGTGCGCGAGGGCGATTACCAGCAAAGCCCGCTGGACGAGGACGCGCTCTCCAGCGAGATACGCGAGGTCAACATCGGCTTCAACCGCATGGCCGCGCAGCTCTCGAAAATAGAGCAAGACCGGGCCGAAATGCTGGCCGGCATCTCGCACGATCTGCGCACGCCGCTGGCGCGCCTGCGGCTGGAAACCGAGATGAGCGTGCCCGATGCCGAAGCGCGCGAGCACATGGCCGCCGACATCGCGCAGGTGGACACCATCATCGACAAGTTCCTCGACTACGCGCGGCCCGACCACGTCACCCTGCAGGCGCTGCCGCTGGCCGAGCTGGCCGCCGCCAGCGCCATGCCCTTCACCCTGCGCGAGGACATGCAGGTGCAGATCGACATCGCGCCCGAGCTGCGCGTGCTGGGCGACGAGGTGGAGCTCTCGCGCGTGCTCTCCAACCTGCTGGAGAACGCGCGCCGCTACGGCAAGTCGCCCGGCACCGATCTCACGCGCGTGCGCATCGCCGCCACCGTGCGCGAGCAGTGGGTCACCCTGCGCGTGCGCGACCACGGCGCGGGCGTGCCCGAGGATGTGCTGCCCAGCCTGACGCGCCCGTTCTTTCGCGCCGACTCGGCCCGCACATCGGCCACCGGCGCGGGCCTGGGCCTGGCCATCGTGATGAAGATGGTGCACAACATGGGCGGCACCCTGCAACTGGGCAACAGCCCCAGCGGCGGGCTGATGGCCGTCATCCGCCTGCCCGAGGCGGCCGGCGGGGGGGGGCAAGGCAAGAGGCGGCGCGGGGCGGGGTGAGGCGGCAGGATTTCCGGACTGCCGGACGCGAAGGACGCGAAGGGTTCGCGAAGGACGCAAAAGAACAGCCAGAAAGGTTTTTCTCCCGCTGTCTGAAGGGCTTGGCGTATGCATCCATCTTCGTAGGCTGGGGAGAGCGAAAGCGAAACCCAGCAAACCGGTTCGCGAGAACGCCGGGTTTCGCCTTCGGCTCTACCGCAGCCTGCGGGGCTTGGTCAGCCCGGCATGCACAGGCCAGCGGGCAGGGCGCAAGAAACGCTGGAATACTGTTGGGTTAGCGCATAAAACATGAGCTGCTTGCGTAAGTTTTAAAATGATTTCAGATATAAAAGTATATGAAATCGTTATATAACTTGCGCAAGCAGCTACTTTAAAATAAGCAATGCAGCCCGTGCCTCAATGCTTGCGCCCTGGCCCACGGGGCCGAGTTTTTCGGCCGTCTTGGCTTTCACGTTGACTTGCGTGGTGGCCACGCCCAACGCATCGGCGATGCGCGCGCGCATGGCGGCGATGTGCGGTGCCAGGCGGGGGGCTTGCGCGATGACGGTGCTGTCCACGTTGCCCACGCGCCAGTCTGCGGCTGCCACGCGGCGGGCGGCTTCTTGCAGCAGGGTGAACGAGTCGGCCCCCTTGAACGCTGCGTCGGTGTCGGGGAAATGCGTGCCGATGTCGCCCAGGCCCGCGGCGCCCAGCAGCGCGTCGGTGATGGCGTGCAGCAGCACGTCGGCGTCGGAATGGCCCAGCAGGCCGTGCGTGTGCGGGATGGTCACGCCGCCGATGACCAGCGCGCGGCCCGGCACCAGCGCGTGGGTGTCCCAGCCTTCGCCGATGCGGATGTTCATGACGAACGGCCTCGCTGCGCTGGGGTGACGGCGGCTGCGCCGCCATGACCTGCGCCGTCATTCGTCATGGATGTCGCGCCAGCGACGAAGTCATTTGTCATCGGTACGGCTCCTCAGCACCGCTTCTGCCAGTGCGAAATCTTCCGGATAAGTCACCTTGAAATTCTGCGCGCTGCCTTTGACCAGCAGCGGCGCGTGGCCCGCCGCCTCCATCGCGCTGGCTTCGTCCGTGATGCCCGCAAAGCCGCTGGCGGCGTGCGCGGCATAGGCATCGCGCAGCGCGCCCAGGCGGAACATCTGCGGCGTCTGCGCCAGCCATTTGTGCGCGCGGTCGATGGTGGCCACCACGCGGCCCTGCGCTTCGGCTTTCAGCGTGTCGGGCAGGGGCAGCGCCAGCAGGCCGCCCACGGCGTCGGGCCAGCAGGCGTCGATCAGCGTGTCGATCAGCGCGGGCGTGACGAGGCAGCGCGCCGCGTCGTGCACCAGCACCCAGTCATGCGGCGCAGCGCCGTGCGTCAGCAGGTGATTCAAGCCGTTGAGCACGCTCTCGGCCCGCGTTGCGCCGCCGCAATCGGCGATCACGAATGGCGCAGCCAGCGCGCCCAACACCCCATCGCCCGGAGACACCACCACCAGCACCTGCGCCACGCGCGGCACCTTGGCAAACGCCGCCAGCGTGTGCCGCACCATCGGCTGGCCTGCCACCGGCTGGTATTGCTTGGGCCCCGCCGCGCCCGCGCGCGAGCCGGTGCCGGCGCAGGGCAGCAGGGCGTGGCAAAGGGGAGGGCGCATGTGTTCAGTCCAGGTGGCGGGTGACGAAATCGCGCGCCGTCATGATGGACGCTTGCGCGTGCCGCCCCAAGGCCAGCAAGCCGCTTTTGTCGCCCGTGACGATGGCCTGCGCGCCGCCTGCCTGGGCCAATGCCAGCAAGTAGTCGTCCTTGGGGTCGGTGGACCGCTGTACGGTTGGCAGCGCATCCACCCAGCGGGTCAGGGTGCGCAATTCGTTCACCATGCGCCCTGCCTCGGCGGGCCGAATGCGCAGGCGCACAGCGATGCGCCGGGTGACTTCGCGCACTTCATGCAACTGTGCGTCGCAGCACAGCAGGCCCAGGCGGCCTGCACGCCACGCCTCGCATATCCGGCGTGGGGGCGCGGTGGGGCTGATGAGCGCCGAGATCAGGATGTTGGTGTCCAGCACCGCTTTCATGGGTGACGCACCGCATCCAGCGCGTCGTCAATCAAGGCCTGCAACGCCGCTTCGTCTTCGCCTTCCAGTCGAGAGCGGATGTCGTGCAGGGTCTTGTCCAGCAGCCGCCAACGCACGGCCTCTTCCACAAAGCGCGACAAATCGCCTTTTTTCATGCCCTGCGCACCCAGGTGCTCGCGCAAGCTCGCGTCCACCTCGGGGCTGATGCTCAGGCTCCAGCGAACGGGGGCGGTTGAATCAAGTGCGGTGTCGGTCATGCAGCGCATCTTAGCTGCATATGTGCTTAAGCGCTTATGCGCTCAAACCGGCACGCCCACATGCTCGCGCAGCGCCGCTTGCAGCGCAGGCACGTCAAAGCCCTGCGCGGCCACGGCTTGCCTGGGCACCAGGTAGTAGAGGCTGGGCATGGGGTAGATGAGGATGTAGCGCGCGTTTTCGCGCCACTTCAGCACCTTGTCCCACGTCAGGTGCACGTCGCCCACGGGCGAGCCGAGCAAGACGCCGTCGTCCAGCTGTTGCACCGTCATCTCGCCGTGCATGGCCTTGTATTGCCGGTAGTGCCGCCGCTGCATCCAGGGCGAGAGCAGGTAGCGAATGCTCGCGCCGCCCGCCACCGCGCCGACGATGGCACCGATGACGCCGCCGCGTATGCCCGAGGGGTTCCACACCATCAGCGCTGCGGCCACGATCAGCAGCCCGCGCACCACCCGCCAGTAAGAGCGGGGCCAGCGGGCGAACAAGGCACCGGCGGCCACGTAGTCGGCTTCGCTGATGCGGTAGGTGGCGCGGGGGGATGGCGACATCGAATGTTCCTGTTGGGATAGCTGGCGACAGTTTTTTTGGCAGAGGTGTTTGCTATCAGGGCAGGCTTCTTTTTTGATGCGAAAGCCATCCATTTGCCTGCATCGTCATTCCCGCGCAGGCGGGAATCCAGCCGCAGCATAGGCGCTAACGCTGGATTCCCGCCTGCGCGCGAATGACGAGCTTTTCAAATTGTTTTTTGTCGGAGCAATAAAATTGACCATCGCCCCCCGCTCCATGTGACTGGGGGTTTTTGTCGTTTCTGCCACCGATTTTGCCGTCATGGACTTGCCCAAGCTCACCTCTGGAAAACGCCACGCCATGCCGCGCCCGCCGGGCAGTGCCGATGCGCTGCTGCTGGCGCAACTGGCGCGGCGCGAGTCGGGGGCCAAGCGGCTGGTGGCCGTGGTCACGGCTGATGCCAGCGACGCGCTGCGGCTGCTCAACGAGCTGGCGTTTTTCGCGCCTGCGCTGCGCTGCGTGCTGTTTCCTGACTGGGAGACGCTGCCCTACGACGCCTTCAGTCCGCACCAGGATCTCATCAGCGAGCGCCTGGCCACGCTGTGGGCCATCAGGCAAAACCAGGCCGACGTGGTGCTGCTGCCTGCCACCACAGCGCTGTATCGGCTGGCACCGCCGAGCTTTCTGGCGGGCACCACGTTTCATTTCAAGCAAGGGCAAAAGCTCGATGAAGCGGCGCTTAAAGCTCAGCTCACCCTGGCCGGTTACGCGCACGTGACGCAGGTGGTCAGCCCCGGTGAATACGCGGTGCGCGGCGGGCTGATCGACCTGTTTCCGATGGGCAGCCCCATGCCTTACCGGGTGGATCTGTTCGACGACGAGATCGACAGCATCCGCAGCTTCGACCCCGACACGCAGCGCAGCCTCTACCCCGTGCCCGAGGTGCGCCTGCTGCCGGGGCGCGAATTTCCCACGCACGACGAGGCGCGCGCCAAGTTCCGCAGCCGCTGGCGTGAGCTGATGGATGGCGACCCGACCCGAAGCCGCATCTACAAGGACATGGGCGCGGGCGTGGCGACGGCAGGCATCGAGTACTACCTGCCGCTGTTTTTCGACGACACCGCCACCGTGTTCGATTACGTGGGGGCCGATGCCACGCTGGTGCTGCACGGCGACCTGGAGCACGCCTTCATGCAGTTTGCGCAAGACACGCGCGAGCGCTGGCGGCTCGCCCAGGGTGACCCCGAGCGGCCCGTGCTGCCGCCCGAGGCGCTGTTCCTGAGCGCGGAAGATTTCTACGTGCGCGCCAAGGCGCATGCGCAACTGGCGATTCGGCCTCTGGCTCCTCCCCCCGCTGGGGGGAGGCTGGGAGGGGGGCAAACCACGGCAGATGCAGACACCGGTTCTCGGTTGAGCGGGGCGGGGGGGGGGGGGGGGGGGCCCCCCCCCCCCCCCCCCCGCCGCCCCCCCCCCCGGGGCGGCGCGGCCGGGCGGCCCGCCCCCCCCCCCGCCGGGGGGGGGGGGGGGGGGGCGCCGCCCCCCCAAACCACGGCAGATGCAGACACCGGTTCTCGGTTGAGCGGGGCGGCCCCCACCCCAACCCTCCCCCAGGGGGGGAGGGAGGAAGAAAGCAGCGCCTATGCGGAATTCGACCTGCTGCCCCCCCTCACCGTCGTGCGCGGTGCAGACGACCCGCTGGCGCGCCTGCATGCGCACATGGCCACGCACAGCGCCAAGGGCGGCCAGCGCACGCTGGTGCTGGCCGAAAGCGATGGCCGGCGCGAAAGCCTGCTGGACTTTCTGCGCGCCAGCGGACTGAACCCGCCCGCGTTCGACTCGCTGGCCGAGTTCCAGCAAACCGCACACGAGAAAACCGGCATCGCCACCGCCGCGCTGGCGCGGGGCTTTGCCTGGCTGGAAGGCGGCATCGATTTCATCACCGAGACCGAGCTGTTTGCCGCCGGCAGCAGCGCGCGCCGCCGCCGCAAGCAGGAGCAGGTGAGCGATGTCGATGCGCTCATCAAGGATCTGAGCGAGCTGAAAGTGGGCGACCCGGTGGTGCACACGCAGCACGGCATCGGGCGCTATCGCGGTCTGGTGAACATGGACCTGGGCGAGAAAAACGCCGACGGATCGCCCGCGCTGCAAGAGATGCTGCACTTGGAATACGCGGCCAACGCCACGCTCTACGTGCCCGTGTCGCAACTGCACCTGATTGGCCGCTACACCGGCGTGAGCGCCGACGAAGCGCCCCTGCACAAGCTGGGCAGCGGCCAGTGGGAAAAAGCCCGGCGCAAGGCCGCCGAACAAGTGCGCGACGCCGCCGCCGAACTGCTCAACATCTACGCCCGCCGCGCCGCACGCGAGGGCCACGCCTTTCGCTATTCGCCGCACGACTACGAGCAGTTCGCCGCCGACTTCGGCTTTGAGGAAACGGCGGATCAGAAGGCCGCCATTCACGCCGTGGTGCAAGACATGATCTCGCCCCAGCCCATGGACCGCCTGGTGTGCGGCGACGTGGGCTTTGGCAAGACCGAAGTCGCCCTGCGCGCCGCCTTCGTGGCCGTCACAGGCGGCAAGCAGGTCGCCTTTCTTGCCCCCACCACGCTGCTGGCCGAGCAGCATTACCAGACGCTGAAAGACCGCTTTGCCAAGTGGCCCGTGAAGGTGGCCGAGATGAGCCGCTTTCGCAGCGCCAGGGAAATCACCGCCGCCCTGAAAGGCGTGGCCGACGGCAGCGTGGACATCGTGGTGGGCACGCACAAGCTGCTGAGCGAGAAAACGCAGTTCAAGAACCTGGGCCTGCTCATCATCGACGAAGAACACCGCTTTGGCGTGCGCCACAAAGAGCAGATGAAGCAGCTGCGCGCCGAAGTCGATGTGCTCACGCTCACCGCCACGCCCATCCCCCGCACCATGGGCATGGCGCTGGAGGGCCTGCGCGACTTGAGCGTGATCGCCACCGCGCCGCAGCGGCGCCTGGCCATCAAGACCTTTGTGCGCAGCGAAAGCCACGGCACCATCCGCGAGGCCGTGCTGCGCGAATTGAAGCGCGGCGGGCAGGTGTACTTCTTGCACAACGAGGTCGAAACCATCGAAAACCGCCGCCAGATGCTCGAGCGCCTGCTGCCCGAAGCGCGCATAGCGATTGCCCACGGCCAGATGCCCGAGCGCGAGCTGGAGCGCGTCATGCGCGACTTCGTGGCCCAGCGCTTCAACGTGCTGCTGTGCTCCACCATCATCGAAACCGGCATCGACGTGCCCACGGCCAACACCATCGTCATGGCACGGGCCGACAAATTCGGCCTGGCGCAGTTGCACCAGCTGCGCGGGCGCGTGGGCCGCAGCCACCACCAGGCGTATGCCTATCTGCTCGTGCCCGACGTGCAAAGCCTCACCAAGCAGGCCGAGCAGCGGCTTGAAGCCATCCAGCAAATGGAAGAGCTGGGCAGCGGCTTTTACCTCGCCATGCACGATCTGGAAATACGCGGCGCGGGCGAAGTGCTGGGCGACAACCAGAGCGGCAACATGATGGAAATCGGCTTTCAGCTCTACAACGAAATGCTCTCCGAAGCCGTGCGCGCGCTCAAAAACGGCAAGGAACCCGACCTGCTCGCGCCCATGCAGGCCGTCACCGAAATCAACCTGCACGCTCCCGCGCTGCTGCCCAATGACTACTGCGGCGACGTACACCTGCGCCTGTCGTTCTACAAGAAACTCGCCACCGCCAAAACCAGCGAACAGATAGACACCCTGCTGGAAGAAATCGTCGACCGCTTCGGCAAACTGCCCCCGCAGGCGCAGGCGCTGATCGACGTACACCGCCTGCGCGTCATCAGCCAGCCCTACGGCGTACAAAAAGTGGACGCCGCCCCCGGCGTCATCCATATCAGCTTCCGCCCCAACGCGCCCGTCGAGCCGCTGGCCATCATCCAGCTCATCCAGAAAAACCGCCACATCAAACTGGCCGGCAACGACAAACTGCGCATCGAACGCGAACTGCCCGACCCCAAAGCCCGCGCCCAGATGGTGCGCGACGTGCTGCGCAGCCTGGGCAAGCCAGCGGCTGACCAAGTATCAGGACTTACGCAATCCCGCCAGACTTGACCCGCGCTGCATCGTGAGATGCCAGTGGAACAGTCCTTTTTGCGTAAGCCCCGAGTATAATTTTCGCAAACTTATACTTTTTTTAGGCAAAGGAGGTGTGTCATGGCCCAAGTCACCATTTACCTCGAACCCGCCGCCCTGCAAGCGGCCAAGGCCGCTGCCGAGCGGGCCGAGATGTCGCTGTCGAAGTGGTTTGCGCGCTTCGCAGAGGCGGAGCAGCAGCAACGGCAAAGCGATTGGCAAAGCGTCTTCGCTCAGTCTGACGCCTTGCGGCAGGCGAATGAGGACGACGGGCTGGACTTTCTGCTCGACCAGCGCACCCGCTACGCCGACCTGGGCACCGACCGCCCGCTGGAGCCGTTTGAATGAAGTGGCTGGTTGACACCAACACCATCATCTACGCCTACCGAGGCCACGCAGGCATTCGCGACAAGCTGGCACAAACCAACCGCGACAACCTGTTCTTCAGCGCCGTGGTGCTGTTCGAGTTGGAGGTGGGTTGCGCCAAATCGAGCAACTCTACCCGGTTGCGCCGCTTCGTGGACGATGTATTGCAGCGCAGCACCTTCCTGGACTTGAATGCCGCATCCGCCACCGAAGCGGCGCTGGCACGCGCTCACCTGGAGCGCCAGGGTCGACCCATCGGCGCTTGTGACCTGCTCATCGCAGGCACCGCTTTGGCACACGCCCTCACAGTCGTCACCCGCAACGTGGGGGAATTCACCCGCGTGCCCGGTCTGCGCGTGGTCAACTGGCATGATGAAACCGCCTAGGTTTCCCCTGCTCGCCATGTTGTTGACCCCCCTTCGCCACACCCTGCTCGCCTTGCTCTGCGCCCTGGCCCCCGCCGCCTGGGCCAGCCCCAACGTGCCGCCCACCGCCGTGTGGCTGCTGGCCGATGCCGTGCGCCAAAGCGGCGACGCGCGCGACAGCCGGGGCGTGCAGGGCCACTTTGCCGTGGTGGACAAAACCGGTGCGCGGCTGTGGATCTTCTCTCCGCGCGGCGACGTGCTGGCCGAAACCCCCGTGCTGCTAGGGCAGGCGCTGGGCGACGTGGCCCCGCCCGACATCGGCACCCGCCCGCTCTCGCGCGTGCGCCCGCACGAAAAAATCACCCCCGCCGGGCGCTTCGTGACCGAGCCGGGCCTCAACCACAAAGGCGAAGACATCACCTGGCTCGACTATGACAGCGCCCTGTCCATGCACCGCCTGCGCGACGTCCCCGGCGAACAGCGCCCACGCCGCATCGCCTCGGGCCGCGTGCCCGAGCGGCGCATCTCCTACGGCTGCATCAACATCCCCGCCAGCTTTTACGACCGCCACATCC